>NZ_JASWIM010000017.1:0-120727 GCF_030291335.1 Arenibacter flavimaris
ATAGGGATTTCGAAGATTTCGGCATTCGGAGCTACCTTTCTGATTCCCACAGCTATATTGGCAGCCACTTCTTGGGCCGATAAACACTCCTTAAAAGAATCAGGGGCTATTACGATTTTCATTATGTATTAATTGGCAAGGTTATCTTTGGAATCTTAAATACATGTCGATAATTTATTAAATATCAACATGTAATAAATTAAATATGTCTTGTTAATTAGCAAATACTTCTAATCAATTTTCGATTTTAATCGCACAAAATCAACCAATAACGGGAAGGCCGGCTCTGTCATATTGTGTCCGTAACCGTCCATTTCGTATAGGGTAATGTCTTTATGTCCAACAACTTTCATCATCCTGTAGAAGTAGGCGTTCTCTTCGTAGCGTCCCAGCATTTCTTTTTCCCTATCTCCAGTAATCAATAAGGTGGACGGTGCATTTTTTCTCACGTGGTACAAAGGCGCTAGCTTGTCTATGACAGGCTGTTCCCCCGGAATACCCCTTTCCTGCCTTATGGTAAAATGGGTAATGGTATGGCCGCTAAATGGGACTAGGCCAGCGATCATATCCGAACTTAAATTATGTTTTTCAAGTCGGCTTTTATCCATAACCGCCATTAAGGCCAAGTAACCCCCTGCTGAATGTCCGGAGACAAATATCCTACTGGAATCGCCATTATAACTATCAATATTTTTATATACCCAAGCAATTGCTGCAGCAGCATCCTCGATACAGGTTTCGGCTTTTACCTTTGGGGAAAGCCTATACCCTACACCAACTACACAAAATCCTTTTTCTTTTAAGGCAGATGGTATTTCTTTTTTACCAGCAGTTAAACCTCCCCCATGAAACCAGATAACCACTGGGACTTTATGATCCACTTCCGGATATTGGATATCCAAAAGGTTTTGGTCCTGCATATATGTGCTCCGATCGGTAGTTGGGGTATCGTAGTAAAATATATTTTCTATCGTCTTATAGCTAAGGGCCTGACCATTGGCAATTAAGGGCAATACTGCCAAAAACATATAAATAACTAGCTTTTTCATGGCTTAACTATAATTTAGAATGATTATATGGATATGAATTTTCCCCTAATATCATAAAAACAGTTTAAATAAATTATCCTTTTTTGTTTAAAAGATAAAATAGGATTAAATACGGTACCCCATGAAACCCTCTAAGTACCTTAATGATTTATTAAGCACTAAAGTCAATATATAATCTGAATTGGATAAAATTTAGGCTATAAAACGTCTATGATATAGGTTATATTTGTATGGAAGGTCTTTCTCAATGGTGTGCCCCGAGCCTATTGATACACATAAAGTTTGATGTTTAATTTTTAGTTGTTTCAATTATGGATTTTAAATTGATGACCAGTGATTTAAAGATATTTACTTAATTTTTAAATTTAAGTATTGATGTCAATTTTAAGCGGCAATGTTAGGTTATATATAATAGGTGTTGTTAACTTGAAGCGTGGCCAATAAGTAGTTGTATTTAGTTGAAAAAGACTATTGATAAGTAAAAAAATAATTTTGAATATGAAAATTGTTGTTCTAGACGGACATACCTTAAATCCGGGCGACTTAAGCTGGGGGAAATTAAAGGAATTTGGTGAGCTAACGGTTCATGACAGAACCGATTATAATAATGATATAATTATTAAAACCATAGGTAATGCAGAGATTGTCCTTACCAACAAAACACCCTTGCCCAAAGAAGTTTTGGACAAAGTGCCTTCCTTGAAATATATAGGGGTGTTGGCCACGGGTTACAATGTTGTTGATGTGGACACCGCCAAAAAATTGGGTATGGTAGTCACCAATGTGCCCAGCTACGGAACTACCGCCGTGGCGCAGATGACCATGGCCCTATTGTTGGAAATGTGCCATCATGTAGGAGACCATAATCGTGCCGTGAAGGAAGGGGAATGGTCCAAAAGCAAAGATTTCTGTTTTTGGAACTACCCCCTTATAGAATTGGATGGCAAAACTTTGGGTATTATCGGTTTTGGTAGAATTGGGCAGGCTACGGCCAAATTGGCCCAGGCATTTGGTATGAATATTTTGACTTCAGGGAGCAGAAAGAGACCTGAATTGGAGAGCGGCAGTTGTAAACAGGTGGCTATGGATGAACTCCTAATGCAATCGGATGTAATAAGTCTACATTGTCCTCTTACCCCTGAAACGGAAGGAATTATAAATGCTTCCAATATTTCCAAAATGAAAGACGGAGCCATGATTATTAACACCTCTCGTGGACAATTGATCGTAGAGCAGGATTTAAAGGAAGCTTTGGACAATGGTAAACTTGCCGGGGCGGCCCTTGATGTAGTTTCCAAGGAGCCCATTGCTGGGGACAATCCATTACTAAGGGCCAATAACTGTATCATTACGCCCCATATTGCCTGGGCCCCAAAGGAATCAAGGAGTAGATTGTTAAATACCGCCCTTGAAAATTTGGAAGCTTTTTTAAACGGGAACCCTATTAATGTAGTGAACAATTAAGTCCATATCCTTATTCCAGAGACCATAAATTCCAGACCAATGGCATTGAACCTAAAACAAAAACTAAGTAACAACCAAAATATCTATGGGACCTGTATTTTGTCTACTTCTCCCATTTGGTCCAAGGTTGTAAAAGGGATGGGCCTGGATTTTGTTTTTCTGGACACGGAACATGTTCCCTTGGACAGAACGGAACTAACCCTTTTATGTCAGGTGTATAGCGCCCATGGTATGTCCCCAGTTGTTCGTATACCAAGTCCAGACCCCTATTCGGCATGTATGGCCAAAGATGCTGGGGCTGTGGGGGTACTTGCCCCTTACATTGAAAATATAGATCAAGTACAACAAATGGTAGGCGCCACCAAGTATAGACCCTTGAAGGGGGAGCGACTGCAAAATGTGCTTAGCGGAAAGGAAGAATTATCGGCAGCATTAAAATCGTATTTGCACAACTTCAATCAGGACAGTTTGTGTTTTATAAATATAGAGAGTACCATCGCGGTACAGAGATTGGACGAGCTTATTAAAGTTCCTGGTTTGGACGGAATCATTATAGGCCCTCACGATCTATCGATAAATATGGGATTGCCGGAACAATATGATCACCCCGATTTTGTGGGGACCGTGAAAAATATAATACGCAAGGCCAGGGCAAAAGGGCTGGCTGCGGGAATTCATTTTCCCGCCCATCCGGAATATCAGATAAAGTACGTCAAGGAAGGTGCCAATATTGTTTTGCACAGTTCGGATATGCGTCTCTTTAGTCAAAAACTTTCTGAGGATCTCAGTAGTATTAAACAGGCTTTGGGCGATAACCACAATTTGTCGGCCGGCGGCGAGTTGGCAATTTAATAGTAAAGGAAATACAGCTCGTTACTAGGTAATTAAATTAATTTATATGAACAGAATTTTTAAACTTTCCCTGTACTTAATTCTGTTTATAGTTTTTGTTCCATCTACTCTTTTTGGACAAAAGGTCGATTTAAGTGAAGCTCAAATAATCAGTTTGGGAAAGAGGGATCCCTTGGTCCTAAATGCCATCACCCTTTTACAGGAGGAAGTAGCTAAAAGGAGTAGTATTGCACTGTCTAAGGGAAATAAAATACCGAAACAAACCCAAAGTGCTATAATTGTCGGGCTTGAAAAGGATCTTGATAAATTTCCGTTGGAATACAGGCGGCTCTTGATGGCTATGCCAGAAATAAAATCGGAAGGTTACAAGATAACCGTGGTTCCCAAAACTAAAGTTGTACTTGTGGTGGGGAACGATGCCAGAGGTGTGCTATATGGAGTTGGAAAACTTTTAAGGAAATTGGAAATGTCCCAGAGACAAATTTTGTTGCCTTCCGATCTGAATATGGCTACCAGTCCGGCCTTTCCGATAAGGGGCCACCAATTGGGCTATCGCCCAAAGACCAATTCCTATGACGCATTTTCAGTAGAACAATTTGATGAATATATCCGTGATTTGGTAGTTTTTGGTGCCAATAGTATTGAAATAATGCCACCCCGTACCGATGATGACTTCACCAGTGTTCATATGAAGATCCCAGCGATTGAAATGATTGTGGAACAATCCAAAATCTGTGATAAATATGGCATGGATGTTTGGATGTGGTATCCCAATATGGGATCGGATTATACAAGTCCCGACTCCTTAAAGTTGGAAATTGAGGAGCGCCGTAAGGTGTTCAAAGCAGTGCCTAGATTGGATGCGTTATTTGTTCCAGGAGGAGATCCAGGGGATCTGGAGCCTGATGAATTGTTCAACTGGCTGGAAAAGGAAGCCGCAGTGCTACAGGAGTATCATCCCAATGCCAAAATTTGGGTATCCCCTCAGGTTTTTAGACCCACCAATGCCTGGTTTGAAACTTTTTATGCACATGTAAACAAAGGCTACCCTTGGTTTGGTGGCATTGTATTTGGACCATGGATTAAAACACCTATTAAAGAAATCAGGGAGCGCTTAAATCCGGGGATTCCTATAAGACGATACCCGGATATAACCCATAGTTTAAGCAGTCAATACCCCATTCCACATTGGGATTTGGCCTATGCCATTACCCTTGGCAGGGAGTGTATTAATCCAAGGCCCATCGACCAGAAAATTATTCACAATGCCTTTGACCAATATGCACAGGGAAGTATAAGTTATTCCGAAGGTACCAATGACGATGTTAACAAGATGGTATGGAGTGATCAGGATTGGGATCCGGAAACACCCGTAATGGAAACCTTACGGGATTATGCACGCTATTTTATGGGTCCCCAATATATTGAGGCTGTTTCCCAAGGATTAATGGCCTTGGAAAAAAACCTTCAAGGCCCCTTACTTACCAACGATGGTGTAATTAGAACCTTGCAGCAGTGGCAGGAACTGGAAAAAAATGCTACAAAGGAGGTATTGGGTAATTTTCGTTTTCAAATGGGACTCATAAGGGCCTATTTTGACGCTTATCAATATAGAAGATTGATTTATGAGACGGAATTGGAACAAAGGGCAAGGGAAATTTTATCCGAGGCAAGAACTATGGGGCCTATCAAAGCCATTGCAGCAGCCAAAGCTATTTTATATAAGGCGAAGTTGCAACCTGTAATGCCGGAATGGAAAAATAGATGCTTTTCCTTGGCCGATGGACTGTTTAAAAGCATAGGCGCCCAATTAACGGTAGACAAACACTTTGCCGCTGCTGGGCGAGGAAATTTTATAGATAATATTGATGTTCCCTTGAACGATGGTATGTGGCTAATAGACCAACTTTCCATGATTGAAAGGAATGGAACTGAGGTTGATAAAATGGAGGCCATAGCCAATTTGTTGGAGCGGAATAACCCGGGGCCTGGTGGATATTATGACAATTTCGGAACACCAGGTAGTTGGAACAGGGTGGTTTCCGATTCTAGTTATGAAGAAGACCCTGGCGGGTTGAAATCCCCCCGGGTCAGTTTTGGCGTAGGCCTGCGAGGTGAAGAATGGGTACATGAAATAACGGCCGTGGGCTTTGATGGGCATACAACTCCATTATCTTGGATGAACCAAGTTACGGCCTTGTATGACGAACCCTTACAAATGGTGTACACTAATTTGGATCCTGAGGGCTCCTATTTAATTAGGGTGGGTTATACAGGGCGTTTCCGTTCAAAAATTAAATTGATGGCAGAGAACGAATTGATACACGATTACATTATTACCGGAGACCAGCCCATATATGAGTTTAAAGTTCCTGCCAACACCTTACAGGACGGAATACTTGAACTGGAATGGAGCTGTGGGGAGGGAGAACGGGGATCCCAAGTTTCCGAAATTTGGATTATAAATGAAGATGAAATGAATAAAAAGTAAGTCATGGAGGAGAAAAAGAAAGATTGGGCCAGTAGAAGAAAGTTTATTCTTCAATCGGGCCTGGCCGTTGTAGCCATACCATTTACACAGATTTCCTGTCAAAATTCAAATGAAAGGAAAGCAATAGAAAAAAATGAGGATTCCTTTGAATTTGCGTTTCTTACGGATATACATATAAAACCGGAAATGAATGCGCCAAAAGGATTTCAAATGGCCATAGACAAGGTAAATGAATTGAAACCGGATTTTGTACTTACCGGAGGGGATTTGGTATATGACACTATGCGCGGTAATTTTGATCAAAGTGAATCTTTGTTCACCCTCTATAAGAACATGTGTAAGGGCTTTAATATGCCTGTTTATAATTGTATTGGTAATCATGACCTTTTTGCCATCTATGAGGAAAGTCCGGAGTCTGAAGATCATCCCGATTATAAATACGGAATGTGGGAAAGACATTTTGGGGACACTTACTACTCTTTTGATCATAAAGGCTGGCATTTTATTACATTAAATTCCTTGGATGTAACAGAAAATAAAAGATATCAGGGCACCTTTCATGATAAACAGTTGGCATGGTTAAGAGAGGATATTGCAAAGGTGGATAAAGACACCCCCATAATCATCACCACCCATATTCCTATGATTTGCACCTATTCCCAATTAAACGGTAGTGAAGGTAGTAGAACCGTCAACAATGCTTCCGATGTATTTAAGATATTGGAAGGCCATAATTTAAAACTGGTTTTACAAGGACATATTCATTGGAAGGAATACGGATTTATCAATGACCGATTTCATTTTTTAACGGGAGGCTCCATTGCAGGGAACGGATGGAAAGGAAGAAGGCACAATACCAAGGAAGGCTTTGTTAAAATTAGGGTAAGTGGAAACGACTTTTCATGGGAGTACATAGACCACGGTTGGGAAGCCGAAAGGCTTAAATTGGCGGAAAATAACATTTAGGGTTTTAAAATTATTATCAGTTAAATTAGAAGTTGGGATATTTTTTTAAAATGAAGGTTAGAGCAAATATCGATTTTACTACCCTTTTGGAAGAGGTCTATACGCCTTGCGGACTAAAAGTGTCCAACCATGTGCAGGACAAGGAAGGTAAAGAATATGAAGCCTCCTCATTTCAATTGGATGCGTTACGGGTTATATCAAGAAAGGCTAAGATCACTCCAAAGAAAATTGGGCAATTCGTCACCTTATGGAAAAGAGGTGCGAATGGCGAAACAACTCCCTATGAAGAGACCGATAAGGTAGATTTATTCGTAATAAATATCCAAGAAGGACCACATAGTGGACAATTTGTATTTCCCAAGGACGTTCTGATGGAAAAAGGCATAGTATCCCATACCAAAAAAGAAGGGAAACGTGGCTTTAGGATATATCCTCCCTGGTCCCAACCTACCAACAAAACAGCTCTATCTACCCAGAAATGGCAGTTGGAATATTATTTGGGAATTGGTCAGCATCCAAAAACGGACATCGGTAAGGCAAAATACCTTTATCAACTGAAGTAATGACAACTTTGGGATGCCGTGGATATTGTTAGTCACTCCTTTGACCATCCTTTTTTGTTTGGTAAACAGAGACAGGTCAGATTATGGTTATCCAACCTCCTTTCTCAATACTTCCAACGGAGGACTTTTTATAACACTTCTACTATTGGTTATACCTATCAACAAGACCAATAAAGTAATTCCAGGGAATAGTACCAGAAAAGGAAATAAGGATGGTTTAAAAGCTGATTCAAATACGAAAAAAGCCAGTAACTGGCTACTTACCAAAGACAGCAAAATTCCAGATAAACCTCCCAAGATACCCAAATAAAGGTACTCAAGAGCTACTATTTTAAGTATTTGCCTGCTCTTGGCACCTAGGGTCCTTAGTAGTACACTTTCACGAATACGCTGATATTTACTGGTTCTTACTGCACCCATTAGTACAATTATCCCCGTAAGGATGCTAAAAAATGCCATAAAATTTATAATCCATGAAATTTTGTTCAACAGCCCCTCGATGACCACTAAAATTTGCCTTATGTCCAGAATGGATACATTGGGAAATAATCTAACCAATTCCTTTTGCAGTTTGGCCGATGCATTTTCATCGGGCACATTGGTGGTAAGTACTGTAAATTGGGGAGCCTTTTCCAGGACACCTATGGGAAATACTATGGAAAAGTTAAGTTGCATTCGGCCCCAATCCACTGTTCTAATGCTTGATACAACGGTATTCATAATTACCCCCTGAACATTAAAGCTTAGCTTATCCCCCACTTTCACCTTGGCATCCCTGGCAAAATTATCACTTATGGAAATAGGTATTTGTTCTTTAGAGATTACTTTTGGAACCCATTCCCCAGCTTCCAATTTTTCGGAGGCGATAAGGCTATCCCTGTAGGTTACCCTAAATTCATGGTTCAATATCCAAGAGTTAATCCTTGAAGTGGTATCCTTTCTGATTTCGTTTACAGTCTCCCCCTGTATGCTATTTACGCGCATAGTAACTATCGGGATATCCGTCAATACAGCATGACCGTCGCTCCGTATTGTAGTGGCTACGGCTTCTTTCTGTTCGGTTTGAATATCCAGAAGAATTATATTGGGACTATTGGCATCTGTTTCCAAAGAAGATTTAGCCAGTAAGAAGTCTTTGGTAAAGTATAGGGTGCTTATTAAAAAGGTGCCAATACCAATGGCAAGGACCAAGGTCAAGGTTTGGTTCTGCGGTCTAAAAAGGTTGGATAAACTATGACGGGCAGTAAAACCCCAAGAAGTAGGAAAATATTTTTTTATTGCCATCATGGCCAATGCGGACAAACCGGCCATGATGGCGAAGGTAGCTACCATGCCTATCACAAAAAACAAGGAATATTTCCAATCCTTTAATAACCAATATGAAAAAAGAAATAAGAAGGCCAAAATGGCCAAAGAAACCACAATCAATCCCCGTCTAGATCTTGACTTATCCACTTCTTGAACCCTTAAAGCTTGTAGTGGCGAGACATACAGGGTATTCATTAGTGGGTAGAGAGCGAAAAGAACGGACATGAAAAGGCCCAAGAGTAGTCCCATGGCAACTGCCTTTGGAGCCAAAGTTAAATGTACATCCACCGGCAATAGATCTCCAAGAAGTAATGGGAATATTTGCTGTAAAACAATACCTAATGCTGTACCTACGGCTCCCCCAAACAGACCAAGTACTGCAATCTGCAATAAATAAATCAGGAAGGTTTGTTTTTTGGTAGCACCTAGGCACTTTAGAACGGCCACCGATCTTAATTTTTCCTTTATATAAATATTGATGGCACTTGCAATGCCAATACAACCAAGGAGGAGGGCTATAAAAGCGACCAGATTGAGGAACTTACCAAAATTTCCATAACGGCGTCCTAAATTGGCACTCGTAGAGGTGTGGGTATCCAAATCGGCACCTTCGGCGTCCAATATAGGGTCCAACTCTTTATCCAGTGCCTCAAGATCTGTATCAGGTTGAACAAAATAGAATTCATAATCCAACCTACTGCCCTGCTGTATCAAGCCCGTTTCTTTAATAAACCTGTATGGAATCACTACCGGTGGTGCCACGGAACTAAACAGGCCAGAGCTACCTGGTATCGATTTTATTGACCCGGCAATGGGAAAGGTAACTTCCCCAATTTTAATGCTGTCTCCGGCTTTTAGGTTATACTGAAGCATAACGGTAGCATCCACTAGAGCCGCACCTTTATGTTGGTAGTTACCCGCTGCCGTCGTTGGTACTGTCTCCAATGTACCATAAAAAGGAAATTCTCCTTCAATACCCCTAACCTGTACCAATTTGGAGGCCCCTGACTTGGGAAAGGCTGCCATGGACGGAAAGTTTATTTCTTTGGCATCGGCCCCGCCAAGGGAATCCAAAAGTCTTTCAACCCTTTCATTTGGTGGATTTCTACTATCCACAATAAAATCGGCCCCCATTAAGGATTTGGACTGTAGGGAAATATTTTTTTTAAGATTTTCGCCAAAAGATTGTATGGATACCACCGCAGCAATCCCCATAATAATGGAGGCCATAAAAAGAAAAAGTTTTCTTTTGCTTGCCTTTCCATCGCGCCATGCCATTTTTAGTAGCCATAGGAAACCTGATCTTGAAGTACTATTATGTCCTTTCACAGTGTAGTTGTTTCTTGGTTGGCAATAATCCTACCTCCTTTTAACCTTAGTATGTGTTGGGTTTTGGCTGCCAATTCCAAATCGTGGGTAACTATAACCAAAGTAGTGCCTGCATCTGCATTAAGTTGAAAAAGTAATTGTATTACCTTTTCACCTGTTTCCGCATCCAAATTACCGGTAGGCTCATCGGCGAATAAAATGGAAGGCTTGTTGGAAAATGCCCGGGCCAAGGCAACGCGCTGTTGCTCCCCACCTGAGAGCTGGGACGGATAATGATGGAAGCGATTTTGTAGACCTACCTTATCCAGAAGTTCCATCCCGTTCTTCATAGCATTTTTATCCCCCCGTAATTCCAGAGGGATGGCTACATTTTCCAAAGCGGTCAGTGTTGGTAGCAATTGGAAATCCTGAAACACAAAGCCTACGTTCCCATTGCGTAGTATGGCCCTCTCATCTTCATTTAAACTCCCTAATTCGGTGCCGCATAGGGTTACCATTCCCGAATCGGGTCGATCCAGACCCGCACATATACCAAGTAAAGTTGTTTTTCCGCTCCCTGATGGGCCTACAATGGAAAAAGTATCCCCTTCCTCCACATCAAAAGAAATATCCTGTAATACCGTCAATTTTTTAGAGCCACTGGTATAGATTTTCCCTAAATTGCTTACGTTTAATATCTTTGCCATATAATTTCTATTTCGTGGTTTTCCAAAGTAGGCAAAATACAGAAATGATTTTGATTTTAATCCAATATCCCATGCGAACCTTGTTAAGATTTTCTTATTTATTTTTCATTTTTTTCGCTTCTTGTGGAAATATAGCAACCAAGAAGACCGATGCCGGGGAAAAAGAGGAAAATTCCATAGAAAGCAAGATGGAGGCGAAGAGCGAAAGCGAAGTAATTCTGTTCTTTGGTAATAGCCTAACAGCAGGTATGGGGCTTGACCCAAATGAAGCTTTTCCCGCTTTGATCCAAGAGAAGGTAGATTCACTGCAACTGGCTTACAAAGTGGTGAATGCCGGCTTAAGTGGGGAAACTACGGCCAGTGGTAAAAATAGATTGGACTGGGTGCTTAATGCGGAAATAGCCGTTTTTGTCCTGGAATTGGGGGCCAACGATGGTCTGCGGGGTATTCCCTTGGAAGAAACCCGAAGCAACTTACAGGAAATTATACATATGGTGCAACAAAAAAGTCCCATGACGACCATTATTTTGGCTGGTATGCAAATACCCCCCAATATGGGTCAGGACTATACTGCGGAATTCAAGAATATATTTCCAGATCTAGCCAAAAAAAATAATATTGGCCTTATTCCATTCCTGTTGGAGGATGTGGCAGGAAATCCAGAATTAAATCAACCTGATGGAATACACCCTACGGCCGAAGGTCAAAAGATTATTGCCAACAATATATGGCCCATAATTGCAACTGCAATTAAACAATGAGCCAATATATTATTATGGAACAATAGTGGATATGGATATATGAAGGGAAATTGACAGCCTTTTAGATTGATAACACCACAGGTGAAATACATTGGTAAAAATGGCGTTTGTATTTATGAATCCATTTAATTGGTGCATGGCCATAAGTACATCCCAAGAAATTATAAATTCCCCGCAATAATTTAAGCATTCTAGAATGACAGATCCCCGGGACCAAATTAAATTACTAACAGAGAGGCTCCAACTTTTGCTCCGCAGACAGGATGAGTTTTCAAGGGAAATAGAAATGCTCCGGAAAGATATCAATCTCCTGAGGAAAAGCCATGAAAACCCGGGTCCTTCCAAGGTGTTATCTGCAGCGGTAGCACCGACCAAAGAACCTTTTGAGGAAGAAGTACAGGATTCGGCATTCGTTTCTGGACAGGGGAATACTTTTGTTGGAAAGGAGTCTGCCAGAACAGCGAAAAACCCCAAATTAAAGCTGGATATAGAAAAATTTATTGGTGAGAATCTAATCAATAAAATAGGAATAATCATTACGGTCATTGGTGTGGCCATAGGGGCAAAATACTCTATGGATCACGATCTGATCAGCCCACTTACCAGGATAATATTGGGCTATTTGGCAGGTGCGGGACTCTTGGGATTCGGTATAAGATTAAAACAAAAATTCGAGAACTATAGTGCTGTATTGGTAAGTGGCGCCATGGCCATTTTCTATTTTATCACCTTTGCCGCTTATAGCTTTTATAACCTTTATCCACAGGGAATAGCCTTTGCCCTTATGGTCATATTTACTGTTTTTACAGTGGTAGCGGCTATTAATTATAATAGGCAAGTAATTGCCCTTATTGGATTGGTGGGTGCCTATGCCATCCCATTTTTGTTGAGTGAAGGTTCGGATGAAGTTATGGTGCTATTTGGTTACATGGCAATTATTAATATTGGTATCCTTATCATCGCATTTAAAAAATATTGGAAACCACTTTATTATTCCTCTTTTGGATTGACCTGGTTTATGTTTTTTGTTTGGTACCTATCAAAGTATAAAACAGAAGAACATTTTGGAATGGCTTTGATTTTTATGGGCCTGTTTTTTCTTATATTTTACATGGCCTTTCTGGGATATAAACTCTTGCAAAAAGAAAAATTTGGAATTACCGATGTGATACTCCTTTTGCTAAATTCCATGATCTTTTTTGGATTGGGTTATAGTATATTGAATAATCATGAGGCAGGAAAACAACTTTTGGGATTATTTACGCTTATAAACGCCCTAATCCATTTTGTAGTAGGCTTTCTAATCTATCGCCAGAAACTGGCCGACGTTAATTTATTTTATTTTATTATTGGCTTGGTCCTGGTGTTTATAACTATTGCCGTCCCTGTTCAATTGGATGGAAATTGGGTAACCCTATTATGGGCTGGGGAGGCCACCATATTATTCTGGCTTGGACGATCCAAACATGTTACCATATATGAACAACTCTCCTTTCCCTTAATGCTATTGGCCGTATTGAGCATCTTTGAAGATTGGTCGTGGGTTTATAGTGTCTACGATCCTGTTGATAGTGGAACAAAGATAAGACCCTTATTGAATTTAAATTTTCTTACGTCATTGCTGAGTATCTGTGCTTTCGGGTTCATGTATTGGACAGACCTAAATCAACGGGACTCCCCTAGCAATAAATCCAGAAACACCTACTTAAGAATCATTTCCATGTCCATTCCGGTCATTCTGGTATTGATAACTTATTTTGCCCTCAGGATTGAAATAACCACCTATTGGGACCAATTATACTTAGATTCTGCCCTTTTTATTACACCAGAAGGCCAAGATCATCCCAGTTATCTGTGGAATTATGACATTAAAAGTTTTAGGAATATTTGGACCATTAACTATACCTTGTTGTTTATGTCGGTACTTTCGTTTATTAACATTAAAAGGCTGAAGAGTCATCAATTGGGTGTATTTCAAATAGGGATAAATACTTTGGCAATTGCTTTCTTTTTGTTTATCGGCCTTTATGGGATCAGCGAACTTCGGGAAAGTTATTTGGATAGGATCAATAATGAATATTACCATATTGGTGCCTGGAATATAATAATTAGATACGTCTCTTATTTTTTTGTTGGTCTTACTTTATACGCCACATATATGTACAAGCGACAAGAATTTTTAAAACTGCGTTTTAGTATTGGCTATGATCTTTTATTATATATTACAATACTTTGGATTTCCTGTAGTGAATTGATCCATTGGATGGATATTATGGAATTTACACAGTCCTACAAGTTGGGACTTAGTATATTATGGGGTCTTTATGCGCTATTTCTAATCGTTTTGGGTATATGGAAAAACAAGAAACATCTGCGGATAATGGCTATTGCCCTATTTGGAGTTACATTGGTTAAACTTTTCCTATATGACATATCACATTTGGATACACTAGCGAAGACTGTTGTCTTCGTTTCCTTGGGTGTGCTATTATTGATTATATCTTTTTTGTACAATAAATACAAACATATTATATCCAATGAAGTGGAGAAATAGACAAATCATCCTCATACTCCTTTTGACTTGTTCCCTGTGCTACGGTCAAATGGACCATTATCAATTCAAGAGATTGATTACAGGGGTAAATGATCAATGGCACAGGGTACCATTACCCGATTCAATTTTTGGCAAGGTATCAAGGGATTTATCCGATCTTAGAATATATGGCTTGGGGAACAATAACGATACTATTGAAGTTCCCTATCTGCTCCGTATCAATTCCAAAAAAATCAACAGTAGGGCTATTACTTTCAAAACATTGAATACGTCGTATAACAACAATGGCTATTATTATACTTTTGAAGTGCCTGCCGCGGTTTCTATAAATCAAATAGATTTGAATTTTAAGGAGAGGAATTTCGATTGGAATATAGATCTGCAAGGTAGTTGGCAACAAGAGGAATGGTTTACTCTGGTAAATGATTATCGTATTCTATCCATAAAAAATGAACTGACGGATTATGAATTTACGACCGTTATCCTTCCCAATTCCAAATACCGTTTTTTTAGGTTACACATTAAAAGTGATAAAAAGCCTAATTTAATATCTGCCCAAATTTTTGATAATGAATCCACAGATGGGGAGTATAAAAAATATCCGATCAATGAAGTGATGATTGATGGGAATAGAGCCAAAAATACTACAGAAATAATAGTGGATCTGGCCAAGCCTATTCCAGTTGGTTCCATTTCCTTTGGGGTACGGGAACAATATGATTTTTATAGACCAATTGCCATATCACATATAATAGATAGTGTTAAAACCGATAAGGGTTGGAAGTATAATTATAATACTTTGCTAAAAGGGACATTGAGTTCATTGGAAGAAAGTAGTTTTGATTTTCCCAGTACTATTGTGCAAAAAATAAAAATAACGGTCTACAATGGAGATAATCAGCCGCTAACCTATGAAAATTTTCAAGTAAAGGGATTTCTACATGAATTGGTTGCCAGGTTTACCAAGGAAGGAACTTATTATCTAACTTATGGAAATAGTGAAGGTTCCTTTCCGAACTACGACATTGCACAATTTTCCAAAAATATCCCAGAAACCCTTGCTCCTTTAAAAGTAGGTAGTGAACAAAGGTTACGCAATCTACAATTTTTGGAGCAGGAGCCTATTTTTAAAAATAAGCTATGGTTGTGGGCCATCATTGCCATTATCATCATGGTTCTGGGCGGGTTCTCTTTAAATATGATAAAAAATCGGGATTAAATCCTACATGTCATTTTGAAAATGGTCGAGAGACAAATACAAAGCCTGGAATAATCAGTTTTTTCCGATACGTTGGGTGGACAATAAAATTGTGTCGACCATCCTGGCCCGCAATAGTGTAATAAGGAATGAAGAGCAAATTCTTATAGTGCTTAATGCTCCCCCCTTAGGGCCTGTAAAGTGCTTTTAAGTCCTATTACGGAATGTATTGAAAGTCATTAAATCATATGGATTGGCTAACTTATTGGAAACCCTGTACCATAATTTTTGTTTATATTCGCTGCAAATAATTGCTATATAGTACAAGTCTACATGTGGGTTGAAAATTCCTTTCCAAGCAAATTATCGGTTACTATAGGGACATCTGTATCCAGTCCGTTTTATGGTGTTGGGTTGGTAGCTTCCATTAAATTTCCTACCCAAAATCATTTATCGAAACCTATATTATCTTGAACATTGATTGGTTTTGCATCAACAACCTATTCCCAAATAATTTAAACCTAAATTCTATATATTAATTTAAAGTCGATTATGATAAAAAACAAAATTGCATTTTTATTCACATTTTTAATGGGTGTACTAACCATAGTTAGCGCCCAGAAGAGTGGAACATTATTGGAAAAAAAATCTATTCCAATTTTCGAGAACGGTGAGGCCCAGATTGTTCCCGGATTTAGTGATGAAGCAACTTGGATAACACACGACCTATGGGTTGAAACTGAATTTGATACTGATGGGGATGGCAAGAAAGACAGAATGCACGTCTCGGTCACCCGACCTGGTCAAACTGAAACGGAAGGACTCAAATTGCCTATCATTTACATCAGTAGTCCATATTTTGCAGGTGTGGCTTCCAATTTAAATGAGATTTTTTGGGATGTACGACATGAATTGGGGGAAACACCCAAAGAGCGTTTACACCCAAATGTAGTTAGGACAGGGAAAAGACCCTATATTTCCAAATCACATATAAAAACTTGGGTTCCCCGGGGTTATATTGTAGTGCATTCCTCTTCGCCGGGTACAGGGTTGTCACAAGGTTCTCCCACTGTTGGAGGGGACAATGAGTCCTTGGCCCCTAAAGCGGTCATTGATTGGTTATGTGGTAGGGCCAAGGGTTATACGGAGCCTTATGGAAAAGAAAGGGTAAAGGCTTATTGGTCTACCGGAAAAGTAGGTATGACAGGGACTTCCTATAATGGGACCATACCATTGGCTGCCGCTACCACTGGAGTTGAGGGGTTGGAAGCAATTATTCCCATCGCCCCCAATACTTCCTATTACCATTACTATAGATCCAATGGTCTTGTACGTTCCCCAGGAGGATTCTTAGGAGAAGATATAGACGTGCTTTACGATTTTATACACAGCGGGGACGAGTCCAAACGGGCCTACAATAATAGGGTTGTTAGGGATACTGAGATGAAAAACGGTATGGACCGTATTACAGGTGATTACAACGAGTTTTGGGCGGGGCGTGATTATTTAAACGATATGGAACCCATGAAGGCTGCTTTATTCATGGCACACGGATTTAATGATTGGAATGTAATGCCCGAACATAGTTATAGAATTTACAAGGCCGCCAAGGATAAAGGCTTGCCTACCCAAATATATTATCACCAGAACGGGCATGGTGGAGAGCCGCCTCTAACCCTTATGAATAAGTGGTTTACCCATTATTTGCACGGAGTTGAAAATGGAGTGGAAGAGGATGCCAAGGCCTGGATTGTTCGTGAGAATGATGATAAACTAAATCCTACGCCCTATGAGGATTATCCAAATCCGGAAGCGGCACCCGTAACTTTATATCTTGAAGGTGGTGCACCGGAGATAGGTGGATTAAAAACAGAAAAAAAGGACGATCAAGGAGTGGAAACCTTAGTGGATAACTTTTCCTTTTCTGGAGAAACTTTGGCCAAGGCTGAGAATACAAATCATCGCCTGCTTTATATTACCCCAACCTTGACCCAGGATATTCACTTATCAGGAGTCCCTAAAATTAGTATTTCTGTGGCGAGCAACAAAGCTGCTGCCAATTTATCGGTTTGGTTGGTTTCCTTACCTTGGAATGATGGCAAGAATGTAAAAATAACGGATAACATCATAACCCGTGGTTGGGCAGATCCACAAAACCATAGTTCCCTTACCCACAGCGAACCATTGGTCCCTGGAACCTTCTACAATCTATCCTTTGAATTGATGCCCGATGATCAGGTTATACCAAAAGGCCAACAAATTGCACTTATGATTTTCTCTAGTGACAGGGAATTTACGCTTTTGCCCGATCCCGGAACGGAATTATCGGTTGATCTTGATGCAACTGCGTTAACCTTACCTGTTGTTGGAGGTATAGACGCCTTTAAAAGTGCTACCGAATAAATGATTAGGTAGGAAAAATTATCTGGACGAATTGCGTCTTCCCGCTCTGGGCTTTAGAGGATCAAGAACAAAACTTGGGTCTGAAGTGAATAATTTATTTCTTTGCACTTTAAATTTAAGGGATGGACAAAGGAACCGATTTATCGTTATTGAGCTTATTTTTACCAGAGGGATTACTCGACTTTTTTGATATCGTCGGCTTTGAACAAAAACCTATAAAGAATCCCTTATACGACAATCGGTTGACTGTATTTCTAGAGGAGAAAAAGCAGATGCCGGGGCGTTACAAAGAGCACACCTTTAAGGCCAGTGGCTTTATGGAGCCCAGGGTCATCGATGATTATCCGATCCGCAGCAATCTGGTCAGCTTGAGCCTCAAGCGCAGGCGCTGGGATGTCCTGGTAGATGGAAAGTGGACCAAGACCAGCCGTGATTGGGACGAATTTATTGCACAGGGGACCCGTATGTCAAAGGAGTTCGCTGCTTTTTTAAAAGAGATCAACGGATAATACGGCCCTGAGCGGCCAACAACTGGGGTCCCTCTTCGGGGTAAATGGCAAGAAGCTCCAGCGGCAGTACAGGGATTATCTGAGCGAGTTCAAGCATTGGGAGCAAAAGGGACATGCCAAACAATGGCTCGTCTTTCCCGAAAATCTGGGACCTTACCTCTCCATTGACGAAACGGCACTCTCCAAGGGGGAGCTCTACACCATAATCACCAACAAAAAAGCCAAGGGCAAAAAAGGGTCCATAGTGGCCATATTCTCAGGCACCAAGGTAGATCCGATCATAGAGCAGCTGATGAAGATATCGGACAAGAAAAGGGCCATGGTCAAGGAAATCACCCTGGATATGGCGAACTCCATGAAGACCATCGCCAAAAAATGTTTCCCAAAAGCGGTACAGGTGACGGATAGGTTCCACGTACAGAAGCTGGCACTGGAGGCCCTTCAGGACATCCGGATCAAGCACAGATGGGATGCCATAGACCAGGAGAACGAACACATAAAACGGGCAAAAGAAAAGAACAGGGCCTTCGTCCCAAAAGAATTCAGCAATGGGGACACCAGAAAACAACTCTTGGCCAGAAGTAGGTACCTCCTTTATAAATCACCAAACAATTGGACCCCGAACCAATCTGAAAGAAGCAGAATATTGTTCTCGCAATATCCGGATATAAAGGTCGCCTTCGACCTGGTCCAGGGGCTTAGGCACATTTTCAATACGACAACAACCATACAGGCAGCGTACACAAAACTGGCCCATTGGTACGAAGACGTAGAAAATACTGGATTCAGGGCCTTCAATACCATTGCAAATACAATATCCCTCAATTATAGGTCGATCCTGAACTATTTTATAAATAGAAGTACAAATGCATCCGCTGAATCCTTCAATGCTAAAATAAAGGCATTCAGGGCACAGTTCAGAGGCGTTAGAAATACAGAATTCTTCCTGTTTAGGTTAACTCAACTATTTGCATAAATATCCAAATACCCAGAAATTAGGCATGATCCCTAAAGTGAGCCCTATCACCATTTTTGGCCAAATAAAAAGGGCCTTCAATTTCTTGAAAGCCCCGTTTTTATTGTCGTGATGGCAGAAGGATTCGAACCTTCGACCGCCTGCTTAGAAGACTTTGAAATGGAACTGCAAATCAATGCAAAATACATCATATTATATTGATTTACAGATATTTAATACCGTTTTAATAAAATTTGATATCATTTGATATCAAATGATATCAAAAAAAAGTGAGCCTAAAGTGAGCCTTGTTTTTTACTAACTTTAGATAAAAGAAGGAGATTATGGCCAAGGTAAGATTGATATTGGACACCAGGAAATCGGCAAAAAGTGCAGCCAACGGATTGTATCCCGTTGCCCTAAGATTGTTTCACCGTAAAACGAGGATCATACGCCTACCCTATCATTGTTCACCCGCTGGATGGGACGATAAATATATGCGGATGAAAAAGTCCGTCTTCAAAAACAACCATGTAGATTGTGACAGGGCCAATGAAAAAATTTATGACAAACTACATACAGCTCATAAGCTCATAGTGGGACTCGGGGACAGCATCAACTCGGTAGATGCGGATACGCTGGTTGGATATATCCGGAAGGCATGGGACAAAAAAGTGGACACCAAGATACGGGATGATGTAGACAACGGGATTACCCTGTCGCAATGGGGAAAGGTCATCATCGATAGAAAATTAAGATCCAACAAACCCGGAACTGCATCCTGGTATGCAGGGGCCATCAGGTCCATTACCAGACTGAACGGGGGAAAAGATCTGCGGTTGAACGAGATTACCGTTACACTCCTGACCAATTTCCAGATCGAACACAAAGCAAAGAGCAGTTCCAAAAATGGTATCAGCTCCTATTTGAGGGCCGTTAGAGCGGTCTATTACAGTGCCATAAAGGAAGATCAATTTTATCCCAAAAAGAACCCCTTCCAACACTTTAAAATTCCCACTTCCAGACGTACCAAAAAAAAGGCCATATCAAAAATGAACTTCATAAAGATCAGGGACGTAAACTACAAAGAAGGATCAGCCATCTGGCATGCCAAAAATTATGCCCTGGTGATGTTCAACTGTAGGGGAATGAATTTCATAGATCTGGTAAAGCTTCAGGTCAAGGACATAGTCAATGACCGCATATTCTACGGCCGTAGCAAGACAGGAGACCAGCTCTCCGTCCGAATTACGGAGGAACTACGGGAAATTTTGAATTTTTATACGAAAGGAAAATCAATGGACGAATATCTTTTCCCCGCAAACTATGATGGTAGCACAAAGCATTATGAAAAATATAAAACCCTAAGAAGAAGGATGAACAGCCGTCTTAAGATCATTGCCGAGGATGCAGGTATCGAAGAACATTTTACAACCTATACCATCCGCCATTCCTGGGCCACCATAGCCAAATTCATGGGGATACCCACAGAGGTAATCAGTGAAGGATTGGGTCACAACTCCCTTAAAACAACACAGATCTACTTAAAGAGCTTTACCAACCATGTATTGGATGAGGCGAATGAGATGGTGGTATCTTGAACTGGAACAAAGACAAAACATAACCGTTATCCAATTGTAAACATTTGAAAACTGCAATCGATATAAACACTTGAATTCCAACTAAAGAATTTAATTTTAGTTCAGGTTTAAATAGAAGCTCTATCAATAAAACTATAAGGGTGTTTAATTTTACCTTTTTTATCATTATGAATCATACCGGCAACCGTTTTGCCTATTTCATTGAAATTTGTTGAAACCACAGTAATGCCCAATAGCTTTTTTAAAGGTGTTTCATTAATAGATATAATTCCAATATCAGTTCCCAACACTAAGTTTTTGGCCTTTATTATATCCATTAAATTAACCAAATCATCATCTTCAACAACAAAATACAAATCACCTCGATTAATGCTCACACCTTCATATTTTTTGATTGAAATTTCAAAATCAATGGCTTGTTCAATACAAAATCTTTTGCAACCTTTCGTAACCTTTTTGAGGTAAGGGTAAATAGTGTTTTCAGGAAGGATTAAAATTAGTTTCTTATATGTTTTTATTTTTTCTCTTCCTTTTTTAAGTGCTTCATAAATATCATTTTCAAAATCCTGAATAATTTGGATGATTTCCCAACCAATTTTCAGATTATTATCATCCATAATAATAAGTTTCTCACATGGTACTCTTTTTATTACTTCTAAGTATTCTCTTTTAAAACTCGACTGTTGATGATTCGCTATTTCAAAATGTGGTAGAATAAAGTAATAGTCATATTTTTCAATACTGTTTTCGATTAAATTCATAAAAAGAGTGGCATCACAATGGTAAACCTCAATATCAGCAAAGTGTCTATCACCAATATAATTAATGAAAGAACTGTATACTTTTAAATTGTATGTACTTAACCTATTAATAAGAAAAAGTACCGTTTGCTTATGCATTAATTCTGTATTATTTACATAAGTACCTTTTCCCTTTTTGGCAACAACTACATTTTTAACCTTTAAAACCTTATATGCCTTTTCCACTGTATCTCTAGATACTTTATATTTTTTACTAAACATATTAATAGACGGCAATTGTTCATTCTTCTTAATACTTCCATTGGAAATATTAGAAATAAAACAATCTGCGATTTGCACATATATCGGTTTTTTGGGGTCTAAGTCAAATTTTAGGTCTGTTAACATGTTCATAAGCAAAATGTATTCAATTATAGCTAGGATTATTCAACTGCCTTAAATAATATTACTTCATTGCATTGAAAAAAAAAGGTGCAAATATGTAATGATAATAACAAAAATTAATTTTCGTGTATGCATGTTTTTATAAACATTAAAGGATTTGTTACGTTAAGATTTCTATGAAGAATGAGAACAACTTATAAAAGGCACTCCAAAATACTTCATGAGCTTTCAGATAAATAACTTTTAGCCTTTTTAGATTTAAGACCATCGTTTACCAGCTAATTAATCTATCTAATTTACAGGGCTTATTCAATATATATTGAATAATGTCCAGTCCTAAATTAAGTTGACACAAAATCTATTTTTATTATGTAAAATCGACATTCTCATATTTATGATAATAACTTCAGTTTTAGAAATTGTACCTCTTTGAATCACAGTATTCTTGGATAACCATCCGTTTAAAATACTAGTAAAGCTGAACAATTATTCAATCGTCCTTTGTAAACTCATTCCCATGCAACTACAAGCTGGCCTGTAATGTTTCTTGCTAAATAATAAGTGCCCATGGAATCGATTACTTTTTCTGCCTCAATTTGGCCTTCTTTCCATGCATTCTTGGGATTGTTATAAAAATAGATGCTTTCCGATCCAATTCCTTCTGGTACATATATCCTAACATTAGCATTCTTTAGACCGCTAACTTCCAAGCGTCTCTTGATACCGTACTGTACCGGTGTTAATTCCGAAGAGCTAAGGACCCCCTCTTCCTGTTCTACGAATACACGGCATTCCCTGTGCCAAGATGGCGGAAAAGAATAGGTTGCATGCCCCTTTTCCAATTTTGTGTCGTACCCAAGCATTAAAGGAGCTCCCTGTTCAAAACGAAACTTTTGAACAACTGTCGTATTGGGATTATAGCCCGAGAAAAAATATCCATTATCACTGCGGGCAATAGTCGTTTTTGGATCCTGAATTTCTGGACCTACTTTTTCAATTTTAATTGAAATTCCGAATTCCATCAATACATCCCGCAGCATCTTTGGCCCTATAAAATACTCATTGGGGTTATCTGGCTTTAGCAGTCGCCCACCTGTATAATGGGCAGAATTTGTGCCGCGTACGTAAGCGACTTTTCCGCCTGCCCATTTGGGATCAGTTCTAGTCCACATAACATCTCTTCTCTCATTGCCTTGAATAAATGTGGCAAGAATTTCGGTTGAAGAGTCGGCGTTGTTACCTACCTTACTTTCTATCCCCCCCCAGAAAGCAAACTAGAATGAAGTATTTTGTCGGGAAATGGATTGTCCAAATCATCTAGGATGTATTTTCTTTCTACCTTAAATTCTCCTTCCAAAGGTGTCGTGTTCTGAAGGTTTAATATTTCAAGAAATTGCGAACTAGCTTTCTGAACTGGCCCATAAAAAACCACTTTTCCCCCATTTTTAAGATAGTCTGTCCAAAAAATTTCCATTTTGGAACCGGCATCTGGCACAATGGAGAATAAAACGGGACCTTTGAACAATGTTGGTTTCTTTGTAATCGCCGAAAGAATATTTTTTGTGGATATGACCGTATTTAATGGAAGCCCGCTATTTATGGCTTGCCTTATGAACCAATCCCCGAAGTACATCTCGGACACACGCTCTTGTTGCGCATCCGCCCAATCGTGGTATTCATCAAAAGGATATACCCAAACCAAGGGACCCGGGGCCGTCGGAGAATCATTACGCGCGGTAAGAATATGAGGAATCACCTCATTTGGCACCTTATCTGGCATATCACCCAGGGAATCATCGATGGTCAAAAAATTAAGATGCGTAGGTAATGCCACTACTCCATTCCCGTCAATTCTTGAAATGGACATGGGGAGGTAAATATCATGGGGCTCCCTCCCATAGCGGTCTAACCAAGGGCTGTTTAGCCACCAAGGATCGTGTGTATAATATCTAAAAAGATATCTGTTATCTGGTATATCTGCAATACGTGTCATATATCCCATTAATTCCAATCCAAAATCGCCATCCAAAGCGGCCCAAGGGGAGTTAGGTGGGGGCAATAGGTTAAAATCGCCATGGTAAATGGAACGCAGATCCACCCCGTCCTTGGCAAGGTCTATTCCCGTCGCAATATTGGTGCCTCTGGTCTCAATTCTAAAATCGGGACATTCCTCACGGAAAAGGCTCCAAAAATCAATAATTTTCTTTTTAGTATCCGCTAGCTTATCTGTTTCAAAGCCTTTCCCTGTAAAAATGGCGCCCGCAGAATGCCAAGGTTCCATACCGAAACCGAAACCATTGCGCAACCACAAATAATCAAAGCCTAGGTCTGTCAAAAAATGTTGACTTTGCCTTCCAAAAAATGAGCCAAAGGGAGTGTTATCAGGAATCCCATTTGGATAACCTGCATACGAGGTGGTATCCCCTTTCAAAACAGCATAGGAATTCACAAAGGTATTACCACCCATGGCACTACCTTGCACGATTTCAGGATGCTTTTCATATTTAAAGGGAGACTTCGCAAATTCTGGCCCTGGGTCAAATGTTGCTCCTATACGAATGGTTTTGTTGGTAATTTGTTCTCCAACATCCCTTAGCGTCTGTATAATTTCATGTAGATCGCCATAAGTAAATTCGGGTGCGTCCTCCATATAAACGTATGCTCTTTCATGTAAGGACAGGCTTTTTGGGCCCGAACCGACTTCATGTTTGGTGTTAGGGTTTCCAATGTATTTGGCCCATTCCAGCGGCTGGTCCATATTCCCTTTATAATCCAATATTTCAGAGCCATCCGCGGTCCATAACATAATTGAAACTGTATCTGTGTGTTTCAACAATGAAGCCCATTGAGAATACATTGTATAGGCGACTTCCTTATAATATTTGTTGTCTTTTTGCTTGAAAGGCCTAAGGGATGCTTCCAAGGTAATATTGTTAATCGTCTTGACTCCGGAGTTATCGGGAATACCCTGAACCATATTCTTTGTGGTGTTTTCCTGGAATCCTACCAGAAAAAACAGAAGTAGTACCAATTTAATCGTATTCTTGAAATACTCTAATAAAGTTTGCATAATAGAAATTATTTTAATTATTTAATCGAAGCTGATATACTTGCTTATATGAGATTATACACCAATTATCTTTATAAAATCTAACAGATTCTTAGAAATACATATTCTCATAAATATAAAAGCAACTTCAATTTTAGACATTCAAATTAAGTAACCTTCCTAATTTAAATAATACCCTATAATTTAAAGTCCTGCTGACGTCGAAAATATATTTAACCCTCTATTGATTCACTATTCCCAAGAAACTACGAGCTGACCAGTGATGTCTTTTACCAAGTAATAGGTGCCCATGGAATCTTGCATTTTTTCAAATTCTATACTACCTTCGCGCCATGGATACCTAGCATTGTTATAGAAATGAATTTCTTCCGTTTCTAATCCTTTAGGCGGATACACCCTAACCGTGGCATTTTCCAAGCCAGTTACCATTAATCTTCTATTAATCCCCAATTCCTCAGTTGTTTCCTCGGAACAACTAAGCGTTCCTTCAGACTGGTCTACAAATATGCGGCACTCCCTATGCCAAGACGGCGGAAATGAATAAGTGGAATGACCTTTATCCAATTTTGTATCATATCCAAGCATTAAAGGTGCCCCCTGTTGAAAACGAAACTTCTGTACGACTGTCGTATTTGGATTATAGCCCGAAAAGAAAAATCCATTATCACTACGTACAATGGTCATTTTCGGATCCTTGGTCTGTGGATCGCTTTTTTGTATTTTATAGGAAATCCCAAATTCAGATAGAACATCACGGAGCATCTTAGGGCCAATAAAATATTCCTTAGGATTATCTGGAGTTAAAAGTCGCCCTCCCTTATAATTAGAAGAATTGGTGCCTCGAACATAAGCAATCTTTCCTCCCGCCCAATCAGCGTGGTTCCTGGTCCACATGACCTCCCTAACGTCGTTACCCTGGTGGTATTTGGCAAGAATTTTGGTAAAAGTATCGGATTTATTAGCTACCTTACTTTCAACTCCACCTCCCGAAAAAAGACTGGTATGACTTATTATGTTCGGATAAGCATGCTCTAGGTTATCCTGGGTGTATTTTCTTTCTATTTTAAACTCCCCTTCTATAGATGTCGTATTTTTTAGATTGACCAATTCCAAAAATTGTGGGCTTGCCTGCCTGGCCGGGCCATAAAAAACCACTTTACCCCCATTCTGGATATAGTCTATCCAAAAACCTTCTATTTCGGAACCGGCATCTGGCAAGATGGAGAATAAAACAGATTCATTGAACAGCGATGGTTTCTTTTTAATAGCTAAAAGAATATTTTTAGTCGATATGACCGTATTTAGTGGGAGTCCACTATTTATGGCCTGTCTAATTAACCAATCCCCGTAATACATCTCTGATACGCGTTCTTGTTGCTGATCTGCCCAATCATGGTATTCATCAAAAGGATATACCCAAACCAATGGCCCTGGTTCTGTCGGAGAATCTTGACGCGCTGTAAGAATATGGGGAATAACCTCATTTGGAACTTTGTCAGGCATATCTCCCAGAGAATCATCAATGGTCAAAAAGTTTAAATGAGTAGGTAACGCTACAACCGCATTTTCATCGATTCTTGAAATAGACATCGGGAGGTATATATCATGTGGTTCCCTGCCATAACGATCCAACCAAGGACTATTGAGCCACCAAGGATCGTGGGTATAATATCGAAAAAGATACCTGTTATCCGGAATATCTGCAATCCGTGTCATATACCCCATTAATTCCAAACCAAAATCACCATCCAAGGCTGCCCAGGGGGAATTAGGTGGGGGCAACAGGTTAAAGTCCCCATGGTAAATGGAACGAAGATCCACGCCGTCTTTTGCAAGGTCAATTCCAGTTGCAATATTCGTCCCCCGTGTCTCTATTCTAAAATCAGGGCATTCCTCACGGAACAAGCTCCAGAAATCAATGATTTTCTTTTTAGTATCCAATAGCTTATCGGTCTCAAACCCTTTTCCTGTAAAAATAGTCCCCGTAGAACTCCATGGCTCCATGCCGAAGCCAAAACCATTGCTCAGCCACAAATAATCAAATCCAAGGTCAGTCAAAAAATGTTGGCTCTGTCTACCGAAAAATGAACCAAAAGGCGTGTTATCGGGTATCCCATCAGGGTAGCCTGCATAAGAAATTGCATCCGCTTTCAACACGGAATAGGAGTTTACAAAGGTCTTTTCTCCCATGGCATTACCTTGCACAATTTCAGGATGCTTTTCATATTTAAAAGGCGACTTCGCAAATTCTGGCCCCGGGTCAAAAGTAGCTCCTATCCTGATAGGTCTGTGGGTAAGTTCTTTTCCCACTTCTTTTAAGACTCCAATAATTTCTTTAAGGTCGCCATACATAAAATCTGGTGCGTCCTCACGATATACATAGGCCCTTTCATGTATCGAGAGGTTTTTAGGACCAGAGCCTACTTCGTGCTTGGTGTTTGGATTTCCAATATATTTTGCCCATTCCAATGGTTGTTCCATATTCCCTTTATAATCCAATATTTCAGAACCGTCTGCTGTCCATAACATAATGGATATCGTATCGGAATGTTTTAACAAAGCTGACCATTGGGAATACATGGTATAGGCAACTTCCCGATAATACTTTTTGTTTTTTTGCTTGAAAGGTTTAAGGGATGCTTCCAAGGTTATATTGTTAAACCGTTCTATTCCTAATTTATCGGGAACACCTTGAAAAACTTCCTTCTTTGCTGTATTTTCCTGACATCCTCCCAACAAAAGTAGGCTTAACCCAAATCTAATAGAACTCTTGAAATACTTTAAAAACATGTTTTTCATAAAATTAATTTTTATATATTAATAAACTGTTGAAAATGGGGCCAGAGGGAGTTCTTCCGAATCATAGATAAAGCATTCTGGATTATCACTCCAAGCATATCGTACTTCTATGGGGCTTTCAATTTTTTTGGAGGCTATATATATTTGGTCACCGTGAATGCGTGCCTGGGCATCATAAAATTCACCTTCCTTTCCGGCCAATTCAAAACCGCAAATTGAATCGTTATGAGTGGAAGACAAAAGTCCATTTACCTCTTCCAAATTTACTATTAAAGTATTTCCTTGGATAAAATGGGATTTATATCTTGGCCCATCGGATTGGATGTCCTTACCATAAACCTTTGAAAGCGCTTGAATTGCCATACGATATCCAAAATCCTGTTTATTGGCGGGATGAACATCATACTTATCCCCAATATCCATAGAAACAACCATCGAAGTGTTTGGAAGCGTAAGCGCTTCGGCCTGAGCAAGCCGCAAACTAGCCCTGGACCACGATTCCTCAGGCTTGCTCCAAGAAGGCTGATAATTTGTAGATTGTACGAATATAAAAGGGATATCGGCCTTGCCCCATCGTTTTCTCCATTCGGTAATTAAAGCTGGAAAAGCTTTTTTATAAAAATCGGAGCGGCCTGCATCCGATTCGCCTTGATTCCATAAAAACCCTCTGATAGCATAGGGTATTACGGGAGCCACCATGCCATTAAATAGATAAGTTGCAGAACCAATATTTAATTTTCCATGTGGTTTGGGAGAAACTTCGGGCTTTAATATCCACCAATTATTAGTTATATCTATTTTCTTTTTATCAGTATTGCTTATTAGGGTAAATTTATTGCCTTCCACTTTTGGAATTCCCCAAGGTTGGGCAATACGAATAAGTATTACATTTTTCCCCTTCTTCAATGTATTGGGCGGGAGTTCAATTTTAGCCTTTTTCGGATATAAAAAATATCCTATTTCCAATCCATTCAAAAAGACGTGTGCCTGTCTGTTCAAATAACCCAACTCCAAACACCATTCCATAGAATTTGTGGAATCGGATAAATGTAATTCCTTTTTAAGCCATATCCAGCTACTGGAGGTACCGTCTGGTTCGGTAATTTTTTTTAAAACTTTCCATGGAGCTTCACTTTGACTGGAATTTGACAAAAAAGAAACCCGATCCAATCCAGAATTGCTTATTCGCTCTCGGAATGCAATATAACTAGACCACGAAGTGTTGGCGTCCTCTACCCATTTATCCCTGTTGAAACTCTTTGGAACTTCGGGTACTGAAATATCGTTTTCAAAGGTTTTTAGCGCTTGCCTATCCATCCATGGAGCTATGGCCGTACCACCCCAGGAACTATGAATTATTCCTACAGAAACACCAAGGTCCTTTGTAAGTTCCTTTGCAAAAAACCAAGCAGAGGCCGAGAAACTTGGCAGCGTATTTAAAGTTGGCAGTTCCCAAATACCCCCTCTCAGGTCATCCATTTCTACCGGTGAAGCCAGCTTGGGAACCGTAAACATTCTAATTTGTGGATAATCCAAGTCTTTCAGTTCCTGTTCGTAGTTCTTTATTTGCGAATGCGGTATCCATGGCCAACCACCCAAATTATGTTCCATATTGGATTGCCCAGAGGCAAACCATACTTCACCGATCATCACGTCACTTATTAAAATGGCATCCGATATTGATTGGATACTCATTTTATAAGGGCCGCCGGCCGGCATTGATGGCAATTTACACTTCCATCTGCCGTTAGAATCGGTTGTCGTCGTTGTCTTATGGGATTCAATTTGTACCGAAATAACATCTCCTGGTTTTGCAAATCCCCAAACAGGTATTTCCATATCCCTTTGCAAAACCATATGATCTGTAAAGATTTGGGCAGGTTTTATCTGCCCATAAGCGTTCGAAATTGTTGCTGGAATCAAATAAAGAATTAAGAATATCAACTTGGAACAATATCTTTTCATTTCATAAAATTTCATCGGAAATTCCCAATAAAAAAGGAGAACCACCTTAGTATGTAGAATAAATTTTAAGGGTTACCGGTCCTATTAGACCTGAAGTCTTTAAGGGCAGTTCCCCCCAAGGCACTACATTTTTATTTGCCTTCACTATATTTGTTTGAGTAAATTTCTCTCCAGTAATGCCATCGCCTGTTAACCTATTGGACCACGTGTTGGCTACTTCTATGGTAATCGTATTTTCTCCATCCATGATAATATCACTGACATCAAAACTATGAGGTTGGGTCCAGGTAATTCCCAGTGGTCTTGCATTTAACCAAACCTCACCTACCTCGGCCACCTGCCCAAGATCCAAGTAAATTTTTCCTTTAGTCACGGATTTTTTGAAATCAAATATTTTATTGTATGTGGCCGTACCGGAAAAGTATCGAATACCATCTTCATTTGATTCGGTCCAAGAATCTAAATTTGAAAAAACCGTGGTTTTAGGTGCTCCCCAATCCTTGGGAAAACTTACGTCCCATTCTCCTTCCAAAATAGTAACCTCAGGTCGATTATCCACCTTGTTGATATTTTGGGCAACACCCTCCAATTCTATGGTTCCTTTATCGAGAAAAATAGGACCCTCCGAGGTATATTGCATTCTTGGCAATTGTTCCTCTAACACCGGAATTCTCTTATAAGCCCCCTGAGTCCCTCCTTCCCTAAAAACCACAAAATAAGAACCATATGGAGCTAAGGTAAGAGGCAGTTCAGTTCTATCCTCTTGTTGATCGAAAATGGTAATTGGATTGATGTCACCGGAAACCGGGTCCCATATTTCGGGTTGTTTCCCCAATTGTCGGAAAGAACAATTTCTAGTAACCCACTGATCCGTCGTATTTCTTACGAAGTAAAAATCAATGTCTTTTTTCTTATAATGTATATAATCCAATGGCGCCTCCCGTTGATCAGTATGATTGTCCGAATAATCAAAATCCGGTGAAACACCAACTAACTTTAAGGCCTCCAATGGAGTGCTTTTAGAATCTATTTTTCCCTTTTCATTTGATTTATCTCCGGTTTCATCTCCCCATAAATCGTTCACTAAGGTATTGAACGATTCCATTGCGCTTTCATCCCTTAATCCAATTATCCCTTTAGGCTTTTTACCGACTATTACGGCACCCATTTTCGCTAATTCTTCAAGCTTTTTTAACGTTCTAGGGCTCAATTCCTCTTCAGAAACGTAGAGTACACTATATGTTGCCACCCCGGGAAGTACCAATTTTCCATTTTCCACGGTTAGTTCCTTTAAAAGAATATCTGTGTTGATCACCTCATAATCATATCCTTTCCCTATTGCAAATGGGGTGTTCTTCGGCATCACCAAATTGGGGATTTCTTCTCCATAATAATAGAGTACATCTGAAACAAATTTGGTGTTCTGCAGTATATAGGACACTCGCGCCAGGTAATCGTTGAACGGCCTTACCTTAGACCACCATACCCTTTTGTCGTTATAGTGGGTACCTGCAAAATAAGCTATTCCTGGATATCCATATTCACTAGGATTATGGGTAAACCCATGAATTACAAGCCTATTCATGCCTTCTGCAAATGCTCTGTCCGCATATGGCTTCATTGAAGCCGGGGATTCTTGCCAATCCTTATAGCTTGTAAAGGCCTCCTCCTCTACCCAACCTTTTTTATAAATATTGGATGCGGCCGCAATTTCCTTTACCAGCCAAACCATATCTATGCTGTCCTTGTTTAAATAAGGACGTTCGTACCAAAATTCTCCTCTAGGAACGTCCAATGCCCCCAATGCTTTTAAAGTTTCTACCGGGATATGGTGCATATGGCCAGGTCCGCCGGATTCCGAACAAAGCATTAACCCATTTTGATTACATATTTCCTTGGCCTTAACGTAATGGTTTTTGATCATTAATTCGGAAAAGGTCTCCGCGTAATCATGATCGAATCTTCTTTGCAGTGAAGTTTCGAACGTTTTTGAATCAAAAAGACCTGGTAAAAATTTGTGAACATCATACCCATTAAGCTCCTTAAAAGCATTTGGAAAAGAAGAGGTCCATGAATATTCCTTGGCTTCATAACTTGCTAAATATAAATACTTTAAAGACGATTTACTTAACTCACCCCCTACAAGAGGCTGTAATCTATCAATGAAATACTGCAAATGCATTTGGGTAGCGGCGGCATCATAATGATCTATAATAGGACCTCCGGAATTCTCACTTGGAATTTTTAATTGTTCTCCCGAATTGGAACAAATAAATCGGTAAACATTCCATTTTCCCGACTTAGGCTCCCAATTAAGTTCCTGATTCTCGGAATTAAAAAATTGGGAAACATTGATAATTCCGGTAGTATCCTTAAGATTTTGCTTCCCATATGGTACTGCAATCACCGATACTTCCTCATAATATATTGGTTTTCCATCGGCAGCATATTCTATATTTCTTGCTTCTCCGCTCTTATCGGGAGTAATCGTGGGAAAAGGAAGGGATTTATTATTTTTTGTATTGGAAGTGAATAGTTTTTTAGAATAGAATATAGTTTTTGCAGCATGTTCCGGTTTTACCCAACTCCCTCCCGCATTCCAACTACTGGAGAGACTAATTCCAACATCAAGATTAAGTTTAGCCGCTTCATTAAGAGCGAATTTTAGGGATTTCAAGGACTCTTCCCCCATGAAACTGGGGCCTGCAGGGATCATATTATCTGGGTTCCCAGTAGCCCTAATTCCAATATCAAAAATATCTACCCCAGACAGACCAGCTTCTTTAATTGCCTGCAATTCGGTTCGCATTCGCAATGTATCTACATGTCCGTTTAACCACCACCAATAAACCTTGGCACGGGCCGAATCGTTAGGTTGTTCAAAACCCTTTTTTAATGAGTTATATGTATTGTCTACAATAGAATTGTTGTTGTTTTGTTCACAGGAAACCGCACCAAAAAAAAGTATTGCGATTATTAAGATATAGGTCAATCTTCCTTTTGTTAAAAACAAATTGAATATTCTCGATTTACTTGTTGGTTTCTGTTTCATCTTTCTATTAAATTTTTGATACAACCCTTTTTAAATTCTCTATTTAATTGGTTGTAGGGTAATTATTTTTACCGGACCCAAGAGTCCAGACTTTAGCAAGGGTACATCTTTCCACGGTACTTTAATCTCGTTTAATCCATCAATTAACGTAGCTTTTATATTGGTATATGTATATTTTTCTTCTTTAACAGCATCGCCTTTGAGTCTATTGGACCAAGTATTGGCAACTTCTATTTCAAGAATATTATCACCCGCTTTGAGATATTCTGTTATTTCAACTCGATACGGTTTTGCCCAAATGACGCCCATATCATTGCCATTAAGGGTTATATGGGCCATTTTTGACATATCTCCTAAATCCAGGTATAATTTTTGATTTTTTTTAGTAGATGAATTAATACCATACTGGAAGGTTTTAACATACTTGGCAATCCCTGAAAAGTATTTTATACTCTCTATTTTAGAATCTGTCCAAGAAACTAAATCAGGAAAAATAACTCTTGAGGGCGTATTTTGACCCTCTGAAAAAAACACCTCCCATGCACCATTAATAGGAATTTCTTTTGTATAGTTGGATATTGTAACCTTTTCTATACCTCTTGTTAATTCATATTTCCCATTTTTGGTCAACAGTATACCGCTAACGTTATACTCTAAACAAAGAGTCGTGAGCTCTCCAGAATCAATTTTCGTATATGCAGGTGAGGAACTTCCTTTAGTGAAAACAATAAAAAAGGCTCCAAAGGGAGGTAAATTAAGTGGCATGCTTGTTCGGCCATCGCTTTGATCATAAATGGATATTGGACTTATTGTACCATGAACTGGATCCCAAATTTCTGGAACTTTACCTTCTTGCCTAAAACTACATTGCCTTGAAACCCATCGGTCGGTCGTATTTCTTACGAAATAATAATCCGAATCATTCTTTGAATAATGAATATAATCCAAAATATTGAACGAAGAATCGGCGTAATCAATATCTGGACCAACTCCCATTTCTTGAAGCATATCAATTGATGTAATGCCAGAGATTATTCTATTTTTTTTGTTGTTTATTCCAGCTTTTGACCACAACCGATCAATATCTTCACGGGATGGAACCGGTTCTGATGCATTTTTATGACCAGTAACTTTTTCAGGTTTTTCCCATATTATTTTTGCCCCTTTTGACACTAAGTCCTTCACTTTCAAAAACACTTCTAAAGAAATCTCATCTTCGTGCTCCAGGACCAAAAGTTTGAATTTACCTCCAGTGGGCAACATTAATTCTCCATTCTTCACAGTAATTTGTTTCAGAATTTCCGTATTAATAACCTCATAGTCGTATCCAGGACCCACGTTAAAGCGGCCATTTTTATGACCCGCAAAATTAGGAACAGCATTGCCGTAGTAGTATAGTACGTCCGCAACAAAATCCGTTTGTTGGAACACATAGGATATACGGGATAGATACTCGTTAAATGGCTTTATCATGGGCCACCATATCCGTTTGTCGTTATAATGGGTACCTGCATGGTAAACAATACCTGGAAATCCTATTCCTCTGGGATTGTGGCTGCTACCATGAACTACTACTTTGTTCATTCCCTCGCAAAAAGCTCGATCCGCATAGAATTTCATATCAAATGGTCCTTCCTGCCAATGCTGTTGGGAGGTAAAAGCTTCTTCTTCAACAAAAGGCCGTCCATAAATATGGGCTGCAGAAGACACTTCCTTTACAACACGTTTAATGTCTACCCCTTCTTCAGTAAAAATTTTCCTGTTGATCCAAAATTCGCCACGGGGAAGATCCATGACCCCTAAGGACTTCAAAGGTTCTGCGGGAACATTATGTAAAGGAAATCCAGGGCCTCCAGATTCGGAATTTATAAGCAGCGAATTGGCATTGGCAATTTTCTTTGCTGTACGATAAAAATTATCGATCATAAGCTCGGACAGCGTGTACTGAAAATCTTTCTTTACTTTTTTTGTAACCATCTCGGGAAAGATGCCTTGATCAAACAAACAAAGAAGATATTTATCAATATCGTAACCGTTTAGTTCTTTAAATTTTTTTGGCAAAGTACTGGTCCAGGTGTGACCAACGGCTTCATAGCTCGCCAAATAAAGACTTTTTAGGGAGGAATTTTCTAAATCATTATCCGTAATGCTCTTTAATTTGCCAATTACATAGTTGAAATGGGCTGCTGTTGCTTCTGCGTCAAAGTGGTCAATTATAGGACCTTCGGAATTTTTACTCGGCCGTTTTAATAGTTCACCAGAATTAGATGTAATAAACCTATAAATATCGTAATCACCCGAATGTGACCAGTTTAAAGTTTCTGTTTTAGGATTGAAATATTTACTTACGTTAATTACATTTAACGTATCAAGTGTTCCTTTTTGGGTATTGGCAGGTATTGCCAAAACAACGACTTCTTCATAATACTCTGGCTTACCATCCTCTCTAAAGTAAATTTTGAACCTTCTATCCCGATCTCCACTTTTGATTTCTTTGGATTTCTGGTCTTGTTCTTTGATTAATCTTCCTTCAATATCAATTTTGGGCAATTCTGGAAAAGGTAGTTCTAAATTACTTTGACCGGAAAATTTAACTTTCGAAAAGTAAAGGGACTTTGCAGAATTCCGAGGGCTTATCCATGATCCACCTGCATTCCAGCTACTTGCCATATTTAGTCCCACATTCATGCCGAGTTTGCCGGCCTGATCGAGAGCGACTTTTATCGAGGCTAAGGAAGCTTCACTTAAAAATGCAGGACCGGCCGCAACCATGGTATCTACTTTTGGCACCCCGGTTTCAAATATATCAAAACCAGAAAGTCCCGCTGCTTTCATTTCCTTAATTTCTTCTCTGACCCGCACAGTATCAATATTGCCATTCAACCACCAATAATAGGTTTTAGGCCATGCTTCCATTGGTGGATTAGCAAAATTCTGTTTTAAGTCTTTCGACAAGGGCTTCTGACCATATAAGAGTGATGAACCCATCAATAGTAAAAATGTCATTATAGTAACCCCAACGAATCTGTCCATAAACTAGTACTCTTAGTTCAACTTTAAAAACTGCCCTATTTATAATTATTGCACAATAAAATAACTCAGGATCTAAGGAATTTTAAATCTCTGTACAAACTAGAATATCTGTTTCATGCAATACATTTCCTTTAATGGCACCACTATTGGCTTATTATTTGGATGCACCTCCATTAAATCTGCCATATAATCCCACCATTTTTGCATAAGGCCCATATCTTGAGGATATATAGCAGTTGTTGGCTCCGTCTCCTGATAAGCAAACAATGTGTGCGTCTCTTCATCAATTAAAATAACGTACTTGTATATTCCCTGGGCTTTAAATTGATTTTCTAATTCTGCCCATATTGCGTCGTGCCGTTTTTTGTATTCCACTATACAACCCGGCTTAAGTTTCATTCTGAATGCTCTATAGTTCATAGCAAATTATTTAATAGTGCTCAAAAAGATCAACTTAACGGGCCCTTTAAGTCCAGAGCCCATTAAAGGAACCTCTTTCCATGGAACCTTAATTTTATTGAGGCCATTAATAGAGGTAGATTGAATATTGGTATTTGTAAAGTTCTTTCCTGTGATGGCATCACCCTTTAGGCGATTGGACCATGTATTTGCTATTTCAATCTCTAGTAGATTCTCGCCTGGTTTTATCAATTTGGTAACATCAAAACGGTGCGGCTTTGTCCAAGAGACCCCTAAATTCTGACCGTTCAACCACACTTCCCCTATATTTGAGAGCTCTCCCAATTCCAAAAAGATTCTTTGGTTTTCAGCTGTGCTAGAATTTATTGCGTACGTGAAGGTTTTCACATATTTTGCTGTCCCAGAAAAATATTTAATTCCTTCAATTTCCGATTCTGACCAAGGAATAAGCGCAGGCAATACTACCCTTTCGGGGGCGTCTTGAACGTTTGGAAAGAACAACTCCCAAGCCCCGCTCAACGGCTGTTCTTTAATGCGATTAGTGATAAAGGTTTTCTTATCGCCCTGCTCCAACGTAAAGTCCCCTTGATCCAAGATCATGGTACCATTCTCAGTATAATTTAGCAACGGTGGATCTTGTGATATGGTAGAAATATTTGTATAGGTCCCACTGGAAGTACCACCCTTTGAAAATACCACAAAAGCAGATCCATATGGGGCAAGGGTCAATGGCAATTGAATTCCCCTACCATTAGATCTAAAAATGGTCACTTCATTAATATTTCCGGTTAAGGGGTCCCAAATTTCAGGGGTTTTCCCTTCCTGACGAAAAGTGCAGTTCCTCGACACCCATTGGTCGGTCGTATTTCTTACGAAATAATAATCCGAACCATTCCTTGAATAATGAATATAATCCAAGATATTGAATCCGGTATCATCATAAGTGAAATCTGGGGAAACGTCCATTTGCCTCAGTAGCTCTTTGGAAGATATCCCACTGAAAACCTTACCTTTAATTGACATTGCCTTGTCAGGTGAATTGGTCAAATCTGCCCATAATTCATCTATATCGGATGTTGTAAGGTTAGGTGAGGATACTGTACTTCTATCGATAAGACTTTTGGGTTTTTCGGAAACAATCTTGGCACCCTTGGCCGCAAGTTGCTTTAACTTATCGAGAATCTCCGGCATTATCTCCTCCTCTGGCGCCAAGGCCAACATTTTAAATTTTGCCCCAGTGGGCAAAACCAATTGACCTTTTTCAACAGTAGTTCTCATCAATATTTCACTATTGACCACCTCGTAATCAAAACCTGTACCTACGTAAAATCGACTATTTTTTGAACCGGTAAAATTTGGAACTGCACTACCATAAAAATAAAGTACGTCGGCAGTGAAATCGGTTTTTTGCATCACATTCGATATTCGGGACAAGTACTGATTAAAAGGCTTTACCTTAGGCCACCATACCCTTTTATCGTTATAATGTGTGCCTGCGTGATATACCCATCCTGGATTTCCAGATCCTCGTGAATTGTGGGTACTACCATGTACTACTACCTTATTCATCCCTTCACAAAATGCCCTATCTCCCATTGGCTTCATTTCAAATGGTCCTTCCTGCCAATGTTGAAAAGAGGTGAACGCCTCTTCTTCCACCACTCCGTTACCATAAATGTGCGACGCAGAGGAAACCTCTTTCACCACCCTTAATATATCTATCCCATCATCGTTAAATCTTGTGTGATTAATCCAAAATTCTCCCCGTGGAAGATCCATTACTCCCAGGGATTTCAGAGGCTCTACCGGTACGTTGTGTAACGGAAATCCAGGTCCTCCAGATTCTGAATTGATTTTGAGTCCATGGCTATTGGCAACCTCTTTGGCCTTTCTATAAAAATTGTCAATCATTAATTCCGAAAGGGTAAACTGAAAATCGCGTTGAAGATTCCCTGGACTGGGCCCGGCAAAAGCTTCATCATTAAAAAGTACAGGTAAATATTTTTCTATTCCATACCCGTTTAACTCCTTGAATTTTTCGGGAAGAGTTTCCGTCCATACAGTTCCAAGAGCTTCATAACTAGCTAAATACAAACTTTTAAGGGAAGATTTTGAGAAATCGTCTCCCAATATTGTTTTTAACCTATCTATGATATGGTTAAAATGGAAAGCGGTTGCATCCGCATCAAAATGATCAACGATAAGTCCATCTGAATTTTCACTTGGCAGCTTTAATTTCTCCCCCGAATTTGAACAGATATAACGGAAGATTTCAAACTTACCTTGGGGAGCTTCCCAATTAAGTCTTTCTGTTTTAGGGTCAAAGTATTCGGTAACATCGATGACATTTTCAAAGGCGTCCTTCTTTGAAGATGTACCTTTAGGAAGGGCCAATACTGCAACTTCCCTGAAATATACCGGTTTTCCTTGTTTGTTCTTCTCAATATCCAGTTCCTTTTGATCTTCCTCCAGGACTATCTTTCCCTTAATCACAGTTCTGACCAGTTTTGGAAATGGCAACTTCATGCCCTTCTTATTAAATTCTACTTTTGAGAAATATATTGACTTGGCCGCATACTCGGGAGTAATCCATGATCCGCCGGCGTTCCAGCTGCTGGCCATATTTAGTCCAACTTCCATATCCAGTTTCCCAGCTTCATCCAACGCGATCTTCACCGCATGAAGAAAATCATCACCCATAAAGGTTATTTCCCCAGGTGGAACTTTAGTCCCCTCTGGTGCCCATTTGGGAACACCTATCTCAAAAATATCAAAACCGGAAAGCCCTGCATTTTTCATGGAGATGATCTCTTCCTTAATGCGTACCGTATCAATATTACCATTTATCCACCACCAGTATGTCTTAGGCCATGATTTCATTGGGGGGTCACTGAATTCTTTTTTTAAGTCAGAAGGGATTATCTTTTGAGCGTTCACTCCCGTTAAACCACTCAAAAAGAAAAGGACTATTAAAAAATAACTAAAAGATTTCCACATACTACTATAACTAAAAAAGGATTACAACTACTGCTCAAATGATAAGAAGCACAAAAACTTTAAGACATATACTTCAAAACAGCGATAATATAAAGCTATCATTGCTTTTATTTCCCCAATCCAATAACGAAGCACGACATTTACTCTTTACGTGATTCAATAATGGTTGATACGCAAGATTTTGAGTTTCTCCAGGGTCATTTCCAACATGGAACAGTTGTTCCTCACCTGTGCTATAAATGGAATATTTGTGTGGACCAAGGCGGATCATTCTACCTTTTCTCGATTTATCCTGCACAAAATCCGCAAGTTCAACAACGGTATAATCCCGCCACTTTATACTACCTTGACTGGCCAATGGCATAAGACTACTTCCTGGTAAACTTTTGGGAATTTCAATGTTTGCATAGTCCAAAATAGTTGGAAGAATATCAATTTGAGATACCGAATTTTTAGAATCAACGATTCCTCTCTTGGTCATTCCAGGCCAAGAAACTATCAGCGGTATTGTAGCCGATTCTTCGTAAAAACTAAGCTTTGCGGCCCATTTATGGGCTGCGGCCCCATCGCCATGATCGGAGGAGAAAACCACCATTGTATTATCTCCAAAACCGTTGGCTTTTATGGATTGAAGTACTTTTCCGATCTCAACATCAACCATCTCTGTAAGCTTGTGATAGGCGTTAAGATACCCTTGCCATTCTATGGAATCGAACTCTTGATTGGCAAACATGGTTTCAACGCCATATTCCTTATGATGAATTCTTTTTTCCGTTATAAATTTTGGCTCACCCTTTTCTATTGCATGATTATGTGGTAAGGGAGGTAAGCTATCGATAAAGCGTGGATTTTGCCCAACAATAGGAGCCAGCTTTGTCTTAAATCCAAAATATCTTATTTCCAATAAGGAGTCATTTTCGGAAGTCCATCCATCCTTCCTGGCATACATACAAATGTCATGGGGATTATGATAGCTAATGGTTAGAAATAAAGGTTTTTCCTTGTTATAATTTTCTAAATATGAAACCACTGCTTTTGTAAGGGGAGGGTCTGTTTTAGACCCGAGTCCATGGTGTTCTTCATCGGGATTCCAAAAGGGAAGAACCGTATAGTCCTTTATACTTTGATGCTTCGCACTATTACTTTCTGGATAAGATTCAGGTAAATGCCATTTTCCAGCCCAAACAGTTTCATAGCCATTCTCACGGAATATTTGTCCCGAATTAGCAATAGTACTTTTAACGCCCTGACCATTCCACTCAACTCCTGTTTGGTGTGGCATCATTCCGGTTATGATACTGCTCCTTGCTGGTCCACATACAGGTGAGGTGCAATAGGCCTGTTCAAATCTTATACCATTGGCAGCAATTTCATCCATTGCGGGAGTACTTAAATAAGGGTTACCGGCAGCACTCATCATTTTAACATGCTGTTGATCTGTGAGAATAACAACTATATTTGGTCTTTTAACTTGGTCTATAGTTCTCTTTTGGGCCAAACCAGCATTAAGAAAAGTTAGGGTTAGAAACCCTATGTAAAATGATATTTTATTGCACATAATAGAATAGATTGGTTCTAGTATAATCATATATTTTTAATTTTATGCCCACTTCCAAAGGACCTTCAGAAGCGAGCATAACAACTAATCAAAACTAACTCAAATAACTAATAACCCGGATTCTGTTTCAAATTGGGATCGATATCAATTTCCCTTTGTGGCAATGGCATGAGCAATTCCTCTGGTGTTACGGAAAAACTGCTACCTATCCTTTGAAAATAAGAATTGAGTACTTGAATAGTACGACCGGTACGTGCCAGATCAAACCAACGTTGTCCTTCACTTAGAAACTCCACTCGACGCTCGTGCTCCAAGGCCAGCGCAAATTCTTCTTTGGAAAGGCCACTTAGATCTTCCAAACCTGCACGGTCTCTAATAGCATTTATAAAAGGGTAAGCTTCATCGGTTCTGTCCGATTCGTTCAGAGCCTCGGAATACATGAGCAGGACATCAGCATATCGTAAAGGAGTGAAGTTTACACCTCCATCTCCCTGTAGACCATTTGTAAAATCAACAAATTTTAGGCCATATTGAAGTTGTTCATAGGTACCATCCAACAAAAGAAGCGAATCTCTAATTGACAGTTCCCTTCTTAAATCTCCATTTTCATAACTGCCCCGTACATCCAAAGTAGGGACAATGCGCCCTGAGCCGTTCATATTATTAGGAAAAATAGCCGCATTAAAACTAGGTGGAGTAAACAGGCCCGAAAAACCGTTACCCTCACCAATATTTCCAGAAATATACTTTATCTCAAAAATTGATTCTGGCAATTCATCATTATTATTGGTAAACATAGTGCCATAATCATCTTGAAGAATATATTCCTGTGAATCAATAACTGATTTTAATGTTGTTAAAGCTTCAGGATAATTTTTCTGAGTGAGATAAACCTTACCTAATAGTGCTTTTGCGGCACTAGACGAGGCCCTTGATTTACTCATTTCTACACCTTGGAGCAATGAGATGGCCTGTTCTAAATCAGAAATTATAAAACTATAGATTTCTGATACTGGCCGTCTTGTCATATCAAACGTGGCAATTTCATCAGGACTATTGAACACCCCTTCAATCAAAGGTAAATCTCCAAATAGTCTCACAAGGTTGAAATAATTATAGGCACGTAGAAAGTATGATTCACCTTGATATTGTCTTTTTACCCCCTCGCTCAGTTCTGCATCAGCAATCCTGTTCAAAACAGTATTACTACGTACAATCGTTTTAAAACTCAAGTTCCATACGGTGTTTACTTCAGTATTTGCAGCGCTAAGCCTCATTTCATCACACTCAAATTCAGAAGCCGTTGGAGAGGTCCATTGAATATATGCATTGTCAGTAGTAAGTTCCGTTAGCCGTAATAATGAGGCGTTATATATATTTTGGAGTTCGGAGTAGTTACCGATCATAGCCGTCTCAAAATCTGCCTCGGTTTTGTAGAATGATGCTTCGTTGGTCAAATATTCAGGTTCTAATTCGAGAAAATCAGAGCAAGAGCTTAAAGCAATAAGCAGCGATAATAAAATGATTCTGTATATTTTCATGATTTCTATTTTTGAAGGATTAGAAAGAAAGTTTGAGTCCGATAGTGATAGTTCGAGCCAACGGATAAGTGAAGTAATCTATTCCGGAACTTGCAATATCACTTCCAGATGTACTGGACTCGGGATCATATCCCGGATAATCAGTAAAGGTATAAAGGTTAGCAACGTCCGCATATAAAGACAATGCACTAATGCCTAGATCTTTAACGGTGTCTGATGGAAAATTATAAGTCAGATTAACATTTTTGATACGGGTAAAAGAAGAATCGAACAAAAAATGTGAACTAGTACCGAACCCATTTGCATAGTTGCTTCTAATAGCCCTAGGTTGAAACCCTTCACCAGGCTGAGATTCAGAAACCCATCTACCCAATGATATATCAGCTATTTGATTTTGTACACCGGCACTATTAAGAATTGCAGTACCCGCTTGAAAATACGTAGAGGCTCCCTCTGAACCTACCAATGAGATGCCAAGACTAAGATTTTTGTATGAAAATCTATTGTCAAAACCCCAAGTAAAATCAGGAAAAGGACTTCCTACAATTTTACGATCATCGTTGTCTATCACCCCGTCCTCGTTGACATCTTCAAAAATAAGGTCGCCTGCCTGTGTTCTAGGGTGCTGAACCGCTGCACCTGCTACTTCCGCTGCATTAGCAAAAACGCCTATAGCATTTAACATATAAAAACTTGAGATCGATTCTCCTACCTCGGTTATCTGAAAAGCATTATTTGAGATTCTCCCAGTTTCCGTTGCCAACTTGAGAACCTTATTCTGGTTAGTACTTAAGGTAGCGTTGCTGTTCCAAGTAAAATCGCCGGCCTGAATATTTATAGTTCTCAATCCGAACTCCAAACCTCTATTCTCTATATCTCCAATGTTTTGTGTTGCACTTTGAAAGCCGGTTGCTGATGGTAATTGCACGGCAAGAAGAAGGTCTGTCTTTAAATCTCTATAAGCATCAACAGTTAGTGAGATCCGGTCGTCGAATAAGCCCAGGTCAAGACCAACATTGGTCTGTTTGGATTTTTCCCAAGTCAGATTATCATTTGAAAGAGAGCTAGGAACTAACCCGGGAACCTGACTCCCATTCGCAACATAATTGGATTGGGATAAAAGACCTATATGGTTATAATTTCCAATCTGGTTGTTCCCTGAAATTCCATAACTAGCCCGCAGTTTCAAATTATTTATGAAATCAATCGAGTCCATAAAACCCTCTTCAGAAATATTATATCCCACGGAAGCAGAAGGAAAGGCACCCCACTTATTATTGCTTCCAAAACGAGAACTACCGTCTTTTCGTATTGTAGCAGTGAATAAGTATTTACTATCATAAGAATAATTAACTCTTCCCATAAAGGAGAGCAAGGACCATTCTGAGATAATTTGGTCGCCTGCATTAACGATACCTGCCGAAATGTAGGGTACATTTTCAGTTGGGAAATCCGATGCCCCCGCAGAAAGCCTATCGAATCTATCCTTTTGAACAGTAAACCCTCCCAAAACATCAAAAAAGTGGTTTTCGTTTATGGTTTTTTTATAGTTCAAAGTGTTCTCATTAAGCCAATTGATAACATTGGTTCTAGTTGCCCCAGCATTGGCAGGATAATTCAAATTTGTAAAATTAGGTATCTTAGAGGACCTCCAAATATCTATTTGTCCTGCCGTGTAGTTTAAACCTATAGTGGATTTAAAGGTAAGCCCATCAAGCAATTTATATTCCAAATAATTGTTCCACAATATATTAGCGGTTCTTCTATTATCGGAAAACCCACTAAGCAAATCAAGTGGATTTGCCAACCACCCTAAACCGCCGGAGACATCATCCTGATTGAAATAAGGCTCGCCATTTTCATCATAAACCGGTATAGTGGGCGCAGCGGAAAGAACTGCCATGATGAGCCCACCTGTTCCATAGTGGCCTTCACTATTCGGAAATCGACCATAACTGTACGAACCAGTCAAGGAAGTCCCTATTTTAAGTCTATCAGAAATATTAGAATCTATATTTGTGCGTAAATTAAAACGTTTGAAGCTTGACGTTTCGATAATACCGTCTTGGTCAAAATAACCTCCAGCTATAAAAAAACGAGTCTTTTCATTTCCATTATTAAAGGAAACTTGATAGTTCCGTACCGGGGCAACCCTATAGATTACATCTTGCCAATCTGTATCAACACTGATCGAAGAAGGATTCCTAAAGGCGGACGGTACCTGTGTTGCCCCAGAGCGTACACTGTTTGGGTCATCCGCATTGCCGCCAGCAAATACCCACGCATTATCCCTTCCTTGGGCTACAAATTCCGCATATTGGGGACTGTTCAACATATCAAGTTTATTCGCAACCGACTGCATTCCCAGTGACGCTTCAACACTGATTTCCGATTTCCCGACCTTTCCTCTCTTCGTTGTAATAATAATAACACCATTCGACCCCCTAGAACCATAGATTGCAGTAGCCGAAGCATCTTTTAGTATATCAATAGACTCTATATCAGAAGGATTAATTGACCCTAAGGGGTTTATGCGTTGTTGGGTATTACCCGCAATTCCTGCAGCGGAGTACAGGTTCGTTCCATACGATCCAAAATCAGAATTGCCCCCACCTCCTATTGGAAAACCATCAACAACATATAATGGTTCGTTGCCTCCGGTTATAGAACTCATACCACGAACCAAAATATTTATATTACCCCCTGGGGCTCCAGAAGTCTGGGAAATTTGTACTCCTGCAACTTTACCTTGCAGCATCTGATCAAAACTTGCAATAGAAGGTTGGCTTACCTCGTCCATATCCACTCGTGTTATGGATCCCGTGAGATCCTTCTTTAGCTGTGTACCATAACCGACAACCACAACTTCGTCAAGATTACTAACATCTTCCTCAAGAATTACGCTTATATTACTCTGTCCGCCAACTGCAATCTCTTTTTTAACAAACCCAATGTAAGAGAAAACCAAAATAGCATTAGAGGAATTGGCTGTAATTGAAAAATTTCCATCAAAATCAGTAACAACGCCATTAGACGTATTCATTTCCAATACATTCACACCTGGCAGGGGCGCACCATTGGCGTCCACCACATTTCCTGTAATTGTTGATTGGATCTCATTCTTATCGAAATCTGAAGGATTATCAAAATCAATGGCCATCACTCCGAAAGAATTAAACATGACAAGAACAAACGTTAGGAAGCGAGGGTTCTTAGCGCCCCACCATTTTTTAAAATTTTTCATAGGTTTCATAATTACTTGATATTAATTTATTATTGAGTTAATTCTCTGATATTATTACCGATTCAATGTTTAGGTAGTTTGCTATTTTAGCAATACTCTGTGCGTGATGCCCAATACCTAAAGCGAAATGATGGGTTGGGCCTTCTGCCATCCATTTATACAGAAATGAACGCACATCTGGCTTAAAATGTCCACGGGTATTTGTATTTCCCGTTGGGGGGATTGCCCCTTTAATAGATTGACCTTCTGCAATCACAAATTTGAACTTACCGTCGTAGGTAGAGTTAATTGAGAGCATTGTAATTGGTCCTTCCTTTATCTTAAATTCTACGCCAGCCCCATTACCAGGTTTCCCATGATATTTTTTCAGACTCCTAAGAATAGGTTTTCCATCCGCAATGGAAATGTTGTGAGGTCCGTCATGGCCTACAAGAACAAAATCATCATTAAAATCTACCGGGTGAAACTCAGCAAAACTTCCTCCAATCCCTAGTCGATCCATGATTAACATGGCAATAAGAGTCTTTAGATCAGATTCGCCACACATAGGGAATCCATTGGAAGTTAGAATTGAATTTCCTACAATTAAATTGGACATAACCCTTCTTAACTCGCTGTTTGGAGGGCCATCATAATAATAAGCCAGCCCATCTATATTTCTCTCCACAACAAACTTTTCCAAAGCAATACTCACTTTCGCCGCAATGCGCAGGTCCTCATCAATTAATTTTAGTGATATTGGATCCGAAACTGGATCTGGGGTATCGAAAAAATCCAGAATCTGTTGCTCCTTCATTTTTATTTCCTCTTCTGTCACCCTATCGTAGCAAGACATTATTTCATTCGCCTCACACTGCACCACATGCGACCCAAAAATTGAAGTCAACATTGTGGCATCCGTATGCATATCCAACATGGCATTCAGAGGGTGGCCAATGTGTCCCAAATGAACGTTCTTAAGATCATGAAGTACTTTTGCAATACGGCAATATTCATCAATTCGTTTATCGACATGATCATCATCATACAATGTTCCAATAATCATGTCAGGTACTTTTTTTCCCATGCGGGCAGCAACGCCTGCAAATTCTGGTAACGCACAGATATCGTCATTTACCAATTGCATGTAGGTAGAAGCTTTAGAATAATCCAAAGCTTTTCTAGGCTGCATTGCCACCATAACGATCGGGATAGAAAGAGATTTTACGATAATTCCAAATGTACCCGACGTGGCATAGGTTAACATATTGCAAAAGACAAGGTCCAGGTTGGCTGATTGAATATCCTTTAGTTTAACATAGGCCTTTTTTGGGTTATCTATCATACCGAAATCCACTATTTCCGCACCCTTATCGCTTAGTTTCTCCAATAAAACACTATGCTTTCCCATTAGCTCATCCAAGAGTCCGTCAAATTGCCCCCAATAAACATCGTACCCTACTCCAAAAACACCGATACGCTGAGGTTCCTTTTTAATATTGAATTTCATATAAATATAATTAACGTTTAATATTATTTATTTAACGCACTAAGTAATTTTTTATATAAAAAATTAAATAGTGGGGATATGCTTTAACTGCCTGATTTTTGGCATCAACACCAAAAAAAGGATGAAAGCAACAGGGTACATCAGGCCCGAATAAATCCACATAGGATCATAAGAAAACTTCTCGATTATATTCCCCATTAAAGGATTTATCAATACTGAAGATAAAGCACCTGCACTCCCGGATAGTCCGATAACAGTTGATGTAATAGACTTTCCAAATGTATCGCTGATTGCCGTTATGTAATTGGTTATCCAAAGACCATGCGCAAAAAAGGCCACCACCATTATAACAATCACCCATTCTTCGGAGGGCATATACTTAACAAATAGAGCAGATAAGGTCAGAATTGCCGCAACGCCCATTACCCCTTTTCTGGCCCAGTCCAGATTCCCGGTACTTCTAAAAACTTTATCTGAAAAGAAACCTCCCAACATATTGGAAATCCCCAAGGCCAAAAATGGAATCCAAAAAAGTTCACCAATCTTTTCCAGGTCGACACCTCTTGAATCACTTAAGTATTTTGGAATCCAAAACATATAAAAATAAAAGATCGGATCCAAAATAAACCGGATAAGTATAAAAATCCAAACCTCTTTTATTTTCAATATCTTGCCAACAGAACGAAAAGTTTCCGCCCAAGACTTAACCTCCTTCAAATCACGCTTTGCTTTAGCCTTGTTCTTTGGGAGCAAGAACCACACCAGCACCCATAACAACCCAAAAATACCAGTAACCAAAAATACACCACGCCAACCAATAGTCCCGATAAGATATACGCATAAAGGTGGTGCAGCTACAGCCCCAAGGGCCGAACCCCCAATGGCGATTCCATTGGCTAGAGCCTGCTTTTTCTTTGGAACCCATTCCACTACCGCCTTAATAGCACCTGGAAAAGCACCGCCTTCTCCCAATCCCAGAAAAAAGCGATATATCCCAAAATGAAAAGCATTTGTAGCAACGCTATGAAGAGCTGTGGCCAAAGACCAAATACCAACGGAGTAACCAAGCCCTTTACGGCTTCCAAACCGATCTATCAAAATCCCCCCTAAGGTAAACATTATCGCATAGCTTACTAAAAATCCTGTATTGATGAAACCATAATCCGTATCCGAAATTGGAAAGTCTTCTCTGATTCTAATTATAGAAACAGACAAAACTTGTCTATCCAAGAAACTTAGCGCAGTTGCCAAGAATGCCATAAACACAACTATCCAATAAACATTTTTTTGCTTAAACATAACTTAACGCACTAAGATTTGTTAACAACAAATATAACCATATTTTGCATATATCAAAATTTTATTGATAATTTTGTAAGTATATCCCAAATAAATGAAACTAGATTATGAAAAATGCAACCCCCAAGTATATTAGCATCAGTAAGGAACTAATCCAAAAAATAGAATCCGGCGAATATCAGCCTGGAGATAAAATTCCTTCTGAAAACGAATTGATTGAGATGTACTCTGTCAGCAACACTACCGCTAGAAAGAGCCTACTTGAAGTTGAACTTAGAGGGTGGGCCAATCGTATCAGAGGCAAGGGAACTTATGTTCTAAACCGTTTCGAAGATAAGCATATAACCAGAGTTTTAGGTGCCTTTGATGCCGTAAAGGAAAGTTTCAATACGAAACTGGTACAGGAAGGTTTTAAACCCAAAAATGTAATTATAGAAAAGGTAGTCATGGACGAGGGAATTTCTACAAATATCAATAACAAGCATTATATAATGAATGGTCCAATATTAAAAATTCACCGTCTACGATATGCCGATGAAATTTTACTTAAAGACGAAACTAGGTACATTTCTATGACCCTCTGCCCGAAAATAAACATTCGGGATTTTGAAGGAATCTCATTAATAACAGCCTATGAAAAGGAATATAATCTAAAATTGACCAATGTTGAACGTACTTTAGGAAATACCATTTTAACTCCAAATGAGGAAAAAAACAACTTCGAAAATGAAGTGCCTATGGCTGCTTTTGTTCTGGATGGTGCCGTTTTTTGTGAACCTGATCAAATTGTAGAAATAGAGCATTCTTACTATAGAGGAGATAAATATAAGTTTGCAGTTGTTGCCAAGCCGCAACTAACACTTGAAAAATAGAACTACCTATTATGATAATACATTGACTAATAGCAGCCTCTGCATAAAGTATAGTTGCATTGAGCAATTGGGCTTATAGTACTCGGGAAATGATAGCTGAAGTAATGATTTTTTAACACAACCATAAGACCCACAGAAGCAATATTATTAAATATACCTCTTATGTTATATGCAACCTGAAAACAATACAGCATGAATTCCAAACTGAATTTCAAATTGCGAACTATACACTCCTGGACAGGTATTTAGGGTCTCTATTGCGCCTAGAAATTGGCATATTTCCACCCTCCGATTTATATAGTAGTCACAACCACAAACATTGAATACCTAGAATTTATGACCCCCTGCTTTTTGACTTGTAAACTATTTTTAGAATGAAAAATAAAAAAATTGTCAACAACTGATTATCAACAATTTATAAAACAGCCAGCTATGTATCCATGCCGAAATGTTCTATCAGTTTTAAAAAAAGTGAGCCTTTTCTGAGCCTTTTGTAAAACCAAAAAGGCCCCCAATTTCTTGGAGGCCCTATAATTATTGGTGATGGCAGAAGGATTCGAACCTTCGACCGCCTGCTTAGAAGGCGCTTTTTTTAGTTTCCCATAGCTTCCTATAGATTCTTTTATACTTATATATCATTGATAAACAGTAGATTACACACATTTGATATCATATGATATCAAATAACATCAAAAAAAACTATGCACAAAGTATGCACATTTTTGATTATCTTACAATATAAACCTGTGAAATATGGCTCGCGCAAGACTAATTTTAGACGTACGTACGCATTCAAAAAACACAGATGGATTGTATCCAATTGCCTTGCGTGTGTTTCATAAAAAGCAAAGAATTATTCGACTTCCCTTTTTTACTTCCAGTGACGGATGGGATGAGAAAAACATGGCATTTAAGAAATCAGCCATTGCTAATAGAGAACAGGAATGCGATGAAATAAATAAAGAGCTGAACGAAAAATTGTACTCGGCCAAATCGATAATTGATAAACTTGGTAAAATTATCAATGAGATATCTGTTGATGTCCTAATAGAAAATATTAAGGAATCCTGGGATAAGAAATTAGACTCCGATTTAAAAAAGAACCTCTCTAATGAAATATCTTTATCGGAGTGGGGACAAGTTTTGATTGACCGGAAATTGAGGGAAGGAAAGCCCAGTACGGCCAAATGGTATCAAAACTCAATAGCCGCATTTGTAAACTTCAATAAAGGCGCACCTATTAAACTCTATCAGCTTAACGTAACTTTTCTAAAGGAGTTTGAACTAGTTAATAAAGCTAAGGGAAATTCAAATAACGGAATAAGTGCCTATATGCGTGGGGTTAGGGCAATATACAACAGTGCTATAAAGGAAGATAGGTACGTCCCGATCAAAAACCCATTTAATCATTACAGAATACCAACAACCCGACGTACCAAGAAGAAGGCCCTCTCCAAAGAAAGTATAGTTACCATTAGAAATTTAAAATACAAGAAAGGTTCCAACCTTTGGCACACCCAAAATTATCTATTATGTATGTTCAATTGTAGGGGCATGAACTTAATCGATCTCGCAAAATTGCGGTTAAAAGATATCGGGGAAAGTCGAATCTTTTATGGAAGAAGCAAAACAGGCGATCCTCTATCGGTTAAAATAACAGATGAATTTGCGAGTATCTTAGAATATTATAAAGAAGGAAAAAGCCCTAACGATTTTATTTTTCCCATTGGTTATGATGGATCCGTTGAAACATTCACAAAGTATAAATCCGACAGAAGGTTAGTTAATAAGTTATTCAAGATAATTGCTGAAGATGCTGGTATCGAAGAAAAGATCACCTCCTACTACATCCGTCATTCTTGGGCCACTATTGCCAAAAACATGGGGATTTCTACTGAAATTATTAGTGAAGGCCTGGGGCACCATTCTGTTAAAACCACTGAAATTTACTTAAAGAGCTTTGATAATTCTGTTTTGGATGACGCTAATGAGCAAATCGTTTCTTAGCTCCTTATTGTTTTTCTTTTATTCCAATAAGACGGAGATTCTGTGCTCTGTAAAAAACACTATGAAATTTTCATTAAAAAACATATCGGTTGGTTACAATTCTATTAGAATGGAAAATCTCCCAAATCTTACCCAAGAACTTTGCGCTTGGATCCTATGCTGTTTTTGTAGTGTTCAGGCAGATAAACGTCAAGCAAAAACAGCATAGGGCGCAACCTACTTAATTGAGATAAGGCAATTAATTTAATATGCTGAATTAACATTACCCTTCCTAATCATAAAAAAGCACTATTTTTAAAAGCCTAAACCAGACCTAGATTTAAATGGCATTTTTCCAAAGTTCTGTCCTTAAAAAGTATCTGAAACTACAGGATGGCAAAACTGTTCTAAAAGCATATAAAAGGTATTCCTCTTATTTTCTAAATCAAACTATTCAAGAGAATATTAGGAACTCAAAGGAAGAGCAGTTCCAAGCTACCTTTCTTACAGAGTTGTTTGTAAATATATTGGGATACACTATCAATCCTAGTCCAAATTACGATCTAACAACTGAGTTTAAGAACGAAAAGAATAATAGAAAGGCGGACGGGGCCATTCTTTTGGGAGAAAAAGCGATTGGAGTGGTAGAACTAAAAGGTACCAAAACCAAAGACCTGGAAAGCATCCGGCGCCAGGCCTTTGACTACAAAGCCAACCAAAAGGGCTGTGTCTATGTCATCACCTCCAACTTTGAAAAACTCCGCTTTTATATTAATGATTCATCCGATTTTGAGGAATTCAATCTCTTTGAACTTTCCGAAGATGAGTTTGCCCTGCTCTACCTATGCCTCCATAAGGACAACATTTTCCAGAACCTTCCCCAAAAAATAAAGGAAGACTCCGTTGTGGTAGAGGAACAGATCACCAAAGAATTTTATAAGGATTATTCCATTTTTAAACGGGAACTGTACCGCGATCTGGTAAAAAAGAATGCCAAAAGACTGAAAAATTCCCGAAAGGAAGAATTGGAGGAAATATCCATTGGCTCGGCTTTGGAACAGGAGCTGCAAAGTTTGGAGAAAAACGTAAAGTTGGCACTTTTTAAAAAATCCCAAAAACTTATTGACCGATTCCTTTTTATCTTCTTCTCTGAGGACAGGGGTTTATTACCCCCCAATTCTACCGTGCAGATCTTGAAAAAATGGCGGGCGGATATGGACTTTGGGGACGAACGTCCGCTGTACAATCTCTTTAAACAGTATTTCCATTATTTGGATACGGGCAGGAAAGGCACAACCAATAGGGAAGAAATATACGCCTATAATGGTGGACTCTTCAAACCCGACACTATTCTGGACGGACTGGAGATCGATGATGAAATGCTTTATAAGCACACCCTAAAACTAGCCAATTACGATTTTGAAAGCCAGGTGGATGTCAACATTTTGGGACATATTTTTGAGAACTCGCTTAACGAAATAGAAAGTGTCAATGCAGAGATCGAAGGAACTGTTTTTGACCAACAAAAAAGCAAACGAAAAAAGGATGGGGTTTTCTATACCCCAAAGTACATTACCAAATATATTGTAGAGAACACTATCGGCAAACTGTGCGAAGAAAAGAAATCGACACTCGGTTTTATTGAGGAGGAATACTTCAAGAGCCGTGCCAACCGGCCCAAAAAGAAATTGGCAGAACTACTGCAGTTGTTGGACCATTATAGGGACTGGCTCTTACAGCTCACCATCTGCGACCCGGCCTGTGGTTCTGGGGCTTTTTTGAACCAAGCCCTGGATTTTTTGATCAAAGAGCACAAGTACATAGATGAGCTAAAGGCCAAAGTATTGGGCGGCGGATTGGTCTTTGCGGACATAGAGAACACCATTTTGGAAAACAATATTTATGGGGTAGACCTTAATGAGGAAAGTGTGGAAATAGCCAAACTCTCGTTATGGCTTCGTACCGCCCAGCCCAGAAGAAAGTTGAACGACCTTAGCAGTAATATTAAATGTGGCAACAGTCTCATAGACGACAAAAAAGTGGCCGGGAATAAGGCCTTTGATTGGCAGCAACAATTCCCCAAGGTATTTAAAAAAGGAGGTTTTGATGTGGTGATCGGGAATCCGCCTTATGTTAAACTAGAGGTCATTAAGGAGACATCTGAACAATTAAAGCAAATTGGTTTTGAAACCTTTGATAAAAGGGGTGATTTGTATGTGCTGTTTGTTGAGAAAGGATTTGAAATTTTAAAACCATCTGGCGTTATTTCTTTTATTATGCCAAATAAATGGCTGCAAGCTGGCTACGGTCAACCCTTGAGAAAGTACTTTTTGAAAAAAAGAATAGTGCAATTGATTGATTTTGGGGATATTCAGATTTTTCAGGGAGCAACGACATATCCACTTATTTTTATAGCTGAAAATGCAGCGCCAACTAAGAAATTTAATATAGCCGTACTAAAGTCAGCAACCGCATCCGATTTCCAAACCAATGTTGCCCTAAGTTTTGAAAGTTACTCCACCAACAGTTTTGATGATAGGACTTGGGTGATTTCGTCCAAAAAAGGTAATAATTTACTTTCCAAACTTGAAACCAGGTTTACCTCACTTGATGAATATACAAATGGAAAATCACTCCGTGGTGTACTTACAGGGTTGACAGACGCATTCGTATTCGAACGTAATCAGCGAGATAAAATTCTTTTGGAAGATCCTAAAAGTGCTGAATTAATACATCCAGTTTTGAGAGGAAGAGATATTAAACCTTATCATGGTCCTTTAGGTGATATGTTTATGATTTGCACATTTCCTTCACTAAATATTGACATTGAGGATTACCCAGGAGTTAAGAAGTACCTTTTGGATTTTGGGAAAGAAAGACTGGAACAATCTGGACGAAAAGGAAGTCGAAAAAAAACCAACAATAGGTGGTTTGAGACACAAGATGCAATTGCGTACCATCGAGATTTCAAACTTCCAAAAATCATGTATCAAAAATTCCAAGTCAAACCTTGCTTTATTTATGATGAGCAAGGTCTTTACTGTAATGATTCAATGTGGATAATTCCTTCAAACAATAAAAGTCTCGTGGGAATCCTGAATTCTAATATGGGTTGGTGGCTCATTACCAAATACTGTACTCAAATTCAAAATGGTTGCCAGCTGATATGGAAGTATTTTGGTCAAATCCCTATCCCAAACCTAAATGGCGAATTGGATGTTCTGGTCAATGCCATGATCGTCAATACAAAGGAATTAAATAGTGATTTGAATCAATTATTAGATTTATTGCAATCCAAGTTTGGTATCGTTAAATTTAGTAGAAAACTTGAAAATTGGCATCAATTGGAATTTAGTGATTTTCTAAAAGAATTAAAAAAGGAAAAAGTGGGTCTTTCATTGTCCGAGGAGGCCGAATGGCTTACATATTTTAACGAACGAAAGAAAAAAATACAGGACATTCAAGCACACATAACCCGAACGGAAAAAGAAATTGATGCCAAGGTCTACGAACTTTACGGCTTAACGGAGGAGGAAATCAAGGTTGTAGAGAATTCTTAAAACTATTATTTATGGAACTGGACCGTAACGAAGAACAAGCCTTTAAGGGTGCCTTGTTGAGTGCCATGCACAAAATGGCCAAATTGGTGCAAGAGGGTAGCCTAGTATCGGCCTTGGATTTTAAGGAAATGATAGAAAAATCCCAGAAAGGCGATATGTTTTTAGTTACTGTAACCAAAATAGTGTATGTGTACGAGGAATATGACGGTCCCAATGTGGCAGTATATTGCTCGTATAAGGAACATAGATACCGCGGCAGTTTCTATATGGCAGAACCGCCCGGAACATTCAAGGACAGATCACTGATCCCCCATAACATTACCGTTGAAAAATTAATACGTTGGGATGAATACATGGAAGAGAATATTTGGGAGGCGTTTTAAAAATCTAATATCCGGTCATCCTTGTATATACCAAGGACTATTAAGGCCCTCAAGAGAAATCTTTCTAACTCCTGACCGTTAAGTGGTCTTTATATAAAAACCCAATATTCGGAAAAAAATGAGCCTGGGCAGTATTGGTAGTAGGGTTACAATATCATTCGCCTAAAAACCCTCCGGAAAAAAATTTAAAAGTTAAAGCAACTTTTTTGATTAGAATGCATCCTCAATTTAGCGACTAGAGAGATATTTTATTATACTAGTTCATGCATTATACCATTAAGAAGCTATTATGAAACCAACGAATATTATCAAACTGCTGTTACTTCTCATGGTCACCCATTCATGTTCCAATGATGACTCCCAGCCGAATTGTTTTCAGGAGGAGAACAGAAAAATTGAAGCAAGGTTTACAGATCTTATTGGCGAAATTGACAAGGATGGCTGTCAGTCAAATTATACCATAATTGGAATTTCTACACCTCCTAATATCTACCTCCCTTTGGTCCCCTGCAACCTTTCAGAAGAATTTAAGGAGGATGGTCTAAAGGTAAGGTTTAGTGGGTATATGTATGAGACATTTGAAACGGAGGATATATGCGCCATGCCCTTTGAGATTACAAAAATGGAATTGGAATAAAAGGAGCTTTGGCCATTTTTTAATATTTGGGCAGATAAGCGTCCAGCAAAAACAGCATAGGGCGCAACCTACTTTGGATTTGGCTCTTTCTCTTTTTCCATCCAAATCAGAAATCCCTTGTAAACCTCTGGGTGTTCCTTGAAAAAAACATTCAACTCTGTTGAAACAGCTGCTTTTCCCTCCTGGAAGGCTATCTCTTTTTCTTTCTCGAACTGTCTAACCTGATAGCCTAGATAGCCCAATGTGGAGATGGAAAGTATTGGAATCGCCAATATCATAATGAGGAACCATTTCGGAATTAGGAGTGCCGTTTTTATTTCTTGTTTTACTTCACTAAGTCCCGTATTTTGCTCTCGGAAGTGATTGTCCTGTGTTTTATTGAGTTCCTCCTGCTTGTACCGTATTTGGGATATATCCTTTACGGTCTCAGAACTGGTCAGTTCCTTGGTCAGTGTTCTCAATTGTACCAACATCTGTTTCAGTCCTTCCAGTTCATCGACCAATAATTCCGTGATTTCGTCTAGCTTTGCCATATTGTTTTGGTTTTCAAATTAATATCCTATTTCCATTCCAGCACTTTTTTGGATCGCTTGTTTAATGACTGTTTTAGCCAGTTTTATAGCGATATTCCCACTTAGCTGGGTGGCCTTTCCCATCAGGCTAACAGTTTTATACTGGCCCTGAAGAATGCTTTTCTCTGCATGGTTGGCTATCCCCATCACCACTCTGCTACCGGACATGGAACGGTGTACCTCGCTTCCCTTTAGGTTTTGGCCCTTGTATTGGAACCGGAACCCTTGCAGCTGATTGGACTTATTGATACTTGGGATAACTTGTACGTTTTTTTCCTTCATTAGCTTGATATAACTATCCAGGTCCTTGGGGCGTTGTTCGTTCATCACTTTTTCATGTACCTGCTTAATCTCCTGTCTTATATTCAGTAGCTGTTCCAATCTTTCCAGTTGTACTTCCCGTACCGTGGTAAGCCCCATTTTCTCTGCCACCCGTTCAGCGGCTAGCTGACTCCTCTTCCCAATAAAACTGTCGTTATAAGCAGTTCCGTTAAAATCGATACGGTTTACGTACACATGAACATGCGTATGTGGCTGATTCCTATGAACAAAGGCGATGGCCTGATGTTCCTGTAATTTCATTTCCTTGAGAAATTTTGCAGTCATCTCGTTGAGCTCTTTGGCTTTTAGCTGTTTTCCATCTTCAATGGTAGGGCTGATGACAAAACTCAAGGTGTTCTTTTTGCATTGATAGTTCTGGGATTGGATGATGTTGAATTCCTTGGTAATCTGGTTTGGAGTTTGCCCAGCTACGTGATTGGAGTATACGACCTCGGCTTGTTTCTCCTTGTTCCAGCCATAGCTCATGGAATTTCCGGTATGCGATATTGATTTTCCTATGCCTATCATTTTTTGAAATTATAAAGGTGGTTCTGTAGTTCTTCTGCCAGCTTGGTCACCTCGGCCGTCAGATTAGGATCCCGTTTTCGGTACATGTTCCCGATCAATTTAAAGTTGGTACCGTACTTGGCCAACATCTTATAAAGGTCTATTTGTTCCTCTGTTAACCGTTCAATGATCTTAATTCCAAAGGCGGCACGCCTACAATATTCACTCACGCTAAGACCGCTCTTTTTAGCCTTTATCTGGAGCAACTTTTTCTCAAATAGAGAACATCGAAATTTAACATAGGTACGTTTCATTTTTTACGTCTTTGCGACCTTCGGGAGCAAAGCAAGATTGTCTTTGTGGCAACAAAGACACATCTTGAATTACATCTCAATCAGATTATTTTATTTATGCTTTAAAATTGTATTTATTAATAGTTATTTCATTTTCTGGATAAAATATTATCATCATCAGATCATATCTTTTGAGCAATCCACCATCCATTTACGTCTTTAAAATTCTCGTATAAATTTGACCTGTCGGTACATTTTGACTGATGTCGCATTATCAATTTAACTGCACTTTTTCCTGCATTATCATTGTCCAGATAGAGCGAAACGGTGTCATAGGTGTCAAACATTTTAACCATTCTTTCCAAAAAGCCTAAAGAGTTTAATATCAAAAGATCACAGTCTTCCATTAAATGCTTGTCCCGCTCCATCAGGCTCAACATATCGAACATTCCCTCGGTGACGATCAGCCTACTGTTTCCGTTCTGGAGGTGGGTGACGTCTTTTGGGGAACTGGAATTCTTATAGTATTTGTTGCGCAGTTCCCAACCTCCGGAATTGTTCGCTAATCCCAGGGCGAAAAACATCTTGTCCTTAAACCTATAGTGGACTTCCTTGCATAGGTTTCTGGCAGTCAAGATGGAAATCCCCCTTTTCATTACGTATTCCCCTAGCGCAAAATGGCCCAGTACCTTAATATATTTTATCTCGATCTTATCCTGTTTATCCTCTTCAAAAAGGGGCTGTTGAAAAGAAAAAGAGATTTGGCCGTTTTGTAGCCAATCCAATGCTTCCCTTACCGATGAGTTGTTGACCAGGCAAATCAGGTCGATTATATTTCCCCCTTTCCCTATTCCGTGGTCGTACCAACGGTTCAGTTTCTTGGATACCTTAAAAGAGGCTTGGGTTTCTGAGCGGAACGGACTCAGGAACCAAGCTTCTTTATTAGATTCCTTTGTTCGAAAGTGCCCTAGTTTTGCCAACGCTTTTTCGATGGGAAAAGCTCGGGCTCTTTCACACGTCAGCTTAATAATTCTTTCTTTTTTCATCAGTTAATTCTTTTTTTCGTTTTTCTCTTACCTTCTTACCTAAATCAATGTTTATAAGGGTCGATCGCTTAGGAGGGATGTTTTTTTGATCTTACCCTTCTTACCCTAAAAGGTAGGATAGGTAATACCTAGGTAACTTGGGGTTAATGTATCTTACCTATGGTAGCTCCCGCAGTTAGGGCGGTCGTGGTCCGTTAGGTAAGTAGGTAGGTGCAATGGCACTTTTCTACTGTTCCAATTCCCAAGGGCTCTTTGCAAATACCGATTTGGCCAGGTACCCATACACCTGTCGCTTGGGATGTTTCACTCGTTGGAAGTTGAACCCCGATAAGGCGCGCCCAAGGTTTATTTGGTTAAGTCTTACGTTTAAGCTACTTAGCTTGACCAATACATCCGAGGCGGTCACAAAGTCGTTGATATCATTCGACTTTTCAAAGTATTTAGAAACAAGTTCTTCCTCGGTAGTCAATTTGGTATATTTCTTATTGCGTTCTTCGTTCTCCATAATATCCGTTAACGTAAGTTCTGGATTAAATCTGGGGTCATAATATGCGAGGTGGTAGGCCTGTATCCAGACGTTCTTGATCTCGATTTCCTTGGAGTAGGAGAAATCTATTTTATCCTTGAGCTCAAAGCACAACCAGCGTACGGATCCTGTCTCATCGTTTAGAAAGGAGGACATGTTGGTTGAGCCCAAAAAGGAGCAGATCCTGGGGAGGGTAGTGTTCTTTCGGTCATAGGGCAGGCGTTCATTGATAAAGGTCTTTGAGAAAAATGATTTTAGGGCATTCACGTCCTTTTTGGTCAATACGGCCAATTCGTCCAGGTTGTACAGAAAGTTGCGGCACAATTGGATGCGGGCATCCTTATCATTACTGATATCCTCTGCCATATAATCGGCCAATTCTGGGGGACAAATAAACCGACACCAGGTAGATTTCCCTGAGCTTTGACCCTTATGGCTTATAATCAATGCTTGTTTGTTGAAGTAGCCCGGTTCCAGTGCGCATTTTATGGCACGGACCAACCATTTTTTTAAATGGTAAAGAAAAGCCTCATCATCATAGGTGGGGACGTAGGATGCCAATTTTTGTATGTGATCCTCCCCTTCCCATTTGGGAAGGGATTTAAAATAAGCCTTGATTGGATTGTATTTGGGAATGAGTTCCGACCGGATCAAGATTTCAAGTTTCCCGGTACTGATCTCGACACCTGCTTTGGCTAGTTCAATAATCAGGGAATTGAGATTCAGATAGGACCATTCAGCTCGTTTCTTGAATGATATCTGGAAATCATGGGATATCTCATTGTACATGATATCGTACTTCCCTCCCAAGTATTCAATGGTATAATCGTAGACAGTCTTTTTCTTGGCATCCTTTACCTTGTAAAGTTGATCGCCCCGGTCACCGACTATCATCCCCTTCTATTTTGGGTCGGATATCCCACCTCCTCCTCTACGGTTTTGGCCTTGGGTATACGGCCATTTTGAAGTAGCCAATCGTTCAGCCTTCTTCTTTCAAAGAAGATCATTTTTCCGTTGGGCTTAGAGTGGGGAATGTTTCCCGAGGAAGTCAGTTTGTAAAGATAACTTCTCGATATTCCGGTATAGTCACAGGTTTCCTCAAAAGTCAATACCTCTTTATGGGCCGTTAGCAGTTTTTCCAAACGATCAAGTCGTTCCAGGATTAATAAATTGTCCATTTGTTTCTTTTTTAGGGTTACAGAATGAACAAAAGCGCTTTTGTTTACCTACAGTTTTGTAGTTGGGATAAATGTATAAAAAAGGGCAAGTGAGGAAAGTAGGAAATGCAAATAGTTATTCACAACTAATTGAATTACAACAAATTAAACCAAAACACAACAAATATTATTGCATATGGAGTTCCTTAATTTTATTTGAATTCATTTGATATCAAATGGCAACAACTAATATCTGTGGAAAAAAGTCGATTTATAGGGGATTTTATAGTTATTAACAATTAAAATCCAATGAAGAAGTAAATACGAGCCCAAAAAACGCAGATTTATTTTTCTACATTACTGCAATTGTAATAATACACTGTTGCTTTTTATGAATAATCTTCTGAGGATTTAAAATTAGTAATATGCAACCGATATATTAAGGATTCATAAATTTGGATATTTTCTGCATTGTGATTATAGGGTTAGCTCCTTCGCTGTTAGCCACCATGGCCCCGACAGCGCAACCAAAATTGATAGCGGCTTGAGGGTCTTCACCAGTAAACAACTTATAAATTACAGAGGCCAAAAAAGAATCACCAGAACCTACAGTATCAAGAACCTTAACCCTATAACCACTATTATAATAAAAGATCTTTCGGTGATATAGGACTGCACCGTAGGCGCCTTTGGTAACACAAATGGTTTCCGTTTGGGTTTTTTCGGCAACAAAGGCTATGGTCTGCTCCATAGAATTGTACTTAGAATCAAGATATCCAGCCACTTCGTACAATTCATCATCATTAAATTTCACAAAATTGGCGGGTTGCAATAATTCCAAGAGCAGTTCTTTGTTGTAATGTGGTGCTCTCAAATTAACATCAAAAACCTTGTATTGAGCAACTTCCAAAAGTTGCTTTAAGGTTGTACGTGAAGTATTATCCCTACAGGCTAAACTACCGTAAATAAAGATGTCCGATATCTTTAATTGGCTTACATAAAATTTCCTTGGCAAAATTTTATCCCAAGCAACCGGGTAGGCAATATCATAAGATGCCACCCCTTTATCATTTAAGACAACATTTACCTGTCCAGTCCCATAATTGGGACTAATCTGTATTCCATCCGTATTGACACCAGAATTGTCTAAATAGTTAATAATTTTATTCCCCTCCCTATCATCACCTACGCTACTTATCATGGATACTTCTACCCCATATGATTGTAATCGTAAAGAGACGTTCAATGGTGCTCCTCCAATCTTCGAATGAGTTGGGAAATTGTCAAATAAAACTTCACCGAAACAAATAGCTTTTAATTTTTTCATAATTCAAACTTTAAATAAAAGGCACGGAGATACTACTATCCGTGCCTTTAAAAACTAACTCAAACTAACTCGGACTTAAATTAATATCCAGGATTTTGCGTATAGAGTCCACCTGTAAAATCTATCTCACGTTGTGGAATTGGATAATACTCATCCCTTCCTGCCGTAAAAACTGCACTGGACAAGAAATCTCTTTTTGTTTTTTCCTCGGCCAAATAAGCGTTCAACACTGTTGCTGCCTCACCCCATCTTACCAAATCAAAGAAACGTGGTCCTTCCATACCAAATTCCAATCTCCTTTCGAATTTCAAGGCTTTCCAGGCATAGTCCTTATCAGGGAAGGTCGTGTACTGTTGAATGTTATAAATATCCGTTGCACCAGCATCGATCTGTCGTTGGGTACTTATCGCTGCACGTGCTCTAACCTGATTGATCAAGGGTAAAGCTTCATCCCAACGATCCAATTGTATCAAGGCTTCCGCCTTGAACAGCAAAATATCCGCGTACCTTATAAAATCAACATTCTTTGAAGTACCAACAAACGGTCCTTCCTTAACATAACAGGAACAATCGGGAGCCTGTTGCTCCTTCATATTTCCGAAATAGCCATAAACGCCTGGATCCCTGGCCCAACTAAAGTTATATACCATATCGCCGGCAGCATCCACAGTATTTCTGTATTTAAAAGGTCTTCCTGGGATTCCCACGGTATGATCCAATCTGGGATCTACTGTTAATCCAGCAGATGGAGTTACAGTTCCGTCTTCATTGACGGTTGTGAAAATATCCGTATCATTGAAACTGTCCAATAATGGCAAACCGGCGACATCGGTCTTAAAGGCATTTACCATATTCTGACTGGCCAGATGAAAGCCACAACATCCGTACAGTGCCGATCCATGAGGCGAATTAAGTCCAGTCACAAAACTTACTCTACTTACCTTTGTTCCGTCATTTATAGAAAACTGTGCTGCCCAAATTGATTCTGGGCCGTTATCAAAACCATCCAAAAAGTTATTTCCATAGTCCCCCTCCAAACTTGAAGTAACTTCATCCGCATAATCTATTACTTCCTGTAGTCGCGCAGGATTAATAGCGGTTACCTGGTGTTGGTCATTTTGCTCATAGGCCTGATATAGCCTAAGTTTTGCCATATATGCCGCTGCTGCATTCCTATCTGCCCGACCTACTTCGTCCTGCGATTGGGGAAGATTGTTATATGCGAAAATAAAATCCTCCGCTATAGTGTTCCACAATTCATCGTTGGACACATCATTGGAAATGGCAGCCGTCTCTTCTTGAGACAAACCTTCTATGATATATGGAATTTTTTTGAACAAAAGCTTCAACATAAAATGTGAATGTGCTCTCAAAAATCTAAGTTCGGCCTGCCTTAAGGTCTTATTGGGATATTCCGCATCTGGGATATCATTGATCACGGTCAACGCAAAATTAGCCCTTGAAATAGCCTTGTAATAGTTGGTCCAAGTTCTTGGCGCCATCCAATCCCCATAATCCGGAATTGTTAAATTGTATTGCTCATAGCGATCTACTACATCCACATCGCTTCGGCCTCCACCACCTTTATAGGCATCATCCGAGCGCACACTTCCGTATACCCATTGGTGAGTCAAGGGTCCGATCATTTCATCGTTGGCAATCCCAGCATAGGCGGCAACTACCAATGCCTCTGCGTTATCTGCTGTAGCTACATTTTCATTGGAAAGCACTCCCTCTGGTTCATATTCCAAAAAGTCCTTGTCACAAGAGGTCAAAAACAACGTAAACAGCACCCCAATTATATATATTTTATTTCTTTTCATGATTTTCATTTTTTAAAAGTTCAAATTAAGTCCCAACGAAAGCACAGTCGGCACAGGAATATTGTCGACAGTAGTACGCTCTGGATCCGATCCTATATAATCCTTTGGAGTAAACCAAAAGAGGTTCTCTCCTTGAAAATAGACCCTTAGTCCAGTCATCCCCCATAATTTATTGATCACCTCCTCAGGTAAAGAATACCCTATTTGTAAGTTTCTGATTTTGAAATAGGAATTCTTTCTAAATAAATAATCTGATGTTCTTTGATCGTTGAAAGCCAATGACAGAGACGGTATGTCAGTATTGGTATTCGTTGGAGTCCAAGCATTGAGAACCCCTAGACCGGCATTCTCCCTCCCTTGGGTAAAATTATTCCAAAATATATAAGGATCTTGACCAATTCTTCCCGCTACACCCGAACCAAAAATGGAAAAATCGAAGTTTTTATATCCTAGGTCAATCCTAATACCATATTCTAAGTCCGGCAAGGTATTCCCAATGAAATCACGGTCATCGGAATCTATTACATTATCTCCGTTAAGGTCCTGAAATTTCAACCCTCCAGGCCTGGCACCGACCTGTGCTGGACTCGCATCAATGTCCGCCTGACTTTGGAACAGACCATCCGTTTTATAACCAAAGATGGAAAATTGTGACTGACCTAGGATAGAATTCTCTGCCGTTCCGGGAAAACCTGCCCTAACTTCTTCGGGCAAAAAGGTTATCTCGTCTTTGAAAGCTCCAAAATTAGTAGATACCGCCATTGAAAATCCACTATCCCACATTTTGGAATAGGCCACCGAAAGCTCCCATCCTTTTGTTTCTGTGGTAGCCCCATTAAGAACACGCTGTTGTCCTTCGCCAATGACTGAGGCGATTGGAGGTGTAATCAAGATGTCACTGGTTTCTCTGGTAAAGTAATCGAAAGTTCCTACTACTGCATTGTTAAAAAGCCCAAAGTCTACACCAAAGTTAAATTCCTTGGTAGTTTCCCACTTAAGCGCCGGGTTCGCAGCTTGAATGGAAACAAATCCTGAAGGTAAGGTTCCCCCGTTATTACCTCCTAAATCATATGCTGTTCCAACATTATAATACTGGTTGAAAAAATCAGGAATAAATTGATCTTGGTTGGGACCATATCTTGATTCGTAAAGACCAAATCTGGCCAGGTCACCAATAGATTGGTTACCAACTTCACCGTATCCTGCACGGAATTTTAAATCCGAAACCGCACCTTCATCATTGAAAAAATCTTCCCTGCTAACTCTCCAACCCAGAGTTGCGGCCGGGAAAACACCATACCTGTTTTCTTCACCAAATCGGGAGGAACCATCCCTACGAACGGTAACAGAGGCTAAATACTTATCTGCAAAAGCATAATTTAATTTTCCAAACTGGGACAACAGACTACTTCCACTGGAACGTCCAGTATTTGTCCTAGCGCCAGTAGCCGCATCCAATACAAAATAAGACTCGGTCTCTACCGCAAAGCCATCGGCGATGGCCGTAACCGAATCAAAATCATTTTTAATGGATTCTGCTCCCACCAACAGGCCAAAACGATGATCGCCCAATTCCAAATTATAATTTAAGGTATTGGTAAAGACAACACTGGTAAATTTGTTGGTATCCAATATCAACCTATTATTACTCCTGTTTACAAAACCATTGGCTACCCTAGGCTCAATGTCCTTGCGCTTATAGTCGCCAAAATCAAGTCCAATACTCGTTCTAAAAGTTAAATTGTCCAATATCTGTAATTCGGCAAATACATTTCCGAAAATATTGGTCCTTTCCGTATTGTCCCATCTATTTAAGTATTGCATTAGAACCGGATTGTTACGATCCGAGTAACCAGCTCCCAAAGGCCCACCATAATTACCATTACTGTCAAACAAAGGTATAGTAGGCGCCAAGCTAATTGCCAATGCCGGAGTTGGGGCGCTACCAATATCAGTAGAGGCCAATGTTTCATCAGAGCTAGTAAAAGCTGTATTTAGGCCGATCTTCAATTTATCATTGAACAATTTGAAATTGGAATTCAATTTCCCTGAAAATCTTTCGTATCCTGTATGTTTTAGAATCCCGGTATTCTTAAGATGTCCCATATTGATAAGATGAAAGGATTTGTCCGTTCCTCCTGAAATGGAAACTTCATTATTGTACACATAACCTGTTTCATAGGCTTCCTTCTGCCAATCCGTATCACCTGCAGGTACATTGGCATCCCCGCCAACAAAGGGCTGTAGCGTTACACTGTTTAGTACCGGATTATTAAAGTCCCCATTCCAATCAAAATTATAGATTTCCCCATAACCCCCAGCTGGATCGGCACCATCATTGACGGATGCCCTCCATAATGCTTCACCCCTTTGTAGGGAATTGAGCATATCATAACGCTGCTTTTTTTCGGATTGTACGGAAATGTTAGAATTTACACTTACCTTATATTTCTCTTCCCCACCAGCTTTGGTGCTGTTCTTGGTGGTTACGATAATAACGCCATTACCTGCCCTGGAACCATAAATGGAAGAAGCGGATGCATCTTTCAAAACCTGAACAGATTCAATAGTACTGGGATTAAGTCCCGAAAAAACTTCTTGCCGAACTGTTGGCACCCCATCTATTACATACAAGGGGTCGTTGTTTCCCAAGGTGGTAACCCCCCTAATTAGAATTCTGCTACTGGTACCATTAGGGTTACCCGACTTTTCAACAAAAAGACCAGGCACCCTTCCCTGTAAAGCCTGCATGGCATTACCCGAGCTTAAACTTTGACCTTCCACAGGACCAAGTTCCACTACGGTTATAGCCCCGGTTAAGTCGGCCTTTCGTTCTGTGGTATAGCCCGTTAGAACAACCTCGTCCAACATTTGTGCATCAGGCTGCAATACAATATTGAAGATAGACTGTCCATTTACGGGAATCTCCATCTTTAAAAAGCCAACATAACTTATTGAAAGTGTTGCGTCCGAAGGCACTTGATCAAGGGAAAAGTTACCGTCAAAATCCGTGGTTGTACCATTGGTGGTGCCGGCCACTACCACAGAGGCCCCTGGCAACGGCATTCCATCATCCTGGGAGGTCACAGTACCTTTTATCTGTTCCTGGGCCAATAGCCCTAAAGGAACAAACGTCATTAGTAATAATAAGAGTTTCAGTTTCATAATTGAGTTGTATTTAGTTAATATTAAGTTCATTTACTTCTATACTATCAAGAACAAAATCTTGATTTACCGTCTCTACCGAAAGCGTCTCGTACGGGGCATTGGGAAAGAAAATTTCCGTCATTACCGTTGACCCTTCATCAAAAAATAATTCTATCGATGTCTTGTCCAAGAGAATGGTTCCAGACAGCTTTTCATTACTGGAAATTCGATTTGCAATACTTTTCTTATTCGAGAAAGTATCGGAAAAACCTGTTTTACCTGACTTATTGCGATCGATAAAAAAAGTATTATCGATACCGTTGAATCCAAAGGACAAATCGTCCCCCTCTTTGTTGGAAAGTTTAAAAGTGAAGCTATCCTTTTTTATATCTGAAATATTGAAGGTGATTGCAGCACGTGAAAGATTTATCTTTTCTGAATTTATGAGTTCCAATTCTCCATCAACCATAATATTCTCTTTCTTATACTTTACACCTTTATAGGCCTCAATTTCATCAACAGGGTCAAACGCCAATCTATAGGATTGGGTGTCTTTGATTAATTTTATCTCCCTTGCTACGGTCATGGCACTACGCCAGGTTTCAGTTGGGACTTCATTAGCATATTCCCAATTGGACATCCAGCCCATATAAAATTTACCTCCATCCTTAGAGGTTATATTGGAAAAGGTAACACCTGCATAATTATCCTTCCCAAAATCTATCCAATGGTTTTGACCCTTGTTTAGGTCCGCTTCAAAATCCTTATCCATGGTGAATTTTGTACCATCAAAATCACCAATAAAATATTGTGTGGCACTACCTCCATTTGGACCACCTGGATTAACACTTACATAAAGCACCCATTTGTTTTTATCCGTACCCTCTTCAGGAAGAGGGAAAAGATCTGGGCATTCCCATACCCCACCGTGTGTTCCAATCTCTCTATTCAAATCCGCTCCGAAATCCGATAACAGCTCCCAGCTCTTAAGATCTTTGGAGCCATAAAACATCACTTTGTCTTGTGCAGCTAAGACCATGACCCATTTTTTATGTTCTTCATTCCAGGATACCTTGGGATCCCTGAAATCCCTAATTCCAGGATTCTCTATGACGGGGTTTCCCGAATACTTAGTCCAAGTAAGCCCCTCATCCAAGGAATAGGCAATTGCCTGTGATTCAACATCAATTCCCTTTGCTTTCTCAATTTCCATGTTATGATAAGTAAACATGGCAACTATTGGCACTTGCCCTCCAGCGCCAAAGCCAGAAGTATTTTCCAAATCCACTACCGCACTTCCAGAAAAAATGTAACCCATATCGTCTGGGTATAGTGCAATCGGCTGCTCCTTCCAAACTACCATATCAGTGCTTATTGCGTGCCCCCAATGCATGGGCCCCCATTTATTACCGTCTGGATAATGTTGAAAATACAAATGGTAATATCCATTGTAATGGAACATCCCATTGGGGTCGTTCATCCACCCAACCTTAGGTGTAAAATGAAAATTTGGACGGTATAATTGCTCCTCAGTATTTAGTGTTATTTCACTTTGGGCCGTAATATCCTTGTCTTCCTTCTTGGTTTGATCTTTACAGGCGAAAACTGTGCAAAGGCTTGCCATTGTTACAACTAATTTTAATTTATAATTTTTCATAATTTCAAATAATTGGGTTTAAAAAATTGGACCTATGAATTCTCTTTAATTTTCACTTCCTTTTTAGTATTTGATTTGCTTAAGGATTTGCTCAAAACTTCCAACGAAACCCCCTTAGTTTCTGGCATCATGAAAGCAACAAAAAGCAATTGTAAAAACATCATAAAAGCAAAGAAGGCAAATACAGTTCCCGCACCAATGGTAGTAAACAGCACAGGGATTAGGGAAGGGATAATTGCTGCCAAGACCCAGTGTACGGAACTACCGAAAGACTGACCCGAGCCTCGTAAATGATTGGGAAATATTTCCGAAATAAATACCCATATAACCGTACCCTGCCCTACTGCATGCGCTGCAATGAACAAGAAAAGGAATATAGCTACAGACATACCTTCCCAATCAAAGTAAAAAGCACAAGACACCAATGTCAGAGATACTATATATCCAAAGGATCCTGCATACATCAATTGTTTTCGGCCAAGCCTATCTATTAAAAAAATTCCCAAGAGGGTAAATATTAAATTGATGACCCCGATACCGATACTACTCAATAAGGCAGTACTTTCCCCAAGACCGGCTTCTTCCAGAATTCGAGGCGCATAATACAAGAAGGCATTTATCCCAGATGCTTGATTAAAAAAGGCCATACAAAATGCAAGGACTAATGGGAATCGATATTTCTTCATAAAAATATTCTCGCCGACTACCTTACCCTCATTTTCCTGGTTTATTTCCAACATCAATTTTTCGACATCCTGACCTGGATTTATCACTTGAAGCACACTTCTTGCCTCCTCGGTACGAAACTTGGTCAGAAGCCACCTAGGACTCTGCGGAACGGTCAAAACAAAAAGTGTATATATAACCGCAGGTATGGCCTCGACTCCTAGCATCCATCGCCAGGCATTTTCACCAATTCCACTTAATAGGTAGTTGGAAAAGAAGGCTATCAATATACCAAAGACGATATTAAATTGATACAGACCTACCAATTTACCCCTATCCTTTGCCGGGGCTATTTCCGATATATATGCGGGAGCCGCAATAGTGGACGCACCTACTCCTAATCCGCCCAAAAATCTAAAGAAGGCAAAGGTTATGGGGTCATTTGCAAATGCAGAACCCAAAGCCGATACGGTATAAAAAATTCCTATCCAGAACAAGGTTTTCTTTCTTCCCAACTTATTTGTAGGAATTGCACCCAATAATGCCCCAACAACTGTTCCCCACAAGGCCATGGCCATTACTATGGTACCATGGAACACATCCGAAGAACCCCATAAGATTTGTAATTTCTTGTCAGCTCCTGAAATCACTACCGTGTCAAAACCAAACAAAAATCCAGCCAAAGCTGCAGTAATAGACCAAACCAATATTTTCTTCATATCGCAATTATTAAATACGAAGACTATATTATTACAAATTATTTAGTAGTTATTTTGACAATGTTACAATCTGTTGTGATTTCGTTAACATTGTTAAAAATAATGCCAAGCAACTTATAATCAAATAGTTAAAGAAAATATTTTAACAAATCTAGAATAGGTCAATTACACTGATGTAACCCATAAGTCTAAAATTGATACATAGCGTATGTGTCAATAGTGCAAATTGTATTAAAGTGATTTTTTATATGCTCCAGGAGTAACTCCATATTTGCTTTTAAAGGCAGTGGAAAAGTAATTTGGTGAAGAAAACCCCGTGCTATAGCCTATTTCCGACATGGAATAATCCGTGCTTTCTAGCATTGATTTTGCCCTTTCCAATCTATAATTGGCGATATAATCGCTAACACTTATTCCCAACATAGCCTTGACCTTTCTATACAATTGAACCCTAGAAATACTCAAGGCATCGGCCAAATTTTCCACAGAAAAATTGGCGTTGTCGAGATTGGCCTTAATTTGTTGATTTAGTTGGCGTACAAATAATTGTTCAGGATTCCCAAAGGATTGGGCCTGATCTATTTTATGGATATTATTAGTATAGTAGTATCTTAACTTTTCCCTATTATAAAGTAATGACTTAATGGATTGTGTTAAGATGGAATAATTAAATGGCTTGGTCAAATAAAGATCAGCCCCACACTGTAGTCCTTGTATAAAAGATTCCTTATTGCCCAAGGCAGTTAAGATAATTACTGGAATATGCGAGGTACGCAGATCGTCCTTAAGGATTTCACATATTTCAAATCCATTTTTATCAGGCAGGTTTACATCACATAATATAACGTCTGGAATATGCTCAAACGCCAGTTGGAGCCCATCAGTTCCATCAGACGATATCACCTCATACTCACTACTCAATTTGTTTTTTAGAAAATACGTCAAATCCTTATTATCCTCAATTAAAAGTATGGAATATTTCTCCTCCCCTATATCTTCATCCTGGTCTATGTAGTTATCTTCCAAGTTAATCTCTTCTGACAAATCACTTAATTGAGTATCCACCAATTCTGGATCGATAACAATTTGATCTTCATTGAAATGAGTATTCCCTTTAAAGAGGGTAATTTTAAACTCCGTGCCGTGAAAGGATTTAACTTCAATTCTACCTAAGTGAAGTTCCACAAATTGTTTACTTAAATGCAACCCGACACCTGAACTATTCTTTCTGTTATTGGAGCCCTTAAAAAATGGCGTAAAAACATTTTTCAACTCATTTTCAGGGATTCCTATTCCATTGTCTTTAAAACGAATCTCTACATTACTCCCCTCTAAATTATCTTGTATATCAATATCAATTCTGCCATTTTCTGGAGTAAATTTAAAAGCATTCGACAAAAGGTTAAAGTAGACTTTATCCATTAGGTTTCTATCTATGTATAGGTCCAAATCTTCATTATTAGTAGTAATACTAAATTTTATGCCTCTTTTTTTCGCCTCCCCCTTAAACTCTTTGAAGATGTTGTTGCTAAACTTAAAAATATTAGTTCTTGAAGCCCTTACATTGAACTTTTGGTCCTCTACCTTTCTAAAATCCAATAAATTATTGATTAACCTGAGTAATCGATTGGAGTTATTTTGAATCAACTCCACTTCAAATCCAGTTTTATTTCCTTTTTGCCTGTCCCATTCTCTAAGCGATTCTATAGAACTCATAATTAAAGTGATAGGAGTTTTAAATTCGTGGGATAGTCCTGTAAAAAAATTTAATTTGGCCTCATTACTTTCCTTGACTTCATTGGCAATTTTCTCAATTTGATTTCTTTGGACAGTAATCTTTCTATTGGTAAGCTCCAATTGTCTATTTTTCTTAGAAATCGCAATTTTGGAATATATACTATAAACCGCTAGTCCGAGTATAATTACCAAAAATGCGATAATGATTTTCAGAATATTATTTTGTGAATAATAGAGCTGCTCCTGCATTTTTATGGCAGAAACCTGTGTCTCTATTAAACCTTGTTGTTCATTGATCTTATTAAATTGATTTTGCATTATATCGGCATTAAACCGATCAATCACTGTAGTGGCAAGGATATTATTTACAGGAACAACCTCATTGTTCAAAATTTTCAAAGCTATATTTATTGCTTCATCACCTCCAGTGGGATATAATATAGTGGCGTTTAAAACTCCATCCTTAACCAATTGTATACCTCCGTTGGGTCCATTAAGCCCATCAACTCCGATAATTTTTATTTTTTCCTCCATACCTAAGTTCCTGGCCACTTCCCATGCACCTTTTGCCATTCTATCATTGTGGGCAAAAACAAAATCTACCGGTCCCGTATTTAACAATAGTTCTCGAAAACTATCGGTAATAGATTCCTTCTCCCAATCTCCTTCAATGGTTCCAGAAAATTTTATTTTGGGAAATTTATCCAAAATTTGATGTAGGCCCAGACTCCTTTCCTCCGCAGGAGAGGATCCCGCTAAACCCCTTATTTCTACAACCTTTAATGAATCTTGGACATTGGAGGCTATAATCTTGCCAGCATTTCTACCGACTTCAATATTATCGGCACCAACATATGCAGTGTATTTTTGATCATCGGTTTTCCTATCAACTACCAGAACAGGAATTCCGATATTCATTGCTTCTTCCACTATAGGGGTAATGGGTTTGGATTGAATAGGAGATACGATAATAATATCCACACTGTCCGATATGAATTCCTTTAACTGAGCTATTTGCTGCTGAACATTGTAGTTGGCGTTCGAAATACTTAAAGTAATATTGGAATACAATGATGCCTGTACCTCCATAGAATTATTCATGGACTGCCTCCACTCATCATTGATCATGGCCTGTGAAAATCCAATTCTCACTTCCTTTTTTTTTGGCTGCGTACAGGAGAAAAAAATGGATGTCAAAAATAAAACAGATATGAATATAAACCTATTGGGACTCATAAGATTGAGTTTAGCAGGTAAACTTAACAAAATTTAAAATACTCCTTTAAAACCTCCATATAATTTCAATTGAATAATTACAGAAGTAAGTCAAAATTTAAATTTATGATTTAATCAATTCATGTACTACAAATCTTAAATATAACTTGTGCCTTAGGTCATATAATATTATCTTAAATAACTAAATGTCTAAAATAATTTTTGGTATTTAACGAAAGGTTCCTAAATAATTAGAAAATTGGGGTGAATAAAAGGAGCCAACTATAATACTCCCGGTAAGATTTAATTAATAGGTAAATTCTGTCTAATTAAGTCTCTAAAAAGTACTTTTCTGGATTCAAGAGATAATATTGGAATATATTTTATTAAAAGTATCCTTCGGTCACTTTTAGAATTAAAGTGCAAAAGAAAGATACCTATTCACAATTAGATTATATCCCATTAGAAAACTCACTGAAATTGAATGTATTTCACCTTTTTGCATTCAAAACGGTTCAATTAACATCAAAATGTATTAATAGTTTGTTAAAATCGAAAACTATGCACAAACTATGCACACTTTGGATAGTTTAGCTGTTTTACTGAAAGTTCTAAAACGACGAAACCCCCAGTTTCTACTGAGGGTTTCGGATGGTGATGGCAGAAGGATTCGAACCTTCGACCGCCTGCTTAGAAGAAGGAGGATTATTGTATTTATTTGTCTTAATAAATACGTATAATATTGATTATCAACATTATGTATTTCATAAGGATTCATATTAAACCATATAATACCCGATTTTGAGTGCAAATTGAGTGCAAATTTTTATATCTTTAGAATATGAAAACAAACATCACTCTTTCCATGGACTCTAGGCGCAAGCGCAAGGACGGCATGTGTCCGATAATTTTTAGATTGAGCCATCATCGAAAAACGATTGCCATTTCAACGGGATTTGCCGTTCCGCCCGAGTACTGGAATGAGAAGAATCGAGAGGTCAAAAGGACCTATAATGGCGTGTCGTCCGTTGCGCGCTTAAATAACCTCCTTATAAAGAAAAAGACCGAATTACGGGATGGGATTAATGAATTAGAAGAAATTGGACAGCTCGGAGGGCTGAGCATCACCGAACTCAAAAACACTTTGACCAAGCCGACGAACACGATTTCCTTTTTTGATTTTACCAATCGATTAATAAGTGAAATGGAAGAAGCGAATCGTTTCGGGAACGCTAAAGCCTATAGATGTGCCCTTGGTTCATTGAAGAACTTCAATAAAAAGGAGTCTCTCCGGTTTGAAGAGATGACCTACACTTATCTTAAACGATTTGAGACGGCACATTTGAAAAAAGGAAATAGTATAAATGGATTATCCATGTATATGAGAACGTTTCGGGCCATATACAACAAAGCCATACATCAGGGGGTTGTATCTGCGGATTCTTATCCTTTTAGGAAATACAAGATAAAATCCCAGCCAACGGCAAAACGGGCAATCAGCATAGAAAAAATAAGACGGATCCTTAATTTGGAATTAGAACCTGGTACGCCTTTATTTAACACCCGGAATTATTTTTTGTGCTCTTACCTTATGAACGGCATTTCATTTATTGATATGGCCTTTTTAAAACTGGATAATATTATTGATGGACGCATCCAGTACCGTAGACAAAAAACAGCCCGATATTACGATATTAAGCTAACTCCACAGTTATCATCGATTATGGATTGTTATTTGATAGGCAAGGACAAGACCGACTATATTTTTCCAATCGTAAAGCGTAACGATATGCAAGATCAATTTAAGGATGTCCAATGGGAAAGAAAGCGGTATAACAAACGTCTAAAAGAGATCGCCAAGCTTTGTGAAATTGAAGAGCATTTGACAAGCTATGTAAGCCGCCATTCCATGGCAACGAATCTTATCCTCAATGATGTTCCTATTAATGCACTGAGTAAAATGCTAGGGCACAGCGATATCAGTACAACTGAAATATATATTAAAAATCTCCCTACGCATATAATGGATGGATACCAGGAAAGATTGGAGATTTAAGTTTTACATTAAGCATTTAATGTAATTATAGATTTTTAATAAGTTTTGTCCGGATATATATCGGTGCAGTAGAATTTGTCCCATTTCCCTTATTCCCCCTAGACACAAAAATGCATCCCTAAGGGATCCGTATTTTAAATCAGCTAGTTCCGAACCATTGAAACTAAGTGTTAAGTAATACTTACGTTTCTTTTTCCTATAACGTTTTATCCTGCCTTATTGATTGCCATATTCTCATTCAATTATTATCGCCTAACCATCACAGACCCTGTTTTCACTTCGCCAGAAGTAGGAGTTTTAAGTTGCTTAAAACATAACTTGCTATCTTCTGTGAAGATTAATATTTTCAATTCTTTTTTAATGATAAATTACTCAAAATGGGCGGGTCGGATTTGTTACTACTTTAAAACAAAAAAACCTTCCAATTACGCAAATCCTATGTACATATATCGATATTGGCATATATACATATATCGTGACCGCAGCAATCCGTATTATTTATTCTTAGGTGCAATTAATCGTTCCAAGCGCAACCAGGAGGCTATGATCATTTCAATGGATAGGAATGACTGTGGTTAGGGAAAAGAAAAGTCAAGCTATCTTTTCAGCTTGTTCTCTCCCGCAGTCAGGAGAGTGTTAAAGAAAATTGGAACATAAAGACTTCCCCAGTGGACAAGAGGAACCTGAGTGTATAGGGAGGATTGGAGCGGAAGGGTAACTAAACTCCCCCCTTAGGCATGTAATAATGAAATTAAAATTCTTTAGTTAGCTAAGCATTTATTTTCAAAATACTGATTTACAATTGTTTATATAATTGGTTTTGCTGCATTCTTTTGGACACTTAGTTAAGGGCAATTAGTACAGTTGTGTTAATAATTCACTGTTATTAAATAAGTTAAGTTATTCTTTGATATTTTGATTGATATGTTTCCCTGTAAACAGTTCATTTCCAAGTGTTTTGGCAAGGGTCGATATTCCAAGAATTTGCGTCATTTCATAGACCGAGTTCGGCCTTCGTATCTGTTGTTTTTAGTAAGCTACGATCAAGTCCACGCATTTTGCTATCCGTAAATGGACCCTCACCGCATTTTCGGGATGGACCCAGAGGGTTTTTACCGGAAGGTTCTGTTTTATCCATTTGAAAAAGTGTTCGAGTTGCTAGAAACCGGGTCCAACCGAAACAGAAGACATTCGCCTTTGGGTAAACGAACAATACAGGAATTTAAAAATGTAGTTTAACTTTTTGTCCCGTTTTTTGTTGCAAGTTCAAATTATAGCCTATGTGTGATTATGCTATCAGTTTATAAAGAATCAAACTTAAAATGTATATAATTTATTGCTGCTTCTCGTCTACTCACGAATAGTCCTGCGGATTTTCTGTTCCGTTTTAATTAAGTAAATTAGGTGCTTAAACATCGCAACAAACCATATGCTAGACCGTTAACCTTTATTCTGACTACTATGAAACTAATCCTTGAAGCTTTTACAAGAAAATGGGGAAATTACCCGTTGGAGGTTTTTGTAATTACCATAGGTATTCTTGGAGCATTTATGCTTAATAATTGGAATCAAAATAGAATCAACTCCATTAGTGAAAATCTAGCTCTAAAAGAAATTAATACTGAATTTCAATTGAACAAAGAAGAGCTGGAAAGTGCCACCCAAAATGTATCAAAAGGCTTTATTTCGCTTTTCGATGGCGAAACATTAAAAGGTTGGAAGGCTGCAGATATGAGCTGGTGGAGTGTGAAAAAGGGGGCAATTACAGCAGAGATTACCGATGAAAAACCATGCACCGAAAACCAATACCTTTTTTCCGAATACGGTCAGATGGCTGACTTTGAACTAAAGTTAAAACACCGGTTAGTAAGCCAGCATAATGTGAACGGAGGGTTCCAGTTTCGGAGCGAACATTATGACCTAGCCGATTGCAAGGGCTACCAGGTAGATAACAATACAAAAACGGACTGGCTGGTAAGGTTATACGATGAATTCGGGAGACATACATTGTCCTTTCGCGGAGAAAGAACCATTTTTAGCGAAAAAGGTGTAGCCTCAAAAACAACACTACCTGAGGCAAAGGAAAAGGCACATTTTAAACTAGAGCAATGGCACAACTACCACTTAATTTGTAAAGGAAATAAAATAACTCTTTTTGTAAACGAAAAACCAGTAGCAGAAGTAATTGATAATGATCCAGAAAATTTTGATCCGTCCGGTTTGCTGGCCTTGCAACTACATTCCGGAAAATCAATGTTGGTCCAGTTTAAAGATATTTGGTATAAAGAACTATGATGGTTCTGTCTCATCTAAGTTAGCAAAAACCAAACATTTACATTTGTCAGCAAAAAAAGAAATGTTGAAAGGCCATTGTTTTCCCAAATCAATCATCTTACATGCTGTTTACTTGAAATTACAATTCAGTCCTAGTAACGAGATATTGAATAACTATTGGCCATAAGAGATGTTAAAGTAGTTCATGCGACCATTCAGCCTTGGGTATTTAAGTTTGCTTCCCTAGTGGAATTGCAATTCAGAACAAGAAAAAAGTTGGTTGGAAAATGATGGAGAATGGATGTAAATCCTAGTTGGCGGTAGCTTTTAATTAAAGAGGCTCAAAACGAAACCAAGTATTTGGTAATTAGGCTATTTCCATGGCAAGACGAAACAGAATCTGGTTTAGTCACCAAGGCCTTCATGTTTGGCTCTAGTAAAATTTACAGAATAGGCAGTACCGACCAGAGGAATACTTGGTTATAGTAACCAGTTTTTAATTTGTTCAATTTTTCTTTCCATTTTTTTCTCAATTCGAGTGTTATAAATTTCCAAATCAAACTTAGGTGTTGGTTGAGAACAGGGAATAAAGTTTACCAAAAACGGAAAGTTTGGTCAACTACTTTTAAGAATTTACCAATAAAAAAAAGGAACAACAGTCTCCCGTTGTTCCTTACTCAACTCAACTAACTAACTTAAATCATTTAATTCTTTGGCAACATACCTGTAGAGTTTATGACTTTAATTCTTACATGATTTCATACATAATGAATGGTCAGATATTATAAAAGTGGGAATCACCCGCAAAATGATCTATACACAAAAGAATTCACAGCAACAATTAACGCCACTAGTTTAGGGCAACATATTACTATCAACAGAGGAAACATACTAAATATCCATTCCGTTTTATAATTGATGATTAATTAAAACTAGATGTACGCATTATTTGAACCGAACATTACCCTACTGAGTATTATTTATAATATCCTTTTTGCACGTGGTTCTAGGTCTGTCATTTCATTTATTTTAACTGGTCTCCCTATCTCTATACTTTTCCTAGCCGCTATTCCTATAAGTATTGACATTGCCCCATCCCTAATTCCAGCAGCTCTGTCAAAAGGATCTTTCTTTCCAGGATTTACAAATAAATTTTCATGCAGGGCTTCATCACCTCCACCATGACCTCCTCTACCATAACCTACTTGCACACTTTTATGTTTTTCCCAAAGCTTGTGTACAATTATAGGCTCATAACCTTCTATCTTTTCACCGCCATGTTTCATTTCTAAGGCATGTAATTCTTCCTGACTTAACTGCTCATTATTATGATATGGAATATCAAGCCAAGCTTCTATTCGCCCTTCCGTTCCATTAAAGGCAATTCTCCAACCTTCGAAAGGAGAATAGGTCGTTAATGAGTAATTTACTACAGTATTATTTTGATATTTTACCTGCGCTGACATTTTATCATAAATATTTATTTCATCTCTAAAAAGACAATTATCCCTGATGTAACCATCGTATTTTTCATGGTTTACATATAAATTCATATCTCTTTCAGATTTTGTGATATCCCAATAAAAATCACAATTTTTACTATGTTGACAATCACGACAATTATTACCTGAAAATGAATTAGAACTTCCGTATTTTTCTAGATCTCCATATGCAAAAACTTCTTTTGGATCAGAATCAAGCCACCAGTTTAACAAATCAAAATGATGAGTAGCCTTATGAACCCACAGAGTACCTCCTGTCTGCCTCAAGCCATGCCACCTTCTAAAATAGGAAGCGCCATGATATGTATTTAAATACCAATGAAAATCAACAGAGGTAATTTTACCTATTGATCCATTTTTTAATAATTCCTTTATCTTAGTATTATATGGGCTCCATCGATAGTTGAAACCAACAATTAAATTCTTTTGTGATTTTCTTTCAGCTTCCAATATTTGTTGACACTTATTTTCGTCTATTGTCAGCGGCTTTTCAGTCAACACATCACAGTCTAACTCCAATCCTCTGATAATATATTCATGATGCGTTGAATCCGTAGTAGTTACAATAATTAAGTCAGGTTTGTTGTCAATAATCATTTTATCAAAATTATCATAGGTATTGCATTTAACCTGCATATAATTCTTGGCATACTTAAGTCTTCCAGGATTTATATCATAGAGCCCAACAAATTCTAAAACATCTGAATATTGGTCAACTAGTCTTTTCCCCCAGAATGATGTTCCACGCACACCGGTTCCAACAAGAACTATTTTTAATTTTCTATTTAATTCAAATCCAAAAGCCATTGGATTAAAGGCCGTAGCTGCCGTTAGCATTGAAATAGACCTTATAAATTTTCTACGTGAGTTTTCATTTTCCATAATAAAATATGCTTTACTTATTTAAAAAGATCTTATAAGTAAGATCGTATTTATCATTATTTTAAATATTTGTTACCAAATCGAATTTAAATTCCAGGCATCAAACGAGTTAACGATAACATCACCGTTCTCAGCAAAAACAGAAATACCCAAATTATGTTCGCCCGGATATTCGACCCGACTGACGCTAGTCACACCATCATTAATAAAGACCTCCATCACCGATTTATCAATAAAGACTTGCAGTTTAAGCTTACCTTCTGGTAGATCTAGTGTAACCTTTGTACCTGCCACATCAAGTACTTCGCCATCGTAACGTATTGATATATATTCCTTGCCATCATCACTTTGACGGATTTTCAATCCGAAGGCCTTGGCACTCCCTAGTTCAAATTCTGTAATGATTTCCAGCATATCTCCACTGATACCCTCCAACTTCTTCTCCTTGCTATTTAGTACCATTCTTTTAATTGTATGATGCTCATTACGCAGTTGCTTTAACTCATGTACAGGTGTTTGAATAAGCCTTTTTTTTACATCAAGTGTAAGTACTCGAGGGAGAGACATGCAGCCATTCCAACCTCTGTTTGCTTTAAAACCATTAATCCAACCCAGCATTATGGTCCGTCCAATTTCATCCGTAAAAATATTGGTGGCGTAAAGTCCTCTGGTCCAAGAACGGTCTGTTGGTGGATTATCACCGAAACCGTAATCGAGAATACCATCAGAGCCACTTTGATTAAAGGAAATATCATTCGAATCAAAGTCTCCAACCACATATGAAATAGGTTTAGTAGAACGTATTAACACCCATTTGTCATCCAATGGGAAAAAATTTGGACATTCTCCGATAACCCCATCCATATTACCAACAAATTTCCATTTTGTGAGTTCCTTATTCATTGCTTCGCACACCAATCCATTGCTTTCTTTGAAAGTAACAAAAGTTCGCTCATTTGATTTAAAAACAAACGGATCACTCCAACCACCGTTAATACTTGAGGGAATACCATTCATCCCAGCAGCCATTACTGGATCATTCCCAACCCGTTTCCATTCAATTAGGTCATCATCTAGAGGAGCTACGGCCCACTGTTCTCGCTTTCCGAGTTGGGTTACATTCTTGCCTTCTGGAACAAAAGTATATAGAATTGTAGGCTGTCCGTTTCCATCAAGTGCGATAGAACCCGAATTACAACGTCTTTCACCTTGCTCCTTCATGGGTATAAAACTCCATGGCAAATCCTCCCAATAAGTTAAATCCTTACTTCTCGCATGCGCCCAAAGCGTATAATCATCCCCCCAACTATCTCCACTAAAGGGATTATATTGATAAAAGGCATGATAATACCCATTATAGTAAATAGTGCCGCATATATCGTTCATCCATTGAGCAGGGGGACGAAAGTGAAAAAGGGGTCGGGTTGGATCCTTTTCTGCTTCAGGAATGGCTGCTTCAACAGCTTCCTTAGCCTTTTTAATCCAATCAATCGACTGTCCATAACTGGAAAAAGCACATAATACACTCAAACAAAATGTCATTGCAGCAATTCTGATATTCATATTCATTGTTAAATTCATTTATAATTATTATTTAAATCTAAAAACACCCTTATATTCCAAATAAATAGAGGATAACATATTTAATTACACTTTTGATTTTGTAAGCAATGCACTCATGTCTTCCAGTGAAACACCCTTGGTCTCTGGCATTATGAATATTACAAAGAGTAATTGTAAGCCCATCATAAAGGAGAAAAAGGCAAATACAGTACCCGCTCCAATAGTTGAAAAAAGTAATGGTATCAAAGACGGAACAACTGCAGCTAATATCCAGTGAACCGAACTACCGAAAGATTGACCAGAACCTCTCAAATGGTTAGGAAATATCTCAGATATGAATACCCAAATAACTGTTCCTTGACCCATACCGTGAGCGGCAATAAACAAAAACAAAAAAGTAGGAACAGTCAAACCTCCCCAATCATAATAAAATGAACAAGAGGTTAGGGAAAGTGAAATTATATATCCTATTGAACCATAAAACAATAATTTCTTTCGGCCAATCCTATCAATAAGAAAAACTCCTATTAAAGTAAATATAACCATGGTTGCACCAATACCTATACTGCTCATCATAGCTGAACTCTCCTCTAAGCCTGCAATTTCAAAAATGCGGGGAGCATAATACAAAAGGGCATTAATTCCAGACAATTGATTGAAAAAAGCTACAAAAAATGCCAACAACAACGGGTAGCGATACTTTTTAATAAATATATTCTCACTGGTTACTGAATTCTTGATCTCTTGCTCAATATCATAAATTTCTTTATCGATTTCCGCATTAGGGTTAATCAATTCTAGAACTTTTCTGGCTTCAACTTTCCTGAATTTGGAAAGTAGCCATCGTGGGCTTTGAGGTACACTAAACATTATAAGCGTATAAATAATAGCAGGAATGGCCTCAACTCCCATCATCCATCGCCAAGCATTATCACCTAAGCTATTTAATAAATAATTGGAAAAAAAGGCAATAAGCATCCCGAAAACAATATTGAACTGGTATAGACTTACTAGTTTTCCACGATTGTCTTTTGGAGAGATCTCGGATATATAGGCAGGAGCAGCTATAGTCGAGGCACCGACACCCAATCCCCCTATAAACCGATAAAAAGCAAATGTAATTGGGTCGTTGGCTAACGCAGATCCTATTGCCGAAAATGTGTATAAAACTCCTATCCAAATTAAGGTTCTCTTTCTCCCAATTTTATTAGTTGGAATACCTCCGAAAATAGCACCTACTACAGTTCCCCATAATGCCATTGCCATTACTATGGTTCCGTGAAAAGTTTCAGAAGTCTGCCATAGGGCTTGAAGCTTTTTGTCCGCACCTGAAATCACCACGGTATCGAAACCGAATAGAAAACCTGCTAAGGCTGTAACCATTGACCATTCAATTACTTTTTTCATACTTATTTGTTCTTTCAACTTTTACAAAATGCAATTAAAAAATGTAAATACTAATTCCTACTTAAACCTATAACTTAGAATTTCTAACTTATAAATACGACCTTAAGTTTAGAGCTTGATCAAAGTTTTTTATAATTGACAAACTTTATACTTGTCGCCTTTTTTTGAGCTCACAATAAATAATCATTCAATGTTAATAAATGAATCTATTAGTTATAGTAACCAAGTGATTCAAATGGAGTTTAGGGACGTTCTTTCAATTAAAGACTATTACCTTCGAATTTTCGATATCTCCGAATCAAATACAAGTCGATAGTTATTTGTGTTGTTCACAAATGGCTGAATAGCTTAGGTTGTATTTTAACCTAATACAACTTACATTTTATTCTAATATTCCTTGAAAGGCAAGTTCACAGGTTAGTAACCACCTCAAAAAGTAATAGCCATTAACAATTATTTAGTAACCTGAATTTTGTTTATAAAGATTTCGGCTAAGATCAATTTCATCTTTAGGAATTGGTAAGTATTCATCCCTGCCCTTAGTGAATATAGCATTAGATAAATGTGCACGACGAGTTTTCTCCACAAGAAAATAGTCATTCAGAGTCTCTGACATAATACCCCAACGAAGTAAATCGTACGCCCTAAAACCTTCACAGGCAAATTCCAGTCTACGTTCCCATTGCAAGGCTTTAAATGCAAATTCTTGTGACCAGATACAATTGATTCCATCAACATATGGTTGAACATCAAAATTCCCAGTTGGTTGTCCATTGATATCCACAAGTCTAGTTGTACTTTGCGCTGCTCTATTTCTAATGCTATTAATAAGTGATAATGCTTCCTGCTCCTTCCCCAATTGGATTAATGCTTCGGCTTTCCAAAGTATTACATCAGCAATACGGATAACATCCCTATTCTTTGAATCGGCTTTCCATGGGTTTACAGGCTGATAGCATGGACTATCATAAATAACTGTTTCTTTCATCGACATAAAAGAGCCATATGTTTCAGGTTGTCTAGGCCAAGTTTTTGCATTTAATAGAAAATCCGCCTTATATTTATATGGTAAGCCATCCATTGCAACTGTATGAAGTAAACGGGGATCAATTGAATATTCTTGGATATTAATTGCTCCTTCAATATTACCCGCATTGTAGTTTTCAAAATCCGGAATTCCATTAGATGTTTTAAATGAATTAACCAAATTTTGTGTTGGGCTATGATAACCACAACATCCATATTCCTCAACCATTGGGTAAACCACCTGATTTGTGCCATTAACACGACCCGTAGGTGTACCATCATTATGAGAAAATTGTATAGCCCAAAGTGATTCTATGCCATTTTGTGTTTCGCATGTAAAATTATTAGCAAAATCAGAAAACAAAGATTTTCCAGATAACTGAAGTACTTCATCCGCTAATGAAACCACTCGGTCGAGCTTTTCTGTATTAATATTTATAACTTGATTTGTTTCATCTTGTTCATATGCTGCAAATAATAATACTTTAGCCAAATATGCCTGCGCTGCATATTTAGTTGGCCGACCCACTGCCCCGTCTATATGCGTCGTAGGAAGATTATCAACCGCATATTGTAAATCCTCAATAATCTTGCCCCAAAGTTCAGCGTCTGACAAATCATTCCCAATGGTATTATATTCAGTAACTGGTACATTCTCATCGATAAATGGTACGTACCTAAAATTCACCTTTAACCAAAAATAATTATTTGCCCTTAAAAATCTCATTTCTGCAATCCGAGTTGTCTTTTCAGCAAAATCAACTTTATTTAGGAAATATAGCGCCTGATTAGTTCTCGAAATTGCCTGAAATTCGATTTCCCATTTCCCCCGGACCCCTCTATCGGTAGGTGTCAAATTAATAAACGTTTCAGCAGAATGCCATTGTGACCTATCACCTACACCTGCACCCCCTTTATATGCATCACCACTTCTTAGATCACCATATGGCCAGGGAGACAAAGGCTTTAAATTATATTTCTCATTTCCTTGACCGGAATAGGCTGCAATTACCATTTTTTCAGCATTTTCTGGTGTTGTCAATAAATTTTCCGAAGCTATCCCTTTGGGATTTAAATCAAGGAAATCCTCACTGCAAGACACAAATAAACATAAAATGCCTAATGTTAATAATTGTTGAATATGTTTCATAATATTTTTTTTTAGAATGTTAGATTAAAACCTAGGGTAATCGATGTTGGAAGAGGATAATCAATATTAGGGCTTTTTGGATCAAATCCTGAAAATGTATTTCCGGGTAAATTAATTGATCGCAAATTTTCCCCTTGTAAATAAATTCTAGTATTCGTCATAAATACCTTCTTTGATATTTCCTTTGGCAAAGTGTAGCCAAGGACCAAAGACTGTAATTTTACATAAGACGTATTCTCAATAAAATATGAAGAAAATCTTTGCTCGTCATTGATTCCTGTTTTTGAAATTGCAGGTATAGTAGAAGATGTATTAGTTGGGGACCAGGAATCCAATACCTTCCTACCGTAATTCTGTCCTCCAAAAAAACCGAAAAAATCAGTTCGCGTACCAGTGGAACTAGGAACTTCCCTCCCCAATTCAGAATTCCAAAACATAGAAAAATCAAATCCTTTCCATTCTACTTTTGAACTCAAACCTAATGTAAGTTCAGGTTCATTTACGCCTATCCAATCACGATCATCAGCATCTATAATACCATCATTATTGATATCACCATATTTAAGCCTCCCAATTCCTTTACCCGGTTGAACAGCTGAATTATCAACTTCAGCCTGATTCTGAAATATACCATCAACAACGTAACCATAATATGAGTTCAACGGGCGTCCTAAAATAGTTTGATCATTTCCGTTTCCAGGGTATGCTGCGACAGCTTCTGGAATAATATAAGTAAACTCATTTATATTTTTGTAAGCGCTTGCTGAAATAGAATAATTAAAGTCCCCGGAACTATTATTAAACGCAAGTGTAGTTTCCCAACCACTATTTTTCATATTCGCTCCGTTAATCCACGAAGATGCGCCATAACCAGTAGCTCTAAGAGTTGGCGGTTTAACAAGAATATTAGAGGTTCTTTTTATATAATAATCAAATGTTCCACTTAATTTGGAGCCTAAAAACGCGTAATCCAATCCAATATTATTTTGCGTTGTAGCCTCCCACTTTAAATCTGGATTACTAAGTTGCAACCGTCTATAGCCGGATGGGAGGTTTCCCTCATCTATACCATATAAATCATATGCCGTACCATTTGTAACAGGCGAATCATTATCTCCATAACGTGCTTGATACATTCCATATGAAGCGTAATTGTCAATTTCCTGATTACCTGTTTTGCCCCAGCCATATCTGATTTTTAAAAAAGAAAGCCAAGTTGTTGATTTTAAAAAGGATTCTTGGCTTAATACCCAACCTCCAGAAAGAGATGGAAACGTAGCAAACCTATTATTTGCTCCAAAACGCGAAGAACCATCACGACGCACTATTGCTGTCAACAAATAACGGTTTTTGAAATTGTAATTTAATCTCCCAAAATAAGAATTTTGGGAATTGTCCCAAGCACCATTCCCATTTCTCACATTACTTTCACCTACATCCAAATACAGATAATCCAAATCTTCACTAGCGAAACCATCACGTGCACCCCATAAAGAGGTACCACTCGCTTTTGTCGCTTCCTGACCAATCATAAAGTTAAATTCATTATTTTTAAAGGAAAAGTCATATGTAATTATATTATTCCAAGTCCAACTTCCGCCATAACCAGAATTAACTTGCATTTTTGTAACAGTTTCGGACATATATCCGGCCTGATATTGCAAATTCATTTGCCTATTCCAATAACCATCGTAGTCAATGCCTACAGTAGATCTAAGATGTAGATTTTTCATTATTTCGAAGTCTCCAAAAGCCGATCCTACTAAACGTATATCATCTTTATGATTTTGTCTATTGTTCATAATGACCAACAAAGGATTATTTCTGTCACTCATTCCACCAACTGGTCCTCCCCAACCTTCTCCATCAATTGTTCTTACTGGCACTATAGATTGGATTGTGGGCACTAAACTTAAATACGAACCCCCAGTGTATCGCATTTTTATCAATGCTAGATTTTCGCCGAACTTGACACGATTATTAAATAAATTGTAAGTTGAGTTTAAACGTATAGTACCTCTATTCCATCCATTTTCCTTTGTAGTACCTTCACTATCCAAATAATCAAATGAAAATAACACTCCTCCGTTTTTGCCTCCTTGAGAAACGCTAACGTTATAATTCCTACTTATTGGAGAACGAGTTATAACCTTTTCCCAGTTGGTATTGGCAGGTTTCATTGTTTTGGCTTCATCCAGGTATTCAGGCAAGTCTATTTTGTCCAACACCCAGTTTCCATTGGAATCCTGATGATCCTGAAAACTATATACACCGTAGTTAGGATCTTCTTTATCATTTCTTGCCGCCTGCCATTGAGCCCTACCATATTCTTCTGTATTGAGCAACGGAATAGTGGTTCTGGGCAACCAACCTGCAGTAACTGTTGATGTAAAATTGATTCTCATTCCTTCGTCAGCAGATTTTGTAGTTACAATGAAAACTCCATTTGCTGCTCTTGAGCCATATATAGTTGCTGCAGAAGCGTCCTTTAAAACTTGAATCGACTCAATATCATTTACTGCCAATTCATTCAAACCTCTGTTGGTAGGCACTCCATCTATAATTACTAATGGCTCATTGCTACTACTTAAGGACCCCTTTCCTCGTATCAATATTCCAGCTGCGTTATTCGGATCACCATTGTATGTCGCCTTGATGCCCGGAATTCTACCATCCATAGCTTTTAGAACATTCCCTGTTGCAGATGCCTGTTCATTGATTTCTGTTATTTTAACAACAGTAACAGAACCTGTCAGATTCGTTCTTTTCTGGGTGCCATATCCCACGACCACTACTTCATCCAGCCCAGCTGCACTTTCCTCTAGTGAGACATTCAAGTCAAACTGACCATTTACAGAGACTTCCTTACTGGCAAATCCTACATAGGAAAATATCAAAATAGGATCAGCTTTCCCTAGTTCAATAGAAAATTTACCATCAAAATCGGAAGTCACACCATTTGCAGTACCTTTTTCCACAATACTGGTACCTGGCAAGGGATTTCCATCTTTATCTGATACAGTCCCCTTTACGATATCTTGCAAAATAGGGTTGTTAATTCCAACCTTGGGCGATTTGGAAATTGGAACTTCCTTTCTCCGCACTAAAAAAATCCTTCGTTTATTTAAATTAAATGTGGTCCTTGTATTGTTAAAAATTTGGTTTAGAATATTATCAACCTTGTCGTTATGGGCTTGAATTGAAATAATTCGTTCTAAATCGACATCTTCAATCTTATAAACAAATTGAAACTCTGTAGTGCTTTCAATCTCATCTATAAGTTGCCCGACCGTAACATTTCTTAAATTTAATGTAATTTTAGTACGCTGCGCATAACTATCACTGGCTTTAAGCGAGAAAAAAGTGACCAATAAAAAAAGTAAACTCAATTTCATTTTTAGGTCTAAATCAATTACAGGGTATGGACATCTTTTTATATTAAGAAGTTTTTTCATACTTTTAAAGTGTTTTAATGTGGTTAATTTTTAGTTTAATCACTTATATTCAATCGGGAAATGTTCGAGCATTTTCCGATTTTTTTTATTTTCATGATCTAAGTGATGTAAGTAATTAAGTTGGTTGTTTTAATTCATTGGCTATGATTTTATACTGGTTACTTTTGTTTAATTGTTATTTTAATATGAAATCTCCATTGCCATCGATGTAATAGTCTATTCCATAATTAATCTTAAACTCCTCCAAAACACTTTCTATGGGTTCGTTCCCAAAATTTGCGTTGAACTTCTTGGAGGCTAATTCTTCATTTTGATTCACTATCGTGACATTATAATGGCGTTCCAATTTTTGAATGATATTTACAAAGGCCATGTTGCGAACAATCAATTCTCCAGTCATCCATGCTGTGTACAGGTCTGTTAATACCGAATCTTTACTAATCATTTTACTTTTCTTATTGAAGCTACCTTTAAAACCAGGTTTTAATAAGACAACATTTTTGGAGTCATATTTTCCCTTTGCCTCATACAGACTAACCGCGCCTTCAATAAGAACTACGTCATATGTCTCATCTTCCGGATAGGCCGAAATATTGAATTTTGTGCCAAGAACCATTACATTCATATTATCGCAGTTTACAATAAACGGTCGCAGGGAATCCTTTGCCACATCTAAAAAAGCCTCTCCTCTAACGTAAATGTTTCTTTCCTGGCCCTGTAAAAATGTAATAGGATATTTTAACGAAGACCCGGCATTTAGGTGTGCCTTGGTGCCATCGGACAAACTCAACTCAAAAGTTTTTCCATAAGGGACTGTTAGAGTATTGTACACAAGTTCAGATTCGCTTTCTGTATTTGAATACACTATTTCATTCCCATGTTGTTGACCAAGCACTCTCCCGTCCCTGCCATTCACAGTAATCGAACCATTTTCATCGATAATTTTTACCGTACCATCTTCTAGTTCTAAAGTAATGGCATCTTGTGGAATTGTTGCATTATTAAAATCACTATTATTTCGGATGTAAATGTAACCGACCACCAAAAAACCTATCACAACGGCTGCTGCGGTAGAAATAATTCTCCAATTTCCATTTAAACGAGCATTTGGAATAGTTTTAAGTTGAACTTTCTGCCACATAGCCCTTCTAGTTCTCCTTTTATTACTTTCGTTTATAAAATGTGCATTGTCGTTACTAGAAAGTAACTCTCCCTCAAAACTATTCAATAGTTCCTTTTCCCTTTTAGAAATCGATCCATCAAGGTATTTATCCAATAATTTTCTAAAATCTTGTTCTTTCATAGAGATACTACTCAAACGTTAAGAACCTAGAAGTGCCTTTAACTCACATATGAAAATGCAATTTAACATATTATTAACATGTGGAATTATAAAATCATATCTTAAATCGTTTCTATATGACGTTGATTAAGTAGCACTTAGTACTATCTAAAAAATTATAAATAGAAAAATATAAAAGTTTGCAGATAGCCCAAATGGCGCCTTATAACTTTTAATGCAATGGAAACTTGATTCTCTACAGACCTTTTGGATATTCCCAATCTTAAGGCAATTTCTTCATTAGTCACATCCTCCAGTCGACTTAATTTATAAATTTGTCGACATCTTGGAGACAGTTCTTTTAATGATTTATCAATTATAAGTTGGGTTGCTTCTACATTATGTTGATTTTCGATCTCTGACCTAGTAAAAATCAGTGAATCAATAACTTTAAGCTGCGAGGTGTTAAATTTAATGTCCCTTAAATATTTGTAACAACCATAACTTACTGATCGAAAAATATAGGCTTCGAAATTTGAGACTTCTAGATTTTCCCTTTGGTTCCATAGATTTATCCAAATCTCTTGCACAATATCTTGGGCCACATCTCTGTTCCGAAGAATGGAATTGGCTTTACAGAACATAACTTCCCAATACTCATCAAACAACGTTTTAAACGCTTTCTGATTACCTTTTTTGAGGTGAGCTAGAAGTAATTCGTTTGTATGAAAATTTTTCAACGACACAATTGTTAATAAATCAACTATATTCTATCAAAGACGTTAAATGTATAAAAAATGTCTTTAACAAATTGCCTAGAACTATGGACTACACTGTATTATGGGTGTACTTGCTGGGTCTAATAATCCGATTTCCCACCAATGGACTAAGTATTAATATATTGATAATAAGAGATTTAATTATAAAAAAACTACAAATCATAGTAACTGAAAAGTGGGTTCAGAAAAAACAGTACAACATATGTCGAATATCATCAAACAAATTTATCTTCCAGGAAATAAGATGGATCTTACTCAATGCATTTGGTTCAAGTAGATCAATCGAATACGATTTATTTTAATTAAAAAGTAATCAATATAAACTGGCACATAAGGCAGAGTGTCCTAAGAGCAAAGGAGATCAAATATCACTCAATTTTCATAGGATAATTAAAACTAATGTAATCATCTGCCTATGTATAACTCTTTTAAGAAGTAGGTAAATCCTAAGCTAATGGATAAAATGTAATGGCATAAACCATTGAGTCATTACAGTATCCAAAATGACTAAACTAAAACCAATTATAATGAACCGGGACAATGCCAATTTCTCTTTACCAATACCCTTGAACAAGCCAAGGAGAACTATGCTATTAAATCAACATATCCCATAAAAAAGGTAGAATCAAGTAAAGGGCACTTTTTATTTCGGTGCCTTCGTCGGCACGAACATATAACCAGAGCATGTAAATCGATAAATGTGCATATAGAACAAATTCCGGGCAGGAAATCACCTTAGTGCCCGAAGGAGACTCTCGGAGCCAAAGAGAATCTGCTTATAGGCCGCATAGGCTTCGAAATACATTCCTTCAAGCCTTATCAAAGACAAACGTTCTTGTCCAATTATACCAAGGCAAATGCCGAAAGGGCACAAATCTATGTACTCCCGACCCGACTCCTCAACTAATTGACAGCCGAAAGCTTGTTTGCCCGCAAACATTTTGGCGGGCACATGAATAGGTTTTGTTCTATTTCCAAATCGAAATATTAAAACTCGATATTGGCTGGGAAACTGCTAAACATAATTTGATCGACTGACCTTCCAATTGTTGCAAATTGCCGGAACTGCTAACATACTGAATCAAAAAAAAAAAAAAATGGATGTCCTAATATATTCGGAACGATGAGAGCCCGATCAAAGTGTCGGATTGGGACAAAAAGGGTAGCGTATGCCAATGATATCAGCTGGTCCATCACTATCCCGTTCAAGTATTGATTCTTTTAGTTTCCTTATATGCCCAGTCAGAAAAATCCGAAGGAATAGCTAGCAAAATACAGGGGCTACCAACAATTGGAAGGCCATACTTTGCTGATAAAGTATTGGCAGATCACAAGGTCACCTGCGTTGAATGTCTAGTACATACCATACACAAATTACACAATGCTATGTACAGGAAAAATAGACTATGGAGAGAGAATTAGCCATTTTTGGTTAATCGTGAAAAACTTAAGGAACGTGAGTTCGACTTAATAAAAGAGGGTTTTATATTGTAGAAAAAGCAGAAAATTGGTATATTTAAGTTCTTGACGTTCAAATATTTAACCAATTATCCGCTTATGATTTCTACCGATAAAATTACGGAAATTTTTTGCCTTATCGACGATTTTTGCATAGGATTGGACCAAGTTCTTGACAAGAACGGGATCGATGATGGCTCTGGAATAAAAAGACGCAACAGGACCCCTAAAATGACCCAGAGCGAAGTGATTACCATTATGGTGCTTTTCCATCAAAAAGGATACCGTTGCCTTAAGCACTTTTACCTCAATCATGTACGCGAACACATGCGGGAGGATTTCCCGCATACGGTATCCTATACCCGTTTTGTGGAGCTGCAGCAAAAGGCCGTGGTCCCTATGGTACTGTTCCTGCAAATGTGCTGTTTGGACCAATGTTAGGGAATCTCCTTTATGGATTCCACCTTGATAAAGGTATGTCATACCAAAAGAGAAAAGCAGAACAGGGTTTTTAAGGGAATAGCGGAAAAGGGCAAGGGCAGTATGGGATGGTTCTTTGGGTTCAAACTTCATATCATCATCAATGAAAGGGGGCAGATCATCGACTTCCTCATTACACAGGGCAATGTGGACGACAGACAGCTGCTCAAGGACAAGACCTTCCACAACAAGGATACGGGAAGATATTCGCCGATAGGGGCTACATCGGAAAGGATCTGTTCGAGGAGCTCTTCGTGGACGGGATACATCTGGTAACCAAAATAAAGAAAAATATGAAGAACACCTTGATGCATTTATACGACAAGATATTGCTCAGAAAAAGGGCTGTCGTAGAGCGTCAACGATATTCTAAAAAACCAGTGCCAAATCGAGCATACCAGGAACAGAAGCTTTGGAAACTTTATCACCAACATGATATCAGGACTAATTGCATATGCCTTTTATCCCACAAAACCCAACATCAATATTGACAACCTCCAAAGAATTGGGTAATCCTTATATCGAACTCACGTTAAGGAAAAAATGACTAGATGATTAATGGATCATTGGAAAAACTGATACCCATAGAGTTTAATACTACTTTTAATGCTCCGCAGTGCAAAGGATATTGATTAGGCCTTTCAAGGCCAGCATTAATATTGATAAATATATGATATGAAAGATTGTAAAATAGAAATCCTTTCACAACAATAATTAGAATTATACAATAAAATAGACCCAAATATTAAATTAAATTAAAATAGTATTGTTTTTTTTAAATAATTCTAGTAATATAGCTTAATCGTTAAAGCAATTATAGTAACCTAAGACATAATAATTGAGTATTCAACTAAAGTAACCAATAAGATTCAGATTCATTTTCACAATGGAACCACATAAGCAAACTGAAATAGAGCAATTATTTAAAAAAAACTATCGGATTTATTGTTTGCTTTCCTATAGTTACGTAGCCCAATGGGATATTGCTGAAGATATTGTTCAGGATGTCTTTGTACAACTTTTGACCAAGAAGGACAACACCAAATTTTTAAATATCAGTGCATATGTTTGGAGAGCAATAAAGAATAATAGCATAAAATATATTACTCGTACCAAAAAAAATGAAACGCTGGATGAAAACTGTTTGTCCATACCATTAGACGATGAGCCATTAATTGAAGAAACTAATAGGTCTTCTATTCTACAAGAGTCTATAAATAATTTACCCCTTGGATGCAAGCGCGTATTTGAACTATGTGCCTTGGACGGACATAAGTATGGCAGTGCCGCGGACCATTTGGGCGTTTCTGTGAACACCGTAAAAACACAGATGAAAAAGGCTTATAAAATTTTAAGGCAAGATCTAAAGAATTACTATTTATTAATACTCCTCTTCCTCGAAAACTAAATATTTCCATTTATTTCAATTTCCTTTCATTTTAACGTCACCCTATTTCCCTATTTCGGATTCTATAATATAGACGCCATAATATTTGATCTAGAACTGGTGAAGAGAAACAATGGAAATAGCCTATCTACTCGTTAAGCAGCTTGATGGAACACTTTCTGTTGAAGAAAAAAATTATTTTGATAATTGGATCCAAGAATCTGATGATCACAGATATCTTTTTTTGCGATTAAAGATATTTTATCATAGAGGTCATAATATTTCAAAAGTCGATGAACCCAATATCAAATTATACCGCTCAAAAATAAAAAAAATCTAAAACGTTATTAGAGGCCTAACATTAACAATGATAACGAACATCTGGGCGCCAATTTTTTACAGTAACGTTTGGCTTAGTCTCCATTGAAGATGTGCTATCTAAATTTCCTATTGAATCAACAAACATCGCTATAATTGGATTCAGAAATATAAATATATTTTCCTTCCTTGCTGGTAAAAACAACACTCCTCCTTGTTACATATTTCACATTTATTTTAGTTTTTTTTCATTTTAACGTCACCCTATTTCCTTTTTATGGTTCAACCAATAAGAGGCCAATTTAATGTGGCCTTTATGAAAAAGAGTGAATATGGAAATTGCCTACATACTAGGAAAGAAACTTAAAGGATACCTTTCTGTTGAAGAACAAAAGTATTTTGATAATTGGATCAAAGAATCTGATGAAAACAGAAATCTTTTTCTACGCTTACAGTCATTGCATAATACTGGTGAAAGAATACCCGAAGTAGACGAAATGGATATTGATTCTGCTTGGACCAATGTTTTGAAGGTTGTTAAGACGAAAAATAACAAAAAGTTAGTACCCGTCCTTTCGTTAATAACCAAATATGTGGCCATTTTTATTGGGATTTTTACAATAAGTTACCTCCACTGGCAAACCAACAATTCCGCAACTACTCTACCTATTAATAAAGATGCAATAACACTACAATTGGAAAGTGGGGAAATACAACGAATTTCCCCTGAAAAGATTCAAACCATTACCAATAGCAAGGGAAAAGTACTAGGTGTACAAAATGGAATTCAACTAAATTATCTTAACAGTTCAGACATCGACAAACTCTACTATAACATATTAACGGTCCCCTTTGGAAGAACATTTAAACTGATATTATCGGACAGTACCACAGTATATTTAAATGCGGGGTCTTCTTTAAAATACCCGGCGAAATTCATCAAAGGCCAAAACAGACAGGTATTCCTGACAGGAGAAGGCTATTTCGATGTTCATAAGGACAAAAAACATCCTTTTATTGTCACCAATGGAACTATGGATGTCAGGGTATTGGGAACAAAATTCAATATTTCGGCCTATCCGGAAGACAATGAAATAAACACTGTACTGGTTGAAGGTTCTGTAAGACTTTATAATAACAAGACCGAATACAATACTGAAACGTCGAGCCTATTAGAACCGAACCACCAAGCCTCCTGGAACCGTTCAAACGACAAAGTTATTATACAAAATGTGGACTCGGAGATATATACTAGTTGGATCAATGGGAAATTAGTAGTTAAGAAAATGCCCTTTCGGAATATAATACAAAAATTGGAACGCCATTATAAGGTTACAATAAACAATACATACGAACAATTGAACAATCAAGATTTCACGGCAACCTTCGACATAGAATCCATTGATGATGTGCTCGCCACATTTGCCCTTGAAACCCCTTTTAAGTACACCAAAACCGAAAATCACATTGAAATATATAAATCAAAAAAAGAAAATGAAATGCCTATGGAATAACATATAAGATTAAGATCAATCCAATTAAAAGCTGTTGATATCCATAAAAAAAATCGGAAAATGTTGCACCATTTCCCGATTAGCGATAATCAACTATTACTAGTCAACTAAAAACTATACAAAATTATGAAAAAAAATAATAGGATAGGCTACCCCAAGCCTTATTCAGTAAATTTTGGTTTAGCCATGAAACTAACGTCCATCCTTTTAATTCTTTCAATCTTTACCGTTCAGGCCAACTCCTATGCCCAGAAGGCCAAGGTGACCTTAGATTTGGAAAAAGTGTCTATCCAGAAAGTATTTGAGGAAATAGAATCGCTCACCGATTTTAAATTTTTATACGACAATAAAAAAATCGATGCAAATAAATTGGTTTCTATAAAGGTCAACAACAAACCAATCTCGGATGTCCTAAACTACCTGTTTAAGGGTACTTCCTTTTATTATTTGCTTAGAAACAAGCAAATTGTCTTAAAAGTAAAGAATACACCAACCCCTTCCAAAAGCAAAGAAAAAAGAAAAGCTATTAAAGAAGAGAAATTGGTACAACAGATAATATCAGGTACAATAACCGATGACAAAGGGCAACCCTTGCCAGGAGCCAACGTGGTGGAAAAAGGGACCACTAATGGGGTTACCGCAGATTTTGACGGTAATTTTTCCATTACACTTACTAACGAGTCGCCTATATTGGTTATTTCATACTTAGGTTTTTCTACACAAGAAATAACTGTTGATGGGCAAACCAACCTTTCCATAAGCTTGAAGGAAGATGCAGCTGGGTTGGATGAAGTAGTGGTCGTGGGATATGGCACACAGAAAAAATCCGACATAACAGGATCCGTCGTTTCTATTGGAGTAAAAGATTTACAAGAACGTCCTTCACTGAGCATGGTAGAGAAAATGCAAGGAAAAGCGGCAGGGGTAGATATAGTTCAAAGCAGTGGAGTTCCTGGTGCAGCTCCAACGGTAAGGATCAGAGGAAACAGATCTTTTAGCGCTTCCAACGAACCTCTTTATGTTGTTGATGGGATACCATTGGAAGGAGGGATCAATGATATTAACCCCAATGATATTAAATCTATAGAAATTTTAAAAGATGCCTCTTCTACGTCAATATATGGTTCCAGAGGGGCCAATGGAGTTATATTGGTAAGTACAAATAGAGGCAGTGCTTCCAAATCCAAGGTCTCCTACAATAATTTCTATGGATCTACTTCTATTAGTAGAATGGTAGATATGATGAATGCCCAAGAGTTTGCTGAATATCGCAGGGAAGCGTATAGGTCAACAAACTCTTACAGTGATGATGAACATTTATTTGAAGCAATACAATTGGCAAATTTAAAAAATGGGGTGTCCTATAACTATCCGGATTTAATTTTTGGTCAAGGATATAAGAACGATCATCAATTAAGCTTTTCAGGGGGCAATGATAAAACTCAGTTTGCATTATCGGTAGGCTTTTATAATGAAAGGGGCACCATAAAGAACATGTACTATAAAAGGTATACTACAAGGCTAAATCTAGACCATAGATTTACCGACTGGTTCAAGGTCGGCACCTCAACTTTACTTACAAGAAGCATAAACGATGTGGGCAATAGCAGCACGGTTGAAAGTGCCCTACTAAACTCCCCAATTGGGGAAACATATGATTTAACTACTGGCGAACCCGTTTTTTTACCGACCACGGACGGACAATTATCAAATCCGCTTTTCGATATTGAATCTGAAAACTTCACAGATGAATATAAGATCAACCGTGTGTTTTCCTCAATTTATGCAGAACTGGATTTCTCCAAAAATCTAAACTATAAAATAAATATTGGGATCGACAGTAGAGATCAAAGAAGGGGAAGGTTCCGTGGAACATATACAGATGCAAATCTTGGCGGCGCATCGGATGCAATGGTTGAAAATATGGGCAGATTTACCTACACATTGGAAAATATTTTAAAATATGGACGGGATTTTGCCGGAAAACATGGCATAAATTTTACCGCAATGCAATCTGTTCAGGGTTTTACAGAGGAGAATTACGGTATTTCAGTTGACAACCTTCCTTACGAAAGTCAAAAATTTTACAATCTAGACACTGGAAGCAACATTTTGGGAGTGAATAGCCAGTTGGAGGAATGGAAGCTTTCCTCTTTTATGGGAAGGCTAAACTACGACTATGATGGAAAATACTTAATGCAGGCCACAGTTAGAGCTGATGGTTCCTCCCGCTTATCAAAAGGAAAAAAATGGGGGTATTTCCCTTCAGCCGCTTTAGGATGGAGAATTACAAACGAACCTTGGCTTAAAGACCAGATATGGGTTTCCAATTTAAAACTAAGGACCAGCTATGGGGTAACCGGAAATACGGGAATAAACCCTTATCAAACCCAAGGGGCATTATCACAAACCGTATATGACTGGGATGGCTCACCAGGCTATGGGTATGCCTTAAGTGATATCCCAAATCCAGATTTAAAATGGGAAACTACTGCCACAATCGATGCAGGAATTGATTTTGGATTTTTTAACGGCAAAATTTCTGGGTCTATTGATTACTACAACTCAAAAACTTCAGATTTAATAATGCTCCGCCAATTGCCCATCACATCCGGATATTCCAATATACTTGAAAATGTGGGTTCAACAGCCAATAAGGGGGTAGAATTAAATTTAAGTGCTGCTATACTGGAGAGACCAAAGGGCTTAAACTGGAATATAGACCTCAATTGGTACAAAAACAAAGAGGAGATACTGGAATTATATAACGGTAAAGTAGATGACATAGGTAACAATTGGTTTATTGGACAACCAATTTCCGTATTCTACGATTATGAAAAAATAGGTATTTGGCAGACCAGTGAAGAAACATTGGCGAATAGCTATGGTTTCATTCCAGGTGAAATCAAACTAAAAGATCAAGACAACAATAAGATCATCGATTCCGATGACAGGATTATCCGAGGATCAAGTGTTCCAAAATGGAACATGGGGATTACAAATAGGTTTGAATTTAATGGTATTGATTTGTCCGCATTCCTATATATACGCCAGGGATCTACCATTTACAGCAGATTTCATCATGAATTTAATTCGCTTGCCGGAAGGTATAACAATTTGGATGTAGACTATTGGACCCCTAATAATCCCACAAATGCCTATCCAAGACCCAATCAAAATCAAAACTACCCCAGATTTGATTCCTCCAATAATTACTTTGATGGCTCCTTTGTAAAGCTGCGTAACATAACACTTGGGTATACCATGCCCGAATCCGTTATTAAAACATTAAAAATGAATCAAATGAGACTTTATGTTTCTGGAGACAATCTATTTATGTTTACGAAATACGATGGGTGGGACCCTGAACATGATAAGGGTATTTTATATTATGATGTTCCAAGCAGCAGAACAATTCTTTTTGGTATTAATGTAAGTTTCTAAAAAAAATAATATGGACAATATAAAACATAAAGCAGCTATTACAACAGTGCTTTTAACAATATTCGCTCTTCTTTCCTGTAATGATTATTTAGAGGAAAATATGATTTCTGATGTTAGTTCAGATTCCTATTACTCCACCAAGGAAGGCCTTGAAGATGCCATGAATGCTGCCTATTCCTATCTAAAGGTTCAATATTTTGGACAAGAATCTGGTATGAGCATGACGGTATATGGTACAGACCTTCACTCTAATGGTTCCGATGGCAATAAAAAACTTGGTCAATACAACTTTGACCCTTCCTTGGATGAACTTTGGGAGGTATGGTCCACAATGTACCAAGGAATCAACCAGTGCAACGCCATCATAGAAAGAACTGACAAAAATGAGGAGGTTAACGAAGACTTTAAAATAGAATTAACTGCCGAGGCACGGTTTTTGCGTGCCATGTATTATTTTATTTTGGTTCGGCAGTTTGGTGATGTACATCTTACTCTTTCAGAAACCATTGGTATTGAAACAGAGGCAAATAAAACTTCAAGAAACGAGATATACCAAACGGCCATAATTCCTGATTTGGAATATGGAATAGCCAATCTTCCGGATAAACAAGTTGACTATGGTAGGGCAACTAAAGCGGCCGCACAATTTCTTCTTTCCAAGGTATATTTAACTTATGGATGGCTAGAGAACGATAAAGAAATCTTTAAAAAATCGATTAGGTTGGCAGAAGATATAATTAAAAATGAAAATTATTCACTGCTATCGGATTATGCTGATCTATGGAAAATTGATAATCAAAAAAATAGCGAGGTAATATGGGGCATTCAAAACTCAACCGACCCACTTACACGTGGCAACGGGAATAGATCGCACCTGTTCTTTCTTATGGGGTACGACAAACTTCCAGGGATGAAGCGAAGCATTGATTATGGTAGGCCGTATATTAGATATTCCCCAACACCTTATGCCCTTTCCTTATGGAATCGGGAATACGATTCCAGATATTATAAAAGTTATCAACATGTATGGTTTGCCAACAATACTGGCAATCTATTGCCTGCCCAAAAAGTTGGGGACACTGCCATATTCCTTCCAGGGGTCAATATAGGACAGAAATATTATATTTCTGGCGAAAACGGATCAAGGGTAGAGAAAATATTAACCCAAAACTATGTTGACGCACATCATAACCAAACACATGTAATCTATACTCCGGAAGAACGTAATGGAGAGGCCGGAACAGGTTATACGGAGAGGGTTTATGCATCCTTAGGTAAATTTATTGACCCTACCAGAGAATCTACGAATCTGAAAGAAGGAACGCGTGATTTTTTTGTAATGCGATTGGCTGAGGCTTATCTTATTGCCGCTGAAGCCTATATAAAAATTGATGATAAAGTTAATGCAGCCAAAATGCTAAATGTGGTCAGAAGAAGAGCTGCATGGCCTGGGTTTGAATCCCAAATGAAAATCACAGAAAGCGAGGTGAGGCTTGATTTAATTTTGGAAGAACGTGGTAGGGAATTGCTAGGAGAAATGCAAAGATGGTATGATTTATCACGTATGGGGGTTTTGTTGGATAGGGTTAAGATGTATTCCAATGCCACCAACAGTCCCAATTATGCAAAGAATAATATTACTGAAAAGCACACATTACGGCCCATACCACAAAATCAGATCGATAGGACCTCCAATGCTTATAACCAAAATCCAGGTTGGTAAAATGTTAAATTGGGTCAATTACAATTCAGGAAATATATTGGCCAATTTGATACGATGAAGTTTGGAATGCCTGCCCTATTATGCCTTTTTTGCCATTAGGTGAATTCATAATAATTGCTGGGCATGCTATTACTAAAAATGGTTATTGAGCTATTTTTAAAATTTAAAATTCTTTTTTTCTATGTATAAAATGTTAATTAAAAATATGGGTGTCTTTGGGTTTGTAATATTATGCACCCTAGTCTGCTGTAAAACCGACCCAAGTAATAAACCTATATCTTCCAACATGTTGAATAGTGGCATACAAAAACTTGAATTCAACAATCTGGGCTTGTTGGTAGATCTAGACGTGGGATTCAAATCCGTACCCATGCCAATGGATTTTGATGGGGACGGGGATCTGGATCTTCTCATATCCCAATCAGGAAGTTATGTGGAATCGGGAATCTTCTATTATGAAAATATTAGTGGAAATGTTGATATGCCGGTTTTTAGATTTGGTGAAAAGATTTCCTCGGATAGGTTCCGCCTTGGCTATGACGGAAAATTTTTTGAGGTATCCGATGTTAATGGGCATTACCATGTTTTAACACCAGATAGAACTAACGATCAATTATTGATGTACGCGGATGTTCCCGAAAATGTATTCTGGAAACGTATCACATTGCCTCTTCCCGCAAAGGGCCATATACAGGACACCAATTACAATACATGGAAATTAATCGACTTTGATGGTGATTCCAATTATGATCTAATGTGCGGTCTGTCCTCCAAGATTGGAAACTACCTGCTTTTCTTCAAAAATAAGGGCAGTAATGAATCCCCTGAATATGAAGCTCCCCAAAAAGTAGTTACCGCCACTGGAGAACCTATTGGCAATCATCTTTATTTGGAAGTTCCTTTGGCAGATTACGATAATGACGGAGATCTGGATTATATTGCCATCAGTGATTTTTCAAATATAATATACTTTAAAAACGAGGGAACTTCAAAAACACATAGTTATCAGGAAGGCGTACCCTTGAAATCTGCAAATGTACCTATCCAATTGTATTCTTTATATGGCAATGCTTCCAAATTACGTGCCGTTGACCTAGACCAAGATGGTTTCGTGGATATCTTGGCAGGGGATGAAGACGGAAAAGTCTCTTTTCTAAAAAACACGGGTAAAATAGTGGATGGAATCCCGGAGTTTTTTCCCCCAAGGTTCTTGCAACAAGAAGCCAAGTTCGTTGACTTAGGTGCTTTGGCCACGCCCCGTGTCTATGATTGGGACGGGGACGGACTCCAAGACATTATAAGTGGAAATGGAGCAGGTGACATATATTTTGTAAAAAATTTAGGAGGATATTTGCCTAAATGGGATGCTCCCAAACCCTTAGAGTTGAAAGGAGTTCCTATACGCATAATCCCGACCGAGACACTACCCAATACCGAAGAACCTCATTGGGGGTATACCACTATTGATGTAGGCGATTGGGATGGTGATGGATTGGCCGATATCCTGGTAAACGAGCACAACGGAAATATCGTTTGGTTAAAAAACATTGGAAGTCGGAAAGCGCCAAAACTTTCTGCTCCAAAACCTATTGAGGTAGAGTGGAAAGGAGAACCGCAAAAACCTGCTTGGACCCCAGGAGTTTCGAAGGGAAAAGAATTGCTTGCACCATGGCGCACGTCTCCATTCATTATGGATTTAAATCAAGACGGACTTAACGATTTGGTGATGTTGGACCACGAGGGATACCTAGTTGTCTATCCAAGAATTAAGGAAGGGGACAGCTTAAAATTGGGGCACCCAGAACGCAATTTCATATTCCCCGATGGAAACCCCATTTTATTAAACCAACGAACAGGTTCAAGTCATGGCAGGTTGAAAATTACATTTGTCGACTGGGATGGTGATGGCATGGAAGATCTTATCTTTTCCTCTAAACCTGCAGTCGATTGGATGAAAAATATAGGAATGCAAGATGGAAAAATGGTACTGCAATACATGGGCAGGGTAGTATCCAAAACACTTATGGGGCATACCGACGGTCCAGTTGTTTCCGATTTTAACAACGACGGGGTTCCTGACTTATTGGTGGGAACAGAAACAGGAGCGTTATTCTATTGGGAAAGGCCCAATCATGAGATAACGACAACCATGACCACAACAGGAAAACAACAACCCGCAAAATATAAATATTTTAAACGTTAGTCTGCAATTTACAATTGCCCAAGGAAAGGTTAAATTCAGCAACCTAACTCTTGGTAAAAGCAGACCCTACTAATTTTAATTTAACGACCCTATGAACACCCATAATCTTCTTTTTAAAAATATTTGGCTTATTACCCTATTTTTTAATACACATATGGAGATTAAAGGGCAGGAAAACAACTTTGAATCACGTGTTCCAAAATTTAATTATCCAACAACTTTAAAACAACAGATGAAAGCCTTGGAAGCTGACCCCTTAATGCACCGTTTTAAAGCTTCCAGGGCAAAATTTAACAATGATCTTTACAGGCCAACCTATCATTTTGTAAGTCCTGAAGGAAGGCTTAATGACCCTAATGGCCTTAGTTTCTGGAATGGGAAATGGCATCTTTTTTATCAGGCTTATCCTCCCGAGGACCCTAGACAACATTGGGGGCATGCGGTTAGCGAAGACTTGGTACATTGGAAAGATTTACCATATGCCATTTATCCCGGCCCTGAGCGTGCATCCTTTTCAGGCTCGGCATGGGTAGAGGATGACCGCGTCATTGTCATGTACCATGGTACGGAAAAAGGGAATATGATTGCCATAGCAGATGACCCCTTGTTATTGAATTGGAAAAAGTTAGGTGGTAAGGCAGTTATTCCTTTGGAGAGCAATTCCAAATCTCCTCAACCCTATACCGTATTCGACCCCTTCATTTGGAAAAAGGAGAACACCTATTATTCCCTCTCGGGAAGCAGGGGGCCGAACGGGCCGGGAGGAAAGCCCATTAGGGCACATTACCTTTTTAAATCCAAAAATCTACTAGATTGGGAGTATCTGCATGAATTTGTAGTTGATGATCGATTCACCAAGATCGGAGATGATGGTGCTTGTCCTTATTTTTGGCCTATTGGAAACCGGCATATCTTGCTTTTCTTTAGCCATTTGAGCGGAGCACAATATTTGCTGGGAGATTACGATGAACTAAACGATAAATTTAATGCAACCTCGCACGGCAAGTTTAATTTTGGAACATCACGTCCTTCAGGCATACATGCACCATCGGCATTTCCTGATGGAAAGGGTGGTGTAATTGCCATTTTCAATATCAATAGAGGCAAGGTATTTAACGAATGGGATCAAGTGATGTCCTTACCGCGCCAACTATCCCTAGTATCTGAAGATGAAATAAGAATTGAACCAGTGGAAGCCCTCAGCAGTCTCAGAAAAGAAGGAATTAAAATGGATCATATAGAATTGCCCAGGAGTAAAGAAACACTACTTGAAAAGGTACAAGGAAACACCTTGGAAATTGTTGCCGAAGTTGATATGAGGAAATCAGAAATGGTCGAAATCAATGTACTAAGGTCTCCGGATAAGGAAGAGTACACCAAAATAATTTTCTATAAAAACAAAGGGGATTATAAAGGCTTGGAATACAACAAAGGAACCAAAGAAGCAGAATACTATAAAAGGGCAAGATACAGTTTGGTGAGTCTAGAAACTACTTATTCTTCCAGCCTGTCCGATGTTAACTATAGGGTTCCAGAAACAGCTCCTGTACTACTGGACCCTGATGAGAATCTAAACCTGAGAATATTTATTGATAAAAGCATAATTGAGGTCTTTGTAAATGGAAAACAGTGTATAGGGGCACGCGTATTTCCCTCACGTGCCGACAGTTTAGGCGTATCATTCTTTTCCCAGGGAAATGATGCCGAACTTATAAAACTAGAAGCGTATCCCATGAAAAATATTTATATAGAACCCTAAAAGCAAATGAATACCAACTTTTACAATCCCCTGCCAAATCACGGGAGTTTAAATGTGCAGATCCCAGCGGTCAACTTAATGATCAAGTAACCCCTATTTAATAATAAAATTAATTTAAAGAAGATGAATGCAACCTTTAACCTTGTTCGGCCCAAGATAAAAATATTGGTCTTATTTTACGGTATTTGTGTAAGTTCCTCCCTTGCATTGGCGTCTTCCAATTACCCTTCCAAAGCAAAAAAGGATTCCTTGGTTGCAATAATGTCATTTAACATCCGAAATTCCAATGCCAAAGACGGTTCCAACGATTGGGAGCATAGAAAAAAATGGGTCGGGGATTTAATCCATTTCTACAAGCCAGGTATAATCGGGATGCAAGAAGTACTTCACGACCAACTCCTCTACATAGAATCGAAACTTTCCCAATATGGCCATATCGGCATAGGCAGAAATGACGGAGGAACCAAAGGGGAGTATAGTCCTATATTTTATAATAAGGCTCGGTACAAACTTATAGAAAAGGCTACATTTTGGTTATCGGAAAGTCCAGAAAAACCGTCTATTAGCTGGGGTGCGGCTACCTATAGAATTGTTACTTGGGGCAAATTTAAGGATAAGGTTACAGAGGAATCATTTTTCATTTTTAACACGCATTTTGACAATAGGGAATATGCAAGGGAGAAAAGTGCCAAACTGCTACTGGAAAAAGTGCATCACATTGCAGGCCGATCCCAAGCTATCGTTATTGGTGATTTTAACTCTAAGAACGAATCTCAAACTTATCAAATACTTACAGTATCCAACAAAAAGAATAAAGGGTTGTTCGATACGGCGAAACTTGCAAAAAACAAATATGGTCCAGATTGGACCTTCCATAGTTTTGGAAGTGTCCCTGTAAAAAATCGGGAACGTATCGACTATATTTTCAGCAATAAAAAAGTAAAGGTGAAACAATATGTAAGCATTTCGGAACAGCGTGGCAACCTTTTCCCATCCGATCACCTTCCTATATTTGCACAAATCCAATTGAAAGAATAATACAGTAAAATTTGAAATTATGAAAATTAAAAAGCGATCTATATTATTGGCTATTCTTCAGTTTATGGGCACAATGGTGATTAATGCACAACACAATTTGTGGCAGAACACGGATGAAAGCTTTGAAAATCCACCACTCTTGCCCCAAGATAATATTAGGCATGTAAAGGTACGATCTGCAGAATTGCCATCCACTTTTCTAATTGGCTCCGCCATAGCGGAACACAAAGGTATTATGTATGCCAGTTGGGCTACCGGTCCTGATGGTATAAAGGAAAATGGCCCTTTAGAACATGTAAAAGTAAAAAGGTCATTGGACCAAGGGTCGACATGGCAGGATGAACAGGTTTTGGCTCCGGTCGTGGATGGTTTATATAACCACAGTCATGGGTCGTTCTGGTCCGTAAACGATACATTGAATTTTTTTAGTGCCAGTTTTACCGGACATACTAGGGGATATCTCAAGGGAAATAGAATTTTTGCTACCGATTTAAAAACAGAACGATTTTATCTGGAAGAGACAACCCAAACCTGGGTTTCCAAAGGAATTGTCATAAATAATTTTTTTCCGATGGACGAACCCAGACAAATGGCAAATGGGAATTTCATTATGGCCGGACTTGATAAAGACCTCAGAGCTAGGGTAGCCATAAGTAAAGGGCAAAACCCAGGAATGTGGGAAACGGTCCCAATTCCTCAAAATTACATAAAAGGCTTCCCAGAACCGACCACTTTGGTGTTGGAAGATGAAATCCTATTGATTATCCGTAATTATTCGCTTCCTGAAGATGAAGATCATTTTTGTGTGTCTACCAGCACGGACAATGGAAAAAATTGGACATCGATTGGCCTAACCAATTTCAAAGCAACAAAATCGAAACCTTATGGAGGTATTTTATCCAGCGGAAGACCGTATTTGATCAGTAATTTGAATCATCGCAAATGGATCTGTATAAGTCTTGGGGAAAAAGGAACTTCCGGATTTTCCAAAATCTTCCGTTTAAGGCCAGGTGATGCGCCCTTTTCATCCTATTTCAAGGGAGGTGACGACTTCACAAACCAACAATGGGCATATCCTTATGCATTAGAATACAATAATAACTTGTACGTCATTTATCACCAAAATAAACTTGATGCGGAATTGACCATTATTCCACTAAAATTACTCAATAACATTACACTGATAAAATAATAAAAATATACTAATAAATAATTAGGATTTGAATCGAAAGTCAACAATTGCAAGAAATCAAAATTGAACCATCAATACTAGGACATGATATTAAAAAAAGCATTTTATTCATTAATCGCGTTGGGCTTTTCCATTCAACTGTATGCCCAAAAAACAGAGATAGTATATCTTTCCGGAACCGATGCCGCCAATACCGTTAAATGGGATTTCTACTGCACGGATGGGCAAAATAGTAATAAATGGGACAAAATAGAGGTTCCGTCCAATTGGGAACTTCAAGGTTTTGGTACCTATAACTACGGGCACGATTGGAAAAGCAAGGATAAAAAATTGGGCCTGGAACACGGGCTTTACCAATATACATTTGATGTTGCCCTGGATTGGAAGGGCAATACGGTCAATATTGTTTTTGATGGATCCATGACCGATACCAAGGTTAAAATTAATGGCGTATCGGCCGGAACAACACATCAGGGAGGTTTTACAAGATTCAAATATGACATAGCCAAGCTATTGAAATATGGCCAGGCCAATTTATTGGAAGTGGATGTGGCCAAGCAATCCGAAAACGAATCGATAAACCGTGCCGAAAGACAGGCCGACTTTTGGATTTTTGGTGGAATTTACCGCCCGGTCTTTTTAGAGATCCTTCCTAAAACACATATGAGCCGCACAGCTGTGAATGCCAAAGCCGATGGATCATTGAATACCTTGATTGCCATCAACAACCCTAAATCAAACTATACGGTCACTGCTTATCTCTATGATTTGGAAGGCAATAAAATGGATCAAAAAACTCTGGGCAACTTGGAGAAAGGTATTTCTGAACGTTATTTTTCAACAAAGTTCAACAACATAGAATCGTGGCACCCAGAAAGGCCAACTTTGTATGACCTTAAGTTTGAATTAAAACGTGGAAATACAGTTGTACATGAGGTTACGGAACGAATAGGTTTCCGTACCGTAGAACTTCGAAAACATGATGGGTTTTATGTAAATGGAGAAAAAGTAATCTTCAAAGGGGTCAATAGACATTCCTTCTGGCCAGAAACGGGAAGAAGCCTTAGTGAAAAAAATCACCTCGAAGACATTGGACTAATGAAGGAAATGAATATGAATGCGGTGCGGATGTCACATTATGTGCCCGATAAACGTTTTCTTGAATTATGTGATTCCCTGGGAATCTTTGTATTGGATGAAATTACGGGCTGGCAAGATGGTTACGATACGATTGTAGGTCCAAAAATGATAAAAGAAGTAATTTTAAAAGATGAAAATCACCCCAGTGTGATCATTTGGGACCATGGCAACGAAGGAGGCTGGGATTTTGCTAATGAAAAGTGGATCCACACCTGGGATATCCAAAAACGACCGGTAATCTACCCATGGTTATTGCGCAACGGAGTAGACACGGGCCATTATCCCGAATATAATTATGCCACTGGAAGATTTGTTTCGGGAAACGATCCCTTTATGGCCACTGAACTTTTGCATGGACTTTATGATGGGGGTCTGGGAGCCGGACTGGATGAATATTGGCGAAATTACGAAACAAGTCCATTATTTGCCGGTGGTTTTTTATGGGCGTTCTCAGATGAGGCGGTTTTGCGTACAGATAAATCGGGCAAAGTATTCGATGGTGACGGTCACCATGCCCCTGACGGAATCTTAGGGCCCCATCGCGAAAAAGAGGCTAGTTTTTATACAATAAAAGAAGTTTGGTCCCCTGTACAGGTTGAACCTGTCACCATTAACAAGGAATGGAACGGAAGGTTGATTATAAAAAACAAATACATTTATACCAATTTAAGCCAGTGTTCCTTTAGCTGGAGAGCCTTAAAGACGGACATAGGGGATACGGAAAAAAAGCTGGTCGGTTCGGGGAATATTACCGGTCCGGATGCAAAACCGGGAACCTCCTCTAAAATAACGATCGACTGCAGCGAAGCCCTTCAAATTGCCGATATATTTGAATTTACGGCCAAGGATTACAACGGACAGGAACTATATACATGGAGCTGGCCAGTCATTCAACCCCATGAAAAGGCCAAAGAACTAATACAACCCATTTCCAATACCGACAAAGAAATAGAGATACTGGAAATAGATCAGACGATTGGTGTTTCTACAAGTGGAGTGCAGATTGTTTTTAACAAAAAGGACGGTACCCTTAATTCCGTTAAAAATAGCCAAGGTAAAATTTCGATTTCCGGAGGACCGGTTCCGGCAGGGAGTTCTTCGCAAATTATTAGTACAAAATGGGAAAAGGACAGGGAAGGAAACTTTCTGCTCGAAGTTTTGAGGAACGGCTATCCTGAACAAATAATCTGGAAATTCTTTAAAAATGGCCTATTACAACTAGAGGCGAGTCCCCTTCAAAAAAAGATGGAAGATATGGATTACCTCGGCATTTCATTCGATTATCCAGAAGAGAAATGTACAGAGGCAACATGGATGGGTAGGGGGCCTTATAGGGTATGGAAGAACAGGACAAAGGGTAGTAATTTTGGGGTATGGAAAAAACAGTACAACAATACCGTTACCGGAGCAACCTTTAACCACCTAATTTATCCGGAATTTAAAGGATATCACGGTAATTTGTATTGGGTAAAGTTTACTACCACGGAAACGCCTTTTACCGTTATTTCCGAAACACCCAATTTATATTTTCAGCTCTTTGTCCCAAAAGAACCGGAATATGCTACCAGCAAGGTATTCCCCTCTTTTCCCAAGGGCGATCTTTCCTTCTTGTACCATATCCCGGCCATAGGAACCAAATTCAAGGATGCCGATAAACTGGGTCCTAAAAGTCAGAAAGGCTTTTATTCCGGGAGGACCGGAGACCAAAACTATCCCATTAAATTATGGTTCGATTTCCGGGCCGAAAATTAATCCATTCATCAGATTCATTTATTATTTATCTCAAACAGTCTTAATCAAAAAACCTATTCTGAGTAAACCACAGACTACAATGAAACATACTATTTATACTCTTGCCATAATTACTTTGATACTAATCTCCTGTAAGAACAAAACAGGGGAAACCGCCACAACCAATGAGACCAAAAGTGGTAATGACATTACCGGTAAATTCACGTTACCCTCTTTGTCTCACCCAAGACAGGGTCCTTATATAAGTGGAGAGTTGATTTTCCCCTTGGACAAAAAACCCACCCCGGAATGCCATGCCTCTACTATAGTGGAAACGCCCACTGGTTTGGTGAGTGCATTTTTTGCAGGCACCCATGAGAAAAATCCGGATGTGGGGATCCGTGTATCCAGAATGGTGCGAGGCAAATGGACCAGGCCGGAAGAAGTGGCAAATGGAGTGCAAAACGACAGCCTACGTTATCCTTTATGGAATCCGGTGTTATTTCAGCCAAAGGAAGGGCCTCTGTTATTATTTTATAAGGAGGGACCGGACCCCATTAAGTGGTGGGGCATGTTGATGACCTCTCCAGATGGTGGAAAAACATGGTCCAAACCAGAAAAAATGGGAATGGACGAAAAAATTGGATATTTGTTGGGCCCGGTCAAAAACAAGCCTATTCAATTGGAGGACGGCACTATCCTTAGCCCTAGCAGTACAGAAATTATGCTAGAGGACGGAGATGTGGATTGGATGGTACACTTTGAAATAAGTAAGGACAATGGCAAAACCTGGGAGGTAGTGGGGCCCATTAATGACGGGAAAGAGTTTGATGCAATTCAGCCCAGTATACTTACCTATCCCAATGGAAAAATGCAGGTATTGTGCAGAACAAGGCAAAATGTAATTTCCCAAAGCTGGTCCGAAGACCAAGGCAAGACCTGGAGCAAAATGACGGCTACCGAACTTCCCAATCCCAATTCGGGAACCGATGCCGTAACCCTGACAGATTACAGGCAATTACTTATATACAATCACACCACAAAGAAAGGGGAAGATCCCAAAGGCAGAAATATGATAAATCTGGCCATATCCGATGATGGTATCAATTGGAAACCCGTAATGACCTTGGAAAACGCCCCGGCAGAATCAGGATATTCCTACCCTGCCATAATCCAGACCTCGGATGGCTTGGTACATATTACATATACATACCTAAGACAATCCGTAAAACATGTGGTCATTGACCCCAAGCAACTTTAATATAATAATAATTAGATACAAAAAATGAAAGGAATTATACCACCATTATTGACCCCCTTGACCAACGATTACAATTTGGACGTACCCGCAGTACATGGATTAATTGCCCATTTAGTGGAGGGAGGGGTCCATGGCGTATTTATTTTGGGGACCACGGGTGAAGCCACGGGCCTAAAGTATAGTGTAAGACAAGAAATGATAAAGCAGACCTGCCTGGCGGCAAAGAATAAGATTCCTGTAATGGTAGGTATAACAGATACTTCATTGGGTGAAAGCCTTGAATTGGCCCATTTGGCCAAGGAACATGGAGCGATGGCAGTGGTAGCGGCACCTCCCTACTATTTCAATTTGGGCCAGCAGGAATTGTTGGAATATTATGAAGACTTGGCAAACAGCCTGCCACTACCCTTGTACCTGTACAATATGCCCGGACTTACCAAGGTACATATCGATACCGCTACTGCAATACAACTTTCCAAAAACCCCAATATAATCGGTCTGAAGGACAGCTCTGCCAACACCGTTTATTTCCAGTCCCTCATCCATGGAATCCAAAGGGAAGATTTTGGCCTTTTTGTTGGTCCGGAAGAAATTACCGCCGAAACGGTCCTTATGGGTGGTGATGGTGGTGTCAATGGCGGGGCCAATTTATTTCCACATCTGTACGTTGCGTTGTACCGGGCTTCCTTGGACAGGGATTTCCCAAGAATGGCACAACTGCAAGAGCAGGTAATGGAAGTGGCCAAAATGCTTTACCATGTGGGCAAATATGGATCCAGCTATCTCAAAGGGTTAAAAGGGGCCGCCTCACTCCTAGGCTTGTGCAGCCCATATCTGGCCCCTCCCCTTAAACAGTTCAAGGAATTGGAGATGGAAATGATTGCGACGAATTTAAAAATAGTTCAAAGAAACATTAAAAATACGGGGATAAATGGCCAAACTATAAGTTAAAATAACAATGAAAAAAAATGAGTATCCCTATTTTGTCATAATGGTTATAAAAACACAAATTCTGGACTAAACTTTAAAGTATTAATCTGTTAAGTTTTATAGTATATGTCGAAAATGAGGCCTCCTGTCTTTAATATTTTAAGGAACATCACGACAAAAAAGGTGCTGCCATTTAGTTAGATTTTAGATAAAGAGCTAGAGCCTGACATCACTTCGCAGCGTTTCCATCATGCAGAATTCCTCCTTTTCTTTTTTGTTATAGATTACAACAATGTTCTTATTATGACAACAAAAAAGGGCTTTCCTATTACGGAAATCCAAAATCAGATTGAATCAATGCGGGATTAGCCGGTCTGGGCAATGGCCAATAAGCTAAGAAAGACAATAGGCAGTAGGGACGATCGTTATATATTGGAAGTTGGGATTAAGATGAACAAGGGCAATTTCATAATTGAGTTCTCCGAGGTCGAGAAAGAAAACGGAACGAGGGGGTACGGGCAAAAAAGACATGGCCATTATCGCCGAATCGATCCCTTTGTTTTTATAGAAAATAATTCTGGTGTACTCTTACTTGTCCGGGGACCTTAGTACATTGATTTCGACCATTTCTGATTTTCCTGGTCATACATTTATTTCGGACCTTGGCATATTGATATTCCGAGATATTTTAATACTTTTTCTAAATTTGAAAACTCACTCAGGTTTTTCTCTTTAACTTCATCAAGAGCCAACCCATATTCATCAAGTATATGATGTATTTCATTTGTCACGAATAAACTTTGGATCAATTAAATTTAGCGTAACCCTCTGATATTACTGTAGTTTAAATGGGTCTATACAATAAACAGGAGGATTGTTGAAGAACTCGAATAACTGAAATTCTTAAAAATTCCAATGCTTAACAGTTCTACCTCCCTTTAGCTTTTTCACCCCGAAGCGTCATCACTGTGCTAGTTACCGAAGCTGCCAGTTTTCCATTGCTTTTATAAATTTCGCATACATAACAACTTATTGTTTTTCCATTTTGTATTGGTTTAGCGATCGCTCTTAGTGACTCTTTCCATACGGGACGAAAAAAGTTTGTTTTAAGCTCTATAGAGGAGAAACTCTTACCTTCCTCTTTTAAATTTCCAATTGCTACATCTGCTAATTCACATACATACCCACAGTGTATAGTACCCTGTTTGTTTCCGTATTTTAAAGGGTCGGTATCTACTTCAATGATTGCTGTTCCTTTATCATCTTCAGCTATCCTAAAACCTAGTACTTTAGAAATAGCTGTTGGATAAGTCATAAATGTGCAGTCATTTTCATCCAGACTTCCATTAATCATTTTATGGATATACTCTAAAACGGGTATTGTGCTCATAGGGTTTATTGGTCTAAATTAATTCTATCATCTACATTGCCTCGTTAGGGCCAAAGAAAAGGAAAGTATGTAGACCTACGATCATTACTTTGGACTTGATCCCTTATATATATAAAACCATATTAAAACAAATAAGGACAATATATGAGTGCAAATTGAGTGCAAATAAAAGGCCTTAGAGATTAAAAAATCTATAAGGCCCTTATTTTACTGGTGATGGCAGAAGGATTCGAACCTTCGACCGCCTGCTTAGAAGGCGCTTTTTTTAGTTTCCCATAGATTCCTTTATACTTATATCTCATTGAAAAACAATAACTTGCACACATTTGATATCATATGATATCAAATGGCATCAAATAAAACTATGCACAAACTATGCACATTTTTAATTATCTTACAGTTAAAACCTATGAGATATGGCTCGAGCAAGATTAATTTTAGACGTACGTATGCATTCAAAAAACACGGAAGGATTATTTCCGATTGCATTGCGTGTGTTTCATAAGAAGCAAAGAATCGTTCGACTTCCATTTTACACTTCAAGTGACGGATGGGACGAGAAAAACATGGCATTTAAGAAATCAGCAATTGCTAATAGGGAACAGGATTGCGATGAAATAAATAAAAAGCTGAACGATAAATTGTACTCGGCCAAATCAATAATTGATAAACTTGGTAAAGTTATCAATGAGATATCTGTTGATGTCCTAATAGAAAATATTAAGGAATCCTGGGATAAGAAATTAGACTCCGATTTAAAAAAGAACCTCTCCAATGAAATATCTTTATCGGAGTGGGGACAAGTTTTGATTGACCGGAAATTGAGGGAAGGAAAGCCCAGTACAGCAAAATGGTATCAAAATTCAATAGCCGCATTTGTAAACTTCAATAATGGCGCACCTATTAAACTCTATCACCTTAACGTAACTTTTCTAAATGAGTTTGAACTAGTTAATAAAGCTAAGGGAAATTCAAATAACGGAATAAGTGCCTATATGCGTGGGGTAAGGGCCATATACAACAGTGCAATAAAGGAGGATAGGTACATCCCGATCAAAAACCCATTTAATCATTATAAAATACCAACATCCCGACGTACTAAGAAAAAAGCTCTCTCCAAAGAAAGTATAGTTACCATTAGAAATTTAAAATACAAGAAAGGTTCCAACCTCTGGCACACCCAAAATTATCTATTGTGTATGTTCAATTGTAGGGGTATGAACTTAATCGATCTTGCAAAATTGCGGTTAAAAGATATTGGAGAAAGTCGAATATTTTATGGAAGAAGCAAAACAGGGGATCCTCTATCGGTTAAAATAACAGAGGAATTTGCGAGTATCTTAGAATATTATAAAAAAGGAAAAAGCCCTAACGATTTTATTTTCCCAATTGGTTATGATGGGTCCGTTGAAATGTTCACAAAGTATAAATCCGACAGAAGGCTGGTTAATAAGTTATTCAAGATAATTGCTGAAGATGCTGGTATCGAAGAAAAGATCACCTCCTACTACATCCGTCATTCTTGGGCCACTATTGCCAAAAACATGGGGATTTCTACTGAAATTATTAGTGAAGGGCTGGGACATCATTCGGTTAAAACTACTGATATTTACTTAAAGAGCTTTGATAATTCTGTTTTAGATGACGCTAATGAGCAAATCGTTTCTTAGCTCCTTGTTATTATTAATTTTTCACGACAAGATAGAAAGCTTTGCTCTAGAAATATACTTAAATAGCTTCTCTTAAGTGCATATTGTTTGGTTAGAAATCCATTATAATAGAAAGCATCCCAAATCTTACCCAAGAACTTTGCGCATGGTTCCTGTCCGATTTTTGTAGTGTTCAGGCAGATAAGCGTATAGCAAAAATCGGATAGGGCGCAACCTACTTTGGATCTGTCTCTTTCTCTTTTTCCGTCCAAATCAGAAATCCCTTGTAGACTTCTGGGTGCTCACGGAAATACGTATTAAATTGTTTTGAAATAGTTGTTTTTCCCTCCTGGAAGGCTTTTCCCTTTTCTTCCTCGAATTGTCTAACCTGATAGCCTAGATAGCCCAATGTGGAGATGGAAAGTATTGGAATCGCCAATATCATAATGAGGAACCATTTCGGAAATAAGAGAGCCGTACTTACTTTCTGTTTTACTTCACTAAGTCCCGTGTTTTGCTCTCTGAAGTGGTTGTCCTGTGTTTTATTGAGTTCCTCCTGTTTGTACCGTATTTGGGATATTTCCTTTACGGTCTCAGAACTGGTTAGTTCCTTGGTCAGTGTTCTCAATTGTCCCAATATCTGTTTCAGTCCTTCCAGTTCATCGACCAATAATTCCGTGATTTCGTCTAGCTTTGCCATATTGTTTTGGTTTTCAAATTAATATCCTATTTCCATTCCAACACTTTTTTGGATCGCTTGTTTAATGACTGTTTTAGCCAGTTTTATAGCGATATTCCCACTTAGCTGGGTGGCCTTTCCCATCAGGCTAACAGTTTTATACTGGCCCTTATGAATGCTTTTCTCTGCATGGTTGGCTATCCCCATCACCACTCTGCTACCGGACATAGAACGGTGTACCTCGCTTCCCTTTAGGTTTTGGCCCTTGTATTGGAACCGGAACCCTTGCAGCTGATTGGACTTATTGATACTTGGGATAACTTGTACGTTTTTTTCCTTCATTAGTTTGATATAATTATCCAGGTCCTTGGGGCGTTGTTCGTTCATCACTTTTTCATGTACCTGCTTAATCTCCTGTCTTATATTCAGTAGCTGTTCCAATCTTTCCAGTTGTACTTCCCGTACCGTGGTAAGCCCCATTTTCTCTGCCACCCGTTCAGCGGCTAGCTGACTCCTCTTCCCAATAAAACTGTCGTTATAAGCAGTTCCGTTAAAATCGATACGGTTTACGTACACATGAACATGAGTATGCGGTTGGTTCCTATGAACAAAGGCAATAGCCTGATGTTCTTGTAATTTCATTTCCTTGAGAAACTTTGCAGTCATCTCGTTGAGTTTTTTGGCTTTTAGCTGTTTTCCATCTTCAATCGTAGGGCTGATGACAAAACTCAACGTATTTTTTTTGCATTGATAATTCTGGGATTGGATGATGTTGAATTCCTTGGTAATCTGGTTTGGAGTTTGCCCAACCACGTGATTGGAGTAAACGACCTCTGCTTGTTTCTCCTTATTCCAGCCATAGCTCATGGAATTTCCGGTATGCGATATTGATTTTCCTATGCCTATCATTTTTTGAAATTATAAAGGTGGGTCTGTATTTCTTCTGCTAGCCTGGTCACTTCGGCCGTCAGCTTGGGATCCCGTTTTCGGTACATGTTCCCGATCAATTTAAAGTTGGTCCCGTACTTGGCCAACATCTTATAAAGGTCTATTTGTTCCTCTGTTAACCGCTCAATGATCTTATCCCCAAAGGCAGCACGCCTACAATATTCACTCACGCTGAGACCGCTCTTTTTGGCCTTTATCCCGAGCAACTTTTTCTCAAAAAGAGAACATCGAAATTTAACATAGGTACGTTTCATTTTTTCCGTCTTTGCGACCTTCGGGAGCAAAGCAAGATTGTCTTTGTGGCAACAAAGACACATCTTGAATTACATCACTATCAGATTATTTCTTTTATACATTAAAATTGTATTTATTAATAGTTATTTCATTTTCGGGATAAAATATTATCATCATCAGATCATTTATTTTCAGCTGTCCACCAACCATTTACGTCTTTAAAATTCTCGTATAAGTTGGATCGGTCTATGCATTTTGGCTGATGTCGCATTATCAATTTAACGGCATTTCTTCCTGCACGGTCGTTGTCCAGATAAAGTGCAATCGAATCATAGGTATCAAGCATATCAAACGTTTTATCTATAAAGCCTAGGGAGTTTAATATGAAAAGATCATTCGCTTCCATTAGATGTTCGTCCCGCTCCATCAGGCTCATCATATCGAACATTCCTTCGGTAACGACCAGTCTACTATTCCCGTTCTGGAGGTGAGTGACGTCTTTTGGGGAGCTGGAATTCTTATAATATTTGTTCCGCAGTTCCCAACCTCCGGAGTTGTTCGCTAAGCCTAGGGCGAAATACATCTTGTCCTTAAACTTATAGTGAACTTCCTTGCACAGTTTTCTGGCAGTCAAGATGGAAATCCCTCTTTTCATTACATATTCCCCTAGCGCAAAATGGCCCAGTTCCTTAACATACTTTATCTCGATCTTATCCTGTTTATCCCCTTTTAAAAGGGGCTGCTGAAAAGAAAAAGAAATCTTACCGTTTTGTAGCCAATCCAATGTTTCCTTTACCGATGTTTTGTTGATTAGACAAATCAGATCGATTACATTTCCCCCTTTCCCAATACCGTGGTCGTACCATCGGTTCAGTTTCTTGGATACCTTAAAAGAGGCTTGGGTTTCTGAGCGGAACGGACTCAGGAACCAAGCTTCTTTATCAGATTCCTTGGTAGGAAAGTGCCCGAGTTTTGCCAACGCTTTTTCGATGGGAAAAGCTCTGGCTCTTTCACACGATAGTTTATTGGTTCTTTCTTTTTTCATTAGTTAATTTTATTTTCGTTTTTCTCTTACCTTCTTACCTAAGCCCCTCTTTATACGGGGTAAGCGCTTAGGTGGGATGTTTTTTGATCTTACCCATCTTACCCTAATAGGTAGGATAGGTAATACCTAGGTAACTTGGGGTTAATGTATCTTACCTATGGTAGCTCCCGCAGTTAGGGCGGTCGTGGTCCATTAGGTAAGTAGGTAGGTGCAATGGCACTTTTTCTACGATTCTACTTCCCAGGGACTTTTGGCAAATACCGATTTGGCCAAATACCCATACACCTGGCGTTTGGGATGTTTCACCCGTTGGAAATTGAATCCGGAAAGCGCACGCCCAAGGTTTATCTGGTTCAGTCTTACGTTCAAGCTACTCAGCTTGACCAATACATCCGAGGCGGTCACGAAGTCGTTGATATCATTCGACTTTTCAAAGTATTTGGAAACCAGTTCCTCCTCTGTGGTCAATTTGGTATATTTTTTATTCCGTTCTTCGTTCTCCATAATATCCGTTAGCGTGAGTTCTGGATTGAAGCCTGGATCATTATAGGCAAGGTGGTAGGCCTATATCCACACGTTCTTGATTTCCACTTCCTTGGAGTAGGAGAAATCTATTTTATCCATTAGCTCAAAGCACAACCACCTTACCGATCCGGTCTCATCATTTAGAAAGGAGGACATATTGGTAGAGCCCAAAAACGAACAGATTCTGGGCAGGGTCGTATTCTTCCTGTCGTAGGGCAGGCGTTCGTTGATGAAGGTCTTGGAAAAGAATGCTTTCAGTGCGTTCACGTCTTTTTTGGTCAGCACGGCCAGCTCATCCAAGTTGTAAAGGAAGTTCCGGCACAATTGGATCCTGGCATCCTTATCGTTGCTGATGTCCTCCGCCATATATTCGGCCAGTTCTGGGGGACAGATAAACCGACACCAAGTAGATTTCCCTGAGCTCTGCCCCTTATGGCTGATAATCAAGGCCTGTTTGTTGAAGTAGTCCGGTTCCAGCGCACACTTAATGGCACGGACCAACCATTTTTTAAAATGGTAAAGAAAAGCCTCATCATCATAGGTGGGAACGTAGGACGCCAGTTTTTTGATATGGTCTTCTCCGTCCCATTTTGGGAGAGATTGGAAGTACGCTTTAATAGGGTTGTATTTGGGAATGAGTTCTGACCGAATCAGGATTTCCAGTTTCCCCGTACTGATATCGACACCTGCTTTGGCAAGTTCAATGATCAGGGAATTGAGATTCAGATAGGACCATTCAGCTCGTTTCTTGAACGATATCTGGAAATCATGGGATATCTCGTTGTACATAATGTCGTACTTCCCCTCCAAGTATTCTATCGTATAGTCATAGATAGTCTTTTTTTTAGCATCCTTTACCTTGTAAAGTTCATCGGCCAAACCACCAGCTGTCATGAGCTTTTATTTTTGGAAGTGTCCGCCAAGGTATTGTTCTCGATATAGCTTGGGGACAAAATGCTATTTTGCAGTAGCCAATCGTTAAGCTTCTCCTTTTCAAAGAAGATCATTTTACCGTTCGGCTTGGAGTGTGGAATATTTCCGGAAGAAGTAAGTTTGTACAGATAGCTTCTGGATATACCGGTATAGTCACAGGTTTCCTCAAAGGTCAGTACCTCTTTATGGGCCGTCATGAGCCTTTCCAAACGATCTAATCGTTCAAGGATTAAAAAATTGTCCATTTGTTTCTTTTTTAGGGTTACAGAATGAACAAAAGCGCTTTTGTCTTCCTACAGTATTGTAGTTGGTTAAATGTATAAAAATAGGAAAATGAAAAAGAGCAGAAACGAAAATAGTTATCCACAACCAATTGAGGAACAACAAATTACAACAAACTATATCAAGTAATACTGCCTAACCGACTTAATAATTTTATTTGACATCATTTGATATCAAATGATGTCAAATATTTTTGGTTGAAAATGGACTGTTTATTGGAATATAGGTGGTTATAAACAATTAAATTTGATGGAACAGTTTTAAAAGAGCTTAAAAAAGGCTAATTTCAATTTCTTAGTGGTCTGTGATTAAACCCTCAACCAAAAACTAAACTCGGGGAAAATATAATATCTTGAAGGTCTAAATTTTAGTTAGAGACTTTTAATAAACAGAATTTTAACATTTCTATGAAAAATATAGTTCCAAAAAGTCCAATAAATGAATATGTAGCATTACCAATGATTTGGTTTTAAAAAATAAAAAATCCCAAATATAATATGCCTTTTAAATGAATGCCATCAAACTTTACATTAAGAAAGTATTGGCATTTGCCCTTAAGAAACTGAGGACTTTTGACATCTGATTTTCGACGGTTTTCTCGGATATCCCATGTCCAAGGCAATTTCTTTATACTTCCTTTTTTCCATTTTTTTTTAATTCATAGAGGTCATCTTCCAAAGTTGCCTTTGAGATAACATCCCATCTTATTATATCAAAGGCATCAAATTGCGAATATGTTATAAAAACTGATTATGGCATATTTTGAAAAGGTAGTTCTTAAACGATGTAGAAATAATAATGACCTGCCTTTTTTTTAGCCATAAGAAAAACAATTGTCTCATGGACAATATCTTCTGCCAATGCACGATCGTTACATAGGTTGAGCACATAGAGTTACATAGCCAATCCTAGTATTCGGAAAACAAATACCGATACGTCTTCGCCTTTCCATGACCCAGTCCTCGAATGCTATGATTGCTCATACGACGCTTCAAATTTGTCGGATTCCTGATGGCAAAATAATTTATCTGTCCTAATGAATAGAGGGGAAGTCTATACATAAACTTCTTATTATCAAGCTGTAAGGTCTGAAAAATAGCTCCCACTGGCCAACCTACTTCACAAGGGAATAGATTATTGCGTGGGTTTGCTATTACTACCGCACTGGCTCCATTGACTTTCATGCTTGTAAAAATCTCGTTTACCTGCAACTTTACTACTGGTTGCGACTTGTGTCTCTTGTTGTGTCCATCATTAAAAATCATCCTTAAAACAAAGATCTTAAGTTGTTATACAATATATGGACTTGTTCAAGTGATGTCCTTCTCTTACGGGAGAATTACCTCTGCTCTCTTAAATATGTCCGTTACTACAACTAAAGCCGCCTTAATTCAGAACATCGCTACTATCTGACTTTTCTACTTCGGAACTGCTGCCATTTTCGCTTTTACATTTCTGTATTGGTTCTCTTGTTCCATGATAATGTCTGGATATAGGTCCTGCCCGCTATTATCGATAATCGCTTGGTACTACTTTGACCTATCCCTATTCTTGGGACGGCCACTTTCTTATCAAGATTACTGGATTTTGGTTATTTCCATACATAGTGATCCTAAATTCCTTTTCCAGTTTTACA
>NZ_JASWIM010000018.1:0-120623 GCF_030291335.1 Arenibacter flavimaris
CCTGGACAACCTTCCCGAAAACATACAACAAATGGTGCTCCGGGCAAGAGCGGAAGGAAAAGATATTGAATTCACTACAGAATATGAAGATCAATAACTAGTGTAGTTGCTCGGATGGATACACCGGATTGGTTAAATTATACATTGAGGAGTTCAAGTCAACTATGTATCCATATAGTTTTTCAATAATTTCTAGTCTTTTATTATGGAGAACTGTTTGTTTTGATTGGATTAAAGACAAGGTGCTTTTAAATTCTTCTAATCTTTTATTTGCTGAGTTTTCTATTAATTTTTTAATAAAAAATGCGGCAATAGCGAAAATACCTAAATCAGATACGATTTTAATTATGTTTTCCATTTTCTAATGTTTGCCAACGGTTCGGCTAAGCGTAGTGCGGAGGCAAGGAAACTTTTCGTTTCCGTCTGCCGACGTAGCTAAAGCTTATTGTTTTGCTTTTTCTTTTTTTGTTTCAAAGCTAAATTCATAAGATTTAGCGACATTATAAATATACACAGACCTTACGATTTAGCCTTAAAGTCCGCATTACGTTTAGGTTTTGTTGGCAACTGGCTTTTATTTCTCATTGAGCAATCTCAATCTTTTTAGATACTCTCCTTTTACCTCATTACTTACTTTTAATAAAACTCCTTCGTATTTATATTCAATATCAGAATTATACGGTGTTGCTACAATTTTATACTTGTTTTGGGCTATTTCTCTGTAATAGTTGAGCCAGATTATTGAGTCAATTCCGTTCTGTTTTTTTTCAATTCCTTTGAGGAAATAAGTTGAGTCCGTTTGATGGTCAATTCGCGCTATTAGTTCAACATTTTCAGGATAATCTTCAATCTGATAATGTCCAACTCTATAGATATATCCAATTAGAGTATCATTTTCATACAATTCAAAAGTTCCAGATTTTACTCCGTCCGTCTTTGAATTACAGGAAATGAATATGAATAGAGTTAAGAAATAATAATATTTTTTCATCTGCTTTTGAGCTTGTTGCCAACAATTGTATATAGCAACTAGTGTTTATATTCCTCTTATAGAACTAATTTAGTAAATCTTTTTAGATAGGCTGGTGATTTATTTAGGGGGCTTATAGCTCAACTGATCCCTACCCTATTCTATGGGGTTTCGGTGTCATTGGTTTGCACATTTCTTTGTGGAACTAAAGAAAAACAATTCCTTGAGAAGTAAGTTGCGGGAAACCGTAATTTGGGATGTTTCTAGTTTCTATTTTTTGAGAATGGCACAATTGGTCCGAAATGCATGGCACTTTAAACCGTAGTATCCTAAGGTTTAACAATCCGCATAGCTAGGAAAACTGAGGCTGGTTTAGACAACTGCGGTTTTCTTATTTTGGCTAATTCAATTCTAATAGACTTTTAGTACCGTCTTCACTGATTTTTAGTTATTACCTGCTGGCTTTTCCTATTCAGTCTACACATTGACATATACTGTAATACTCTAACACAATCTTCAGGTATTCCTTCAAGTTTATACTTTTCACTGCTTACTTAATAATTCCAATACCTTAATAATATCACGTGCACAGTATTAGGTTTGTAAGCTTCCCTTAAAACCGAACTGTTTAAAAGTAGAATAATAATCTTAATTTTAAACAGTATTATGAGGAAGAGTAGATTTTCACCCACGCAGATCGCGAAGATTTTAAAAGAGTTCGATAATGGCAAGACCGTTGCGGATATAACCCGTGAACACGGTGTGAGTTCGGCCGCTTTTTACAAGTGGCGCTCCAAGTATGCCGGAATGAGCGGTAAGGAGCTTAAGCGTATAAAGGAACTGGAGGAAGAGAACCGTAAGCTTAAACAGATGTATGCCAACCTGGCGCTGGACCATCAAATGGCCAAGGAGATTATTGAAAAAAAGCTCTGAAGCCTTGCCGTAAGCGCAGCATTACCAAAGAACTTGTTCATTACGGCATCAGCAGGGCGTGCCGTGTCCTAAATATGAGCAAGAGCGTCTATTATTATAAACCTTTGCCAAAGGACGATACGGATATAGAAGAAGCCCTTCGGCAAAAAGCAAGGGAACATTCAGAGGAAGGCTTTTGGAAGGCCTACGAGCGTTTGCGCAATGAAGGGAAGCCATGGAACCATAAACGGGTACACCGTGTCTACAAATCCCTTGGATTGCCTTTGAGAAGAAAAGTCAAGAAACGTTTGCCGGCAAGGGTAAAAGAGCCCTTGGAGGTTCCGGATGAGCTCAACCATACATGGAGTATGGATTTTGTGACCGATGTTCTGGAGAACAAGAGACGCTTCAGGTCATTTAACGTCATCGATGATTTCAATCGGGAAGCACTCCATATCGAAGTTGACTTCTCCTTGACCAGCAACCGCATTGTCTGGGTACTCAACCATCTTATCAACAGGAAAGGTAAGCCGAAGAAGATAAGAATGGATAATGGCCCTGAGTTCATTGCCCACATAACCAATGATTGGAGCCAGATGCACGGAATAGAATTCAAATATATCCAACCCGGAAAACCGACCCAAAATGCTTTTGTGGAAAGGTTCAACGGGACCTATCGAAGAGGGGTTCTTAACAAGTACATTTTTGAGGATATCCACCAAGTAAGGGAACAGACACAGATCTGGATGAAAGATTACAACCATCATAGGCCCCACGATGCCTTGGGTAAAATACCGCCCGTAAAATACGCGGAACTTAATTCTTTTGGGGCTAGCCCCAAAAGAATTAAAAACAATAACTTTAATGGAGTTTTAGAAAACTAAGCAGTTCTAACTAGGGGGAGCTTACACTAAGGCTTTACGAATGTTCGCTTTGAGCTCTTTTCATACGTATCATTTTTATCCCCGACCATGTGACGGACCCGGATCAGTCAACACGGTCTTCATGTTTGGATCCTGCAGAATTCACGGGACAGGTAGTACCGGCCACACGAAGACTTAGTTATTAGCGTTAGTTTTTAATTTACTTCTATTGGTGTAATTGTATAGCCAAGTTCAGCTAATTGATTAATCAAGCTGCATTTGTACTTAAAATCTCACCACCATATTCGTCCAGTTCTTTAGTTGACAAACCAACTTTAGCATATTCTCTCATTAGTTTTAGTGTAGTACCAACAACTTCACTAACTTTTTTCATTCCGATTAATTCTGATTCTTTTGTTATCGACATTTCGTTTTTTTTCAATTGCCTACTACACAGTTTTTATAATTTTTTATTTGGAAATCCAATTAGGTCAAAGAATTCATTTTTGTAGGTTTCACTTATCGGTATACGTTTGTCATTTATTTTAATTCTACTCCTTTCAACAAATTCTATTTTATCGATTGACACCATAAATGATTTATGAACTCTACAAAATCTATCTTTCGGCAATATCTTTTCCAACTCTGTGAAGGTTTCAAGGGTCAAAATCTTTTTATCCATAGTTTGAATATTTCTGTAGTCACGCATTCCCTCTATGAAAAGAATATCACTAAAAGCTATTTTTTCCAAACGGTATTCGGTTTTTACAAATAGGTGATTCTTTTTGTCAAGTATGTTCTGTCTTGTTTCATAACCAACCTTTTTGACAGCTTGTAGAAACCTTGGAAAACTAAAAGGTTTAAGTAAATAATCAGAAATATTCAATTCGTAGCCTTTAATGGCATATTTTTCGTAAGCAGTAGTTATAATTACTTTTGGTGGCTTAATCAGAGCATCTAACAGTTCAATACCGGAAAGTCCGTCCATTTCAATATCCAAAAAGATAAGATCAATTTTATTGTTGTTTATAAATGCAATTGCATCTATTCCGTTATTAAAAGAATTTAGCAAGTTTAAATACGGCACATTTGACACATAACTCTTTGTGCGTTCCAATGCTAGTGGTTCATCTTCTATTATAATGCAATTAATCATTAAGGTTTAATTTTTAATATAACGACAAATTGATTCTTTATAGTATTGATTTTCAATTCATAATTATTTTTATAAATCAAATTCAGCCTTTTCTTTATTGTCGAAAGTCCGATTCCATCTTTCTTCAAATCTTTTAAGGCTTTGTTGTCAAAAGTGTTCTTGCAACTAAAAGTAATATCATTTGCCGAAATATTAATTTTTATTTGAATTGAATTATCAATTTTTTTATCCAAAACAAATTTGAAGGCGTTCTCAACAAATGTTATAAAGACCATTGGTGCAATCCACAAATTATCAGAATTACCTTTTATATGAAACTCGATAAATTTGGGATTGGTAGACCTTATTTTTTGAAGTTCAATATATTCATTGAGATAATTTATTTCATCGGCTAAAAGAATTTTATCCTCTTTTGTTTGATACAAAGTGAACCTTAATATTTTACCTAGCTTCTTTAAATATCTTGAAGCTTCCTTTGGGTTGTTTTCTATTAAAACATCAATGTTATTTATTGTGTTGAATAAAAAGTGAGGGTCAATTTTTGCTTTTAGAAGCGCTAACTCTGTTTGTATATTTTGACTTTCAAGTTCTGCTTTTTCTCTGTTTTTTGTTTGCGAGTACTGATAAACTTGTAATAGTGCACCAAGTATGGAAAAGGGAATGAGAATTATATACGAGTAAATGATAAAAAGTTCTAAAAACCAATAAACCGCATCGAATACATAACTCAAAAGATGTATGAACAGAAAAGGAAAAGCCAGTAAAATAACAAAAGTTAAAACGATAAGTCCCATTTTCCTTTTGTTCAGTATTGAAGGTGTGATATATTTAAAGGTTATGTAGAAACCTAAAGCACCAATCAAAGTCGTTGTTGTGCTAATCAAAATGTTTCTTAAGAAGATTTCGAAGTAGCTTACAACTTGAGTTTCTACAACAGGGTTAAATACTGCAAATTGATAAGCCCAAATAAAAAATGTTATTACGAAAGGTACTAATGTCCAAATGATTAAGTATATAAAAAATTTAACTTCCTTTTTCATAATCAGTAGCCAATATATAAAATAGATATGGTTATGTTCATTACGCCACAACCATATCATTTAAATTTGTAAAATAAATTGGATAACTATTCCTTAATAAACGTATAGTAGATATTACCACTGGAATAGTTTTCTTTTGCTTCGAATTCTTGTTCTAATTCTATTGCATCATCCTTTATTTCCAATATTTTAAAATTAAACTCCATACCATTCTCAAACATAAGAATAAGTTTGTCGTTTTTTGACTGCCAGATGCCTTGTTGAACATCTTCGTTCATTTCAGTTACAGAAATAAAAGAGTCATTGTCTTTAAGAACTAATTCATTTCCCAAAATAATTAAATTCCCCTCTTTTTGGGGACTACCATTTTGACTGTTAACAATCATTAGGTCAAGTAATTCGAATTCTCCAAATAATTTTGCATCATTGTTTGAGACAGCACCAATTGATACGTCATCATTTTTACTACACGACACCATAATTGTTAGTACCAAAAGAATACTCATTGTAAAAATTGTTAACCATTTTCTGTATTGTTTAAAATGTGTTTTCATAATTGAATAATTTAATTTTTATTCAAATCTCTATCATATTATGTTCTTAATAAAATATATTCTGCATACTAGGGAATCATATCTGCAAAATGGAACAAATGAAGGTTTTTAGAGGAAGAACTTGTGTAAAAACTGGCTTTGGGCAGGCCTTAATTCAGTTTTCTTTTTCGCACGTTTTGTAATTCCTTTTGAGTAGTAATTCTACAATATTTTTCAGTTCCAGTTTTCTTTTTTAAAAATCCAAGAACTTTGACGAAAGCACGATTTTCGTTGGTGAAGTCAACTTGTGCATAAACATATGGATATAATAACTAGTCCTTATATCCCAGTATAGGTCTAATTTACTAAATCTTTTTGTTGAAATGAATTGTTATAAACTTTGAACCATACAACCATTTTATTTGGAATTGGATATGCTCTAAAAGTATGTGTATGCCTTCACAAAGAAATAGTATTAAGTGGTCATAACTTTGCGGGAAACCGTAAAGGGTGAATATTATTATGTAACCCAATCCGAATAGTGGAGAGTTCGTTGTCGACATAACCCTTTCCGAACGGGGAAATATCAATATCAAAATCTTCAACTTTGCCAACAACGCCCTTATGGCGTCCAAAAAAGATAGAGGAGCATCCACCTATACCCTTCCCTTCAATATCTCCGCCCTGCCCTCTGGGGTATACGCCGTTGTCCTGGAAACCCCTTTTGGAAATTCTTTAAGAAAAATAATCCATAAGTAAGGTGTATATGGACGTAGGCCTATAATAAAACTACAATCCTTTAAAAACTATAGCCATCACCTCTGCCATTTACCTACTGCCCACGCTAAACACCTCCAATGCCTCATCGTTTTTGGCAAAAATTATATTTCTGCTTCCTTTTATAGTAAGCATTTTTGCATTTTTAACCTCGCCCCGCACCATGAGACCGCTTTCCCTTGCCGGCATGGCTCTAAAATTGCCTTGCCCATCACCCTTTAAAACAAGGCCGTAAGCCGCATCATTTCTCGGAGTTTCCACCTCAGAGGTATATAAATTGCCTACCAGAAGTACATCCTCTAAACCATCCATGTCAAAATCTTGTATTAGTATGTCCTTTACCGCCGACATTTGTGCCGCATTTTCAAACTTCTTCATTACAAATGTACCTCCCTGGTTTTCAAAATAAGTGGTTGCAAAAGTATATGCCCTTAAATGGGTCGACTTTTCCAACTGCTCCTCTTCAAAAATATCCCCTATGGCTGCCTTGCCAAAGGAATCATAGGTTGGAAATTTTTCCTTTATAAATGGTAACTGCTCCGAAGAACACTGTCGGCCTCTTAAAGGTACCAATTTATCTTCATCATAATATCCTAGGACAATATCATTACTGCCAGACTGATCAAAGTCATCTGCAAACACCTCAAAAGGGGCATCCGCTGCAGCACGATATTTGTAATTTAGCCCCAAATTACCTCCTATGATATCCATATCCCCATCGCTATCAAAATCGGCGACGGCCAAACTATACCACCAGCCATTGGTGTTTTCCAATCCATATTTTTTTGTATTCTCCACAAAACGCTTGCCTTCCACATTCTCAAAAATCCTAACAGGCATCCATTCTCCTGTTACCAACAGGTCCATGTACGAATCATTGTTAATATCTACCCATACGGCTGCCGTGACCATCCCTAAATTTTGGCCATCTAGAATAGGTACCTCATCAAAGACAATTTTTCCCTCTTTACTATTGTTTTGCAATAGGTAACTTTTTGCAGGTGCTGGATACTTCCCAGGGACCTGCCGACCTCCAACAAACATATCCAAATCCCCATCATTATCATAATCCACTGCCTTGATGCAAGAGCCGCTTATTGCATTTTTGGGGAGACCGTCTGCCAAATTATTAAACTGCCCCATGCCATTGTTTATATACAACCTATCCTGTAACAACGGATTTCCCTGATCATATTCATTACCCCCGCTAACCACATATAAATCCAAGTCATTATCGCCATCCACATCCAAAAATTCTGAAGCAACGTCCTCAAATCCTGAATCCCGATTTAGCAGGTCCACATTGGTTTTAGTAAAACTTCCATCCTCGTTTTGTACAAACAAAACGCCCGGAAAGCCAGTGGCACCTCCAATATGTACATCGTCCAAACCATCCCCATTTATGTCCCCTACCACTAGGGAGGGTCCTTCCTGCGACATTTTATGGGGAAGTAAGCTCTCCCTCCCATAATCGTCAAATTCGTTTTCCACATGGAGAAAGGGCAATGGATCCTCCGTGTTTTTACTAAAAATGGGCTGGTTCATATTGGCGTCCTCCTTTACGGTACTGGACTTGGAATTGGCATAATCCAACACAAGAAGTTGATCGGTGTCCACATTGTTCAATAGCTGTTGCCTTCCGTCAGGCCATATAATTTCCACATTGGCTTCTGGGGAATTCCCTAATCCAAAATGTAATTCCCTGGCCATTGAGGACATAAAACCCCGTGTGAAATAAAGTTCCTGGACCTGCCTGCTATCCCCAGCACTAACCACAATTTTAGTTCCAATACCATCCCTATTCCCTAATGGACCCTTAAGCTTAAATGACAAATAGTGTCCCAATCCCAATTCCCTGGAATTGTTCTTTAATATAAAGGCTTCGTCATCGGTATTATTTACAACAATCTCAAGATCACCATCATTGTCGAGGTCGGCATAGACAGCCCCATTGGAACTGGTCATAGTTCCATCTCCCCAAGTCCCATTCATCTTGGCAAATTCAAAATCGCCCTTATTCCTAAAAAAATAGTTCTCCTTTTTCCTTACAGGCATTTTATCCAAAATATCCGTAATATATTTTTGCGGATCAAAAGCCTGATTATTTATAATTGAATCCTGTTTTTTGTTGACATAATTTACAAAGTCATTGTTCCGAAAATCCCGTTTGATCCCATTGGACACAAATAGGTCTTTAAGTCCGTCATTATCCATGTCAAAAAACAGGGGTGCCCAGCTCCAATCTGTTTTGGATACCCCGGCAAGTTGCGCTATGTCTGAAAAAATGGGAACGTTGTTTTCATTTAAATACCCTGAATTAATTTGAAGCGTATTGTACATATATTGGTGATGTAGTCCTGCATCCAAGGCCTCATAAAACTTTTTTGGATTCATTCCACTCATACTGGTCTTTATATCATAGCTACTTTCGCCCATCATATCCACAGTCATTATATCCATCCAACCATCGTTATTAATATCGGCCATGTCATTGCCCATGGCGAAAAACGAGATATGATTGGTTGCTTCCAGAATCCTATCCGAGAAAGTACCATTGGCATTGTTTATATACATATGGTCTTTTCCGGAATAGTCGTTGGACACATAAAGATCTGGCCAACCGTCATTGTTAATATCACCCACTGCCACTCCCAGTCCGTAATCCAGGCGACTATGAACAATTCCCGCCTCCTTGCTTACATCCTTAAAAAAATTATTGTCGTTTCTCAATAATCTATCATTGGCAACACCGCCATCCATATTGGCCAAGGCGGCAATTGTTATATTTTCCGGATATGTCGTTGGAGAATGGTTCAACTGGTACATGTCCAGGTCCCCATCCCTATCATAGTCGAAAAATACCGCCTGCGTTGAACAATCTGTTAAATCCAACCCATATTTATCAGCTTGTTCACTAAAAGTGGGGATTCTCTCCTTATTTTTTGCCCCCATATTTATATAGAGTTTATTTTTCCTTTTTTCTTCATCATTGTATTTCCCCGAATTGGAAATATAGATATCCATCCATCCATCGCCATTTATATCCACTATGGTAATTCCTCCAGAAAATCTTTGACGCAACAGTATGCCCGTCATATTGGAAACATCCTTAAACTTTAAATTACCCTCATTTAAAAACAATTTATGTTGTTGCAATGTGGATACAAAGAATATATCCTTCAATCCGTCATTATTAAAATCTGCTACTGCCAGTCCACTTCCATTATAATAGTATTCATATTGCAAACCATTAAACTTCATGTTTTCAATTAATTCATTGGTAAAGTCTATACCAGTATCCGTTTTTGTCAACTTCGTAAAAATTGACTGTTGTTCAGAATTTAGTCCGGACAACTTGTAGTCCTCGGTACAACTAGTAAGCACTAGTGTGAGTAATAAACTTGCCCGTAGAAATTTATTCATTTTATACAATTTTATTGTGATCTGTGTATGCCCGTTTCGGTGTACCAAACAGTTAAATGCACTTATTGGCCAATAACTGCCATACAATTCTTTAAAATAGGTTAATTTTTGAAATAAAAAAAGACCCAATGTCGAACAACCAACGTTGGGTCTTTTAATATTACTACTTTAATTTATTCATAACCGGGATTTTGAACCAAACTAGTATTCGCGTTCAATTCATTTTCCCTGATTGGCCTAAAATAGTTTTTATCCAACCATAGTCGGTTTTCAAAACCGGGATCTACCACTCCGGGTATATAGGAATAATCATAATTATCCGGGTCATATTTATATTTTGTTACATTGGCTCCAGGTTTCAATGTTCCGGTAATCTGAATAATCCCGGCCGGAGCTCCTAGGGTTGTAGGCGCAATCATCCATCGTCTAGCGTCGTGATATCGATGCTCCTCATAGGCGAGTTCCAACCTTCTTTCATTCCTATAGGCTTCCATTAAATCCTCTCCAGAAGCCGTAATAGCAGGCAATCCTACCCTATAGCGTATTTGGTTCAACCAAGCTTTGGCTTCTGCCTCATCACCATCGGCTTCTAAGACGGCTTCAACATAATTCAGCACAAGTTCGGTATACCTAAAAAACGGCCAAGGAATGGTTTGAAAATCTGTTTGGTCCACAAATCCTGGATCTGGTTCCACAAATTTCTTGAAATAATATCCGGTACGTGTTCCGTTCCAATCTTCAATTGGACCTTGGCGTGTATCTAGGCCAAAGTGGGTAGTAACCTCACCATCGGTTCCAATAATTTCGTATTGCCCAGTTTGTATCTGATTGGCCGGGTCGCGATCCGCAACATCTGACGGTCTCGGTTTCCAATCAGCACCATCGTAAAGAATGGTAGCATAAAACCTAGGTTCACGATCGGTGTAAGGCATACTGCTATGATCGGGGTTATCCCAGTCAAATTCAGAGCCATCACTCATTCCGTAAGCATCTATCAAATTTTGTAAAGGGGCGTTCCCTGCCCAGTTATGGTAGCCATTAGGGCCATTAAAAAGACCTATTCTACGTCCAGGGCCCCTAGCTTCCACATATTGTCTTTCCCAAATAATATCGGATTCACCTCCATTTCTAGCCAATGAAATATCCAGGTAATTTTGTTCTCCCTCCTCCAACGAAACGGGGGCGGTCAACCCAAACTTATAGCCGGCATTGGAATAATCCATGGCCGCTTTGGCTGCATTTTTGGCCTTTGTCCATCTATCCTGTTGACTTCCAGAAGTATAACCAATTAACTCTGGATTGGAATAACTCCCAATTAAAGAGGAATTCCCAGAGGCCGTGGAGTTATCGTATAAATCACTTGCTGCATATAATAGGATACGAGCTTTAAGAGCAAGTGCCGTAGCAGCATTAGCCCTTCCTGAATCCATACTTTTTCCATTGAGTAATCCAAACGCCATTTCACAATCGGACACTATAAAATTAACGCATTCCTCAAAAGTGTTTCTTGGGATATTAAAATCCGAATCCAACTCAAAAGGTTCCTCGGAAATTGGTACCCCACCGTAAAATCTTACCAATTGATGATAGTAATAAGCTCTAAGATACAGGGCTTCCCCTAACAAACGATCTCTTAAATCGGTGTTTTCCAAACCTCCTTCATTCAGTTTTTGAATAGCAAGATTGGCAGCCCTGATATACCGGTACATATTGTTCCATTCATGGGTATTATTGATCCAACCGGTATCATTTGAATTGGTACGGGATTCATTTACCGTATTAATTGACCTTCCAGTATGGGTAAATAGGGCTTCATCCGTTAAAGAAGCCAACATTTGTTCATCCAAACCACCAGCGCCTAGCCCATTATAGACCCCGGTTACTGCGGCTGTGGCCAATCCTTCATCGGTCCAAACACTCCCTTCGGACACCTCACTTAGAGGAGTAATGCTAACGAAATCATCGTTGCATCCAGTCACAAAAGCAATTGTTGTAATCGCCAATACGTATAATATATTTCTTTGTTTCATAGTTTTAACTTTGATAATTTTAAAATGTTACGGAAAATCCTGCACTTAGTATTTTGGAATTAGGATAATCCCTACCGCTAGAACTAAGTCCTTCTGGATCGAACAATGAGTTTGTAAATGTAAACAGGTTAGATCCGTTTATATAGAACCTAAATCTTTCCAACCCAATTTGACCAATCATTTCCTTTGGAAAATTATACCCAAATTCAAGATTTTTCACCCGCATATAATTGGTGTTTTGTCTCCAATAGGTATTACCATTACTGTAATATTGATCAGCTCTGTTGGTAATCCTTGGATCAACACTACTCGGATTATTCACCGTCCATCTATTATTGTATACACTTGTTGTGTAATTCCCTATAGTACCGGACTCCCCAAAGTTCAGGAATACTTCCCCTCCCGTGGCTCCTTGAAAAAGTAAACTGAAATCGAAATTCTTATAACTAGCCGTTAAATTGATACCTCCCTGAAAGGTTGGATCTGAATTTTTATCAGTTCTATAACGATCATCGGGTGTAATTTTACCATCATCATTATAATCTACCAGTTTCATATCCCCTGGTCTAAGTACATTGACCAATGCTGTATAGTCTAAGGTTTCAGCATCTATATCAGCTTGGGTGGCAAATACCCCATCATAACCATAGACCAAATTGGAGCGAATAGACCTTCCTGTTGCCAATTGCCATTCCGGTGCGCCTTCGGCCTCATCGTTAAAAATTATCTTGTTTTTGGCATAACCACCGTTTATACTTATTCCATAAGTAAAGTCTCCTGCATTTCCATTATATCCCAAGATAAAATCAAAACCTTTATTTTCAACCTCCCCAAAATTCTGTCTTGGAGGGGTTATCCCTGAAAGGGCCGGTAGGGAAGCGGAAGGTGTAGTTAAAATATCCGTTCTTTTATTAAGGAACCAATCAAATTCTAGATTCATTCTATTTTGTAAAAATCGTGCATCCAGACCAACGTTAATATTGGTTGCCACCTCCCATGTTATAGCAGGATTGGGCACCTTTGATTCACTTATCGTCGTAACTTCACCATTATTAATAACATAATTCCCAAAACCGTAGGTAGCGAGATATTGATTGGCAGGGAAATCGGAATCGTCAAATTTATCATTACCCAATTGACCCCAGGAACCTCTGAATTTCAGGAAATTTAAAAAAGAATCATTGTTCAAATCACTCAAGAAATTTTCCTTGGTAACAACCCATCCTGCAGAGAAACCTGGAAAAAACCCATATCTCGTATCTTCTGGGAACAAATAAGATCCGTCATATCTCCATAAAAACTCCAATAAATATTTTTCTTTAAAATCATATGATACACGACCATAGTAATTTAACCTTGCAGATTTATCTGAAGAACCACCATTATCCTTTTGAAGGTCACCACCAGCAAACAAATCATCTATAGCAGGTGAGATAAAATATCGTCGATAAGCATTAAAGCCCTCGTATTCCACAGTCTCTTTACTTATCCCGGCCAAAACTAGAAAATTATGGTTTTCCAATGAGCGTTGATAAGTGGCATTGGCTCCCAATAAAATATTCAGGGTATTACCTGTATATTGATTTAAGTTTGGCTCTGCCGGTCCCCTTTGACCCCTTACCAAATCTGGTAGGCCATCCGCTCCCATCGTATTTCCGTCCCAAGTATATAGATACCAAGGAGTCCTCCAAACCTTTCTATTTGAAAAACTTTTATCAATGGCAGCAGTTGTCTGTACCGACAATCCGTCTACCCATGGAATTTTAATATCCAAGGTAGCATTGGACTGAAAGTAATCCCGTTTATCCTTATCATAACCTGTATCATTCGTAGCTATGACAACCGGGTTTTGTCCGTTTTCTATATCCGGTCCTGGCAAACCATTCGGCCAATATGCAGGCTCGGTAGGCCTACCCCTTGTCAACATTCTGAAAATAGCTCCCGCACTTTCAGTTGGAAAATATCGATATTCTTCCCTAGCCAACACCCCTAGACTTAGTTTGATACCTTCACTAATTTTAGCGTCCAAATTTATACGAATATCATATTGCTCATATCCAGTGGCCGCATTCTTGTAATAGGCATCCTGCTTCAAATATCCCAATGAAGTAAAATAATTAAAATTTTCACTTCCTCCCGTAAGTTGCATGGTGTGTTTTTCTTGGGAGGCCGCTGTTTTGAAAGTCTCGTCAAACCAATCCGTATTCGGGTGGCCCCAAGGATCTTGTCCATTTCCAAAAAGCGCAATATCCTCGGGAGAATAAATGGCATTTCTAGTTGAACCATCCGGCCTAGTATAGGTCCCTGTAGAGTTAAACCCAGCAGTTGCCCCAGCCCATTCATTTACAGGAAGGTTATAAATTTCCAATTCATTTCTCAATTCCGCATACTGCTGAGCGTTGGCCATATCGGGAATAACAGTAGGTTTGGCCCAACCTTGGTTAGAAGAATAGGTGATTTGTGGTTTCCCCGTCTTTCCTCTCTTTGTTGTAATTAAAATAACCCCGTTTGCAGCCCTTGCTCCATAAATGGCGGCAGAAGCATCCTTTAGTACTGATATATTTTCAATATCGGCAGGGTTTATTCTACTTAGACCCCCATCCCTATCGGGAATACCATCAACCACAACCAAAGCACCAGTATTATTATAGGTATTTGTTCCACGAATCCTAATTGCGGCGTTATCATAACCGGGCTCCGCGCTCGATTGCTGAACAAACAAGCCAGCCACCCTACCGGACAAGGTATTGGTAAGGTTTACCGCTGGAGATTTTACCAATTCCTCCCCTTTTACGGACGAAACAGAACCTGTAACGGTAGCCCTCTTTTGGGTACCATACCCTACAACTACCACTTCCTCCAATTTACTTGCATCTTCCTCCATGGTAATATTAATAGTAGATTGGCCGTTTAAAGGTATTTCCTCTGTTTTATAACCAATATAACTGAATATTAGTACTGCATCATCAGATACACCGGACAAGGAATAATTACCATCAAAATCGGTCTGCGTTCCATTGGTAGTCCCTTTGACTACAATACTGGCCCCAGGTAATGGTCCGTTTGCATCAGATACCACTCCCGAAATAGTTTGCTGAACTAGGACAGGATTGGCATCTATGCTTGTAAGATTTGCGAACGCCTGCACACCGCACAGAGCCATCACAATCATAAAAACCATAAGTTTCTTCTTAGGCTTCCTTTTTTGAATGATTTCTTTTGGAATAGAAAACCAGTTTTTTTTCTCCATAATTTTAAATGTTAAGTTAGTTGAGTTAAAAGCATTGTTCAAACAATTATTGTCATAATCAGATTCTAGTATGGTACAACAAAAACCAAAAAAAAACCAAGATCAAATCCTATGTCATCTAATGGTTTTTTAAAAAATATTTGTGAAAATTTTCAATTAAAAACTGTGTGTCCAAATCGAAATAATTCCGCTCCCACTTAAAAGCTATCTAAACCAGCAATAAATGTAAGATTAACACTTACTGGCTAAATATATAAAATTTTCTTAAATTAAATCAAATTTTATGTTAAAAACTACTAAAACAATAAATTTTATCCTCAAAATTAACAAGTCAACAATATATCTTAGTTGAGAATTTTCTGATAGTATAATTTTGTATTGTAGTACAAATTATTTTCACACCCCCCTAAAAAACGTAAACAAACAATTAACAACATAAAAAAACCCATATGAAACTAGGAGCATTTTCAATCAGTCTGGCCGTAAAAGACCTATCCATTTCCAAAGAATTTTACGAAAAACTTGGATTTACCGTGTTTGCAGGCGACCCAACAATGAATTATCTGATCATGAAAAATGGCAACGCAGTTCTTGGTCTGTTCCAAGGTATGTTCCCTAATAACATCCTCACCTTTAACCCTGGCTGGGACGAAAATGCCACTGCACTAACCTCCTTTGATGATGTGAGAAAAATTCAGGCACATTTAAAAAGCAACAACCTAAGGCTGGACCAAGAGGCGGACATAAAAACATCCGGACCCGCAAGTATTATGCTGACCGATCCCGATGGCAACCAAATTTTAATAGACCAACACCTGTAAATTGAAAATAGGGTATTTTGAGAATGTTCCCTATCTTGATCTACCGTTGTGGGATTCATTCCTAACCTAATTATATTCACCAAGCATGAAGCCTTTATTAGTACTTCTTGTCTCGTTTGTTGCAACCCTATCTATCCTATATCTTAGGTCGAAAAAAATACAATGGCCATTGGCCGGACGAATTGCCATGGCCATAATGTTGTTGTTTACTTCCTTGGGACATTTTATGTTTCCCCAGGGTATGGGCGCCATGATGCCGGAATTTATACCCATGAAAAATGAAATGGTATATATCACCGGAGTCATGGAAATTCTATTTGCGATAGGATTACTGATTCCAAAACTTAAAGTCCGTACGGCTTGGTTGCTGATCATCTTCTTTATTCTTGTTCTTCCCGCCAACATAAAAGCCGCCATGGAAAACATCAACTACCAGACCGGGGAACTTAACGGAAATGGTATTAACTATCTTTGGTTCCGAATTCCGCTACAAATATTTTTTATAGCCTGGGTCTATTTAACGGCCATAAGAACAAGTATACTACCTCGGGGCAGGCCCGCGAGGCATTCGTAGGAAACGAACTTTAATTTTCAGGGCAAGCCTCGGGATAGTATACCCTTTGGCGGTGCCAATAAAATAGCAGCCGACCGAACTACCAATAGTATTAAGAACCAAAAAACTTGATCCCAACCCGTCCAGATTTTGGGCCACCACACTAATCCATAAAAATGATAATAATGAAAAACTATCTTAGGCTAATTTTACCAATCATTATAACTTATGGATGTAGCCACGAAAAAGCAGCTTTTAATGGTCAAAAAGATTTTGAACACAGTATTTCGGAAATACAATCGAAACATATTTATTCCGAATCCAAAGATTTTCCAAACAACACCCAGCTATCCTTTGCCATCATAAAGGGCGGGGCTACTAAATTTTATGGAATTAAGCGTAAAAACGATACCATTTTCTCTATTGACAATCATGATGGCGTTTTTGAAATTGGATCCATTTCCAAAGTATTTACAGCCACCCTATTGGCCCATTTGGTCGTGAACGGGCAATTGGGGCTGGATGATAATATCAACGATTATTTGGAATGGCCCTTAAAGGATGATATAGAAATAAGCTTTAAACAGTTATCCAATCATACCTCAGGGCTGCCTAGGTTACCCTCCAACCTGCAGTTGGATTCCGTAGACCTACAGAATCCATACAAGGATTATGACGAAAACAGGTTAAAACAATATTTAACCAAAGAGCTACAACTGAACCAAAATCCAGGAGAAAAATCCGAATATTCAAACCTAGGGGTAGGTTTATTAGGCTATATTCTAAGTAAAATAGATAGCACCTCCTACGAGAACCTACTCCAGACCAAAATCTGCACAAAATACCATATGGGCCATACTACAACAAACAGAACTCGTATCAGGGGACAGTTGATCAAAGGTCTTGATGCAAATGGCCAAGAAACCCCAAACTGGGATTTGAATGTCTTGGTAGGAGCCGGTGGAATTTTATCATCGGTAGCCGACCTATCAAAATTTGCGCAAGCACAATTAAATGGGTCCGACCAAGCCTTGGCCTTGACCAGAAAACCCACCTTTGCCCTACAGGAAAACAAGGCCGCAATGGGATTGGGTTGGGCCATTGAAAATAATATAGGGAAGGAATGGATCATGCATAGCGGCGGAACAGGGGGCTATAGATCCAATATACTACTGGATATTTCGAACAAAAATGGGGTAATTATTCTTTCCAACCTATCTGCATTTCACAAAAACAACATGAATATCGATAACCTTGGCGTTCGCTTAATGGAAACACTTAAAAATATAGACTCCACTGGCCACAACTAATACAATCTCTATGTACGTTCCTACTAAAAGATAACTGAATTTATCCTAATTGATCGTTTTTATATATTTTTAACCCGAACGTTGAATATTCTATGGAATAGCTTCCTTTAACCTGTCCCTTAAACCATCCTTCTTAAAATGAAACAATTATTTTTTCTAATCTCCTTACTTCTGTTCTGTTACAGTACAGTGGATGCACAAAATGCAAAACCGAATATCATTGTGTTTATAGCCGATGATGTTAGCTGGGACGACTTTGGTTGTTACGGGAACGCACAGGTTAAGACTCCCAATATTGATCAACTGGCAAAAGACGGATTAAAGTTTGATAATTTCTATTTAACGGCAAGCTCGTGCAGCCCAAGTAGAAATTCCATAATTACCGGCCGATATCCCCATAATACGGGAGCTGCCGAATTACACACCACTCCCCCTTTGGATATGTTATCCTTTCCTGAATTATTGAGGAACAATAACTATTATTCCGTCCTGGCCGGCAAGTTCCATATGGGACCTTATGCCCGACGTGGATTTGATATGATGTACGAGCATCGTAATGAAAATGGGGATGGAGGCGAAGAAAGTTGGGTAAACTCCTTAAAGAAAAGACCAAAGAACAAACCTTTTTTTATGTGGTTCGCATCCCATGACGCCCACAGGGATTGGGGACCCAATGAATTTAGTGGTACACACCGCCCCGATGATCTGGAAGCCCCATTTTATCTGTCCAATGGAGCCGAAACCAAATCTGATTTGGCCAAATATTATGACGAAATTAAAAGATTCGATTTTTACATTGGTGAGGTTGTCAAGGAACTAAAAACACAAAAACAACTAAACAATACCCTTTTGATTATTATGTCCGATAATGGACGGCCATTTCCACACAGCAAAACCAGGGTCAATGATCGGGGTATGAAAACTCCCTTCGTTATGCATTGGCCCAAGGCAATAAAAAATAAAAATGCCAGCAACAAAAGCCTCATAAGTGCCGTAGATATTGCCCCAACACTATTGACATTGGCAGGCGTTACTATTCCCAAACAATTTCAGGGCCATAGTTTCGACCGTCTTTTAACAAAACCTGACCAGCCCTTTCGCAACTATGTCTTTGCCGAGCATAATTGGCACGATTATGAAGCTCACGAACGTATGGTAAGAAATAAAGATTATATGTACATATTAAACTCGAGACCCTTGAAGCCACAAAACGGGCCAGCTGATGCCGTAGGCAGTCCGTCCTTTAAGGATTTGGAAATGCTCAGGGACCAAGGAGGACTTTCTTCGGCACAAGCCGATGTGTTTATAGTACCGAGGCCAAATGAAGAGCTATATGATTACCGTCGGGATCCCTTGCAATTGCTCAATGTGGCATCTACGCCAGAATACAATCGGAATCTCATGGATTTGAGAAGGGTTTTGAAAGAATGGATGATGGAAACAGGCGACAACATCCCTGAAAACCTAACCAAGGATTGGTATCTTAAAGAAGCGGGATTAATAAAAACGGAATATCATAATGTAAGGGGCGAAATGCCCGGCGAAAAGTTAAATGCCACACAAAATAACGCAAAAGGGGCATTTTAGACTAGGTCCTTGGCCATGGCCCTGCACCCCGAATGGGTAAGGGACACAAATGCCTAAATGTCCTATGGACAATTCAAGCATTGACTACCAAAGAATACGAATTGACTTTCGCCTCCCCTGGAAGTTCCATATATTTAAAGAATTAAATTCAAATTAAAAATGAGCAACAAGCAATTGACCATTACCGCCAGTATTTTGGCCAAACCGGATAAAAGGGAATTTGTAAAACAAGCCTTATTAAAACTTATTCCACCTACTTTAAAAGAAGATGGCTGTCTAAACTACGATCTGCACCAGGACAATGAAAATCCCGACCGTTTTTTCTTTTATGAAAATTGGGCAAGTAGGGAATTGTGGCTAAACCACAATGCCAGTGAACATATTGCAGCGCACAGAAAAGCTACGGAAGGAACCATAGTGGAGGTTATTATTAATGAGCTATCTCCAGTGGGCTGAACATCTTGTATTTAAAAATATAGTATCTTTCAAAGACCACTGCACTCCTATTTACTGCGGTCCCTTAATATTTGAATAATCATGAAAAACACGTTTATACTTTCCTTTTGTGTTATTTTTTTGACGCTTACAAACGTTTTTGCGCAGGAAAAACCAATAAAATTGGGAGTTGTAGGCCTTTCCCATGGGCATGTTGGCTGGATTTTAAGCAGGGAGGCTAAGGATGATGTGATTATGGTAGGCATCGTAGAGACCGATCGCGATCTGGCACAGCGACTTTCCAAGAGTCACGGCTTTCCCATGGAAATGGTGTTCAATACCATGGAAGAGATGATTGCCGCCGTAAAACCCGAAGCCGTGGCAGGCTTTGGAAATATATACGATCATTTGTCCATCGTAGAGACCTGTGCCCCAAAAGGTATCCACGTTATGGTGGAAAAACCTTTGGCTGTTAACTTGGAACATGCCAAAAAAATGGAAGCGCTGGCCAAAAAACATAAGATTCATCTACTCACCAATTATGAGACCTCCTGGTATCCTACCAATCTAAAGGCCTATGAACTTCTGCAAGAAGGCACAGTAGGCGAACTTAGAAAAGTTATTGTACGCGATGGACATAAAGGGCCCAAAAATATTGGGGTAAGTGCCGAATTTTTGAAATTCCTAACCGACCCCAAACTCAATGGGGGTGGGGCCATCATGGATTTCGGATGCTACGGTGCCAACCTCATGACCTGGTTACAACAGGGTAAAAGACCCAATTCGGTTACCGCGGTAACCCAACAGTTACAACCCGAAAACAACCCCAAAGTAGATGATGATGCAACCATAATACTTACCTATGACAGTGCCATGGCCATTTTGGAACCTTCATGGAATTGGCCCATTGGACGCAAGGATATGGAGATCTATGGAGTAAAAGGTGCTATTTATGCCGATAACCGCCATGATCTGAGAGTTAGGATTGCTGAAGGCTATGGCGGCTATAAGGAAGAGGCTTTTAAACTTGCGGAAAGGGAGGCCCCCTATGATGAACCCTTTGCCTTGTTTGCCTCGGTGATAAGAGGGGAAACTACCCTTGGTTCTTACGATCCCTATTCCTTGGAGAACAATATGATTACCATGGAAATTCTGGAAGCAGCCGTTCAAAGTTCTAAATCGCAACGCACCATCCAGTTTAAAAACTAATCCTTTAACAAGGCCTCTAAAAATTGATCCACTTGTAGTTATTGGGCACCGTTGCATCCAATAGATTTACTTTTAATGCCTTTGCGGTGCTTTCGCCCATGGCAAATGTAATGGCCATATCATTCGTTTCATAAATGGTAAAGCTTTTATTCCCTTTTACCCACAAATTTACCTCATAAGTATGGGTGCCATTGGCCTTTAATTGTCTAAAGACGGATACATATTCTATGGCGGGAAGGGCTTTCCATCTACCAACAGCACAGGGACCCACACGATATTCTTCCTTATAATTGCGATTCTCCAGATCGAAAAAAATACTTTTTACACTCGAAAATAAAATGCCTTGGGACGCGCAGGCAACGGCAAGATAGAACACCCCAAAATTCCACCTGTTATCCATTCCATTCTCCGGAAATATCCCATAACCAAACAAGAACATGGCCAGTAAAATAAAGGTCACCGTATAAAAGACCGCAGCCACTAGGGTTTGCCACAGGGGCCTAACTCCTTCCGATATAATAATTTTGCCTTTAGCCATCTGCTTTAAAACGACAAAAGCCATACGAAACGTATGGCTTTTTGCTTATTTTTTATTGGCATCAAATTTTCTTAATCTGCCAATACAATAACTTTATTGTTCTTCATTTCAACAGTACCACTGTTTATGGCCAGGATAGTATCCCCATTGGGAGCTTTGGAGAACTTGTTCTCATAAGCCTCTTCCAGCACAACATTTCCTTTTATCCTTACCTTTCCTTCCTGCAATAGGGAAACGATAGGGGCGTGGTTGTTCAACATTTGAAATTCACCATCAATTCCAGGAACGGTTACTGCAGTAACTTCTCCGGCAAACAAAGTAGCCTCTGGCGATACAATTTCTAGATACATATTATTTTAGTATTCAGTATTCAGCACTCAGTATTCAATCGGATCCTGTCAATCGATCACTGATTACTACCTACTCATTTACGCTTCAGCAAGCATTTTCTCTCCAGCTTCAATAGCCTCTTCAATGGTACCTTTAAGGTTAAATGCAGATTCTGGAAGATGATCCAATTCCCCATCCATAATCATATTAAACCCTTTAATAGTCTCCTTAATATCTACCAAAACTCCTGGGATACCGGTAAATTGCTCAGCTACGTGGAACGGCTGGGATAGGAAACGCTGTACACGTCTTGCCCTACCTACGGCCAATTTATCCTCTTCGGATAATTCCTCCATACCTAGGATGGCAATAATATCCTGAAGTTCCTTATATCGTTGCAATAACTCCTTTACCCTTTGGGCACAGGCATAATGATCTTTCCCCAATATCTCGGCAGTCAAAATCCTTGAAGTTGAATCCAATGGATCCACCGCAGGGTAAATTCCCAATTCCGCAATTTTACGGGATAATACCGTAGTAGCATCCAAGTGGGCAAATGTTGTTGCCGGAGCTGGATCCGTTAAATCATCCGCAGGTACGTAAACCGCCTGTACCGATGTAATGGAGCCTCTTTTGGTTGATGTAATACGCTCTTGCATAGCACCCATCTCCGTTGCCAAAGTTGGTTGGTAACCTACCGCTGACGGCATACGTCCCAATAGGGCCGATACTTCCGAACCGGCTTGCGTAAAACGGAATATATTATCTACGAAGAAAAGAACGTCTTTTCCCTGACCTTCACCTGCACCATCACGGAAATATTCTGCAATGGTCAATCCGGACAAGGCTACACGGGCACGGGCACCAGGAGGTTCGTTCATTTGTCCAAAAACGAATGTCGCTTTGGAATCCTTCATTACTTTTTTATCAACTTTGGATAGATCCCATCCGCCTTCTTCCATAGAATGCAAGAAATCATCACCATATTTTATAATTCCGGACTCCAACATTTCACGAAGTAAATCGTTCCCCTCACGAGTACGCTCACCTACCCCGGCGAAAACAGAAAGTCCACCATGACCTTTTGCAATGTTGTTGATCAATTCCTGGATAAGTACTGTTTTACCAACACCCGCACCACCGAATAAACCAATCTTACCACCCTTTGCATAAGGCTCGATCAAATCAATTACTTTAATTCCAGTAAACAAAACTTCCGTAGAAGTAGATAAATCCTCAAATTTGGGCGCATCCCTGTGGATTGGAAGACCGTCTTTACCGGCTTTTGGCAAATCTCCAAGACCATCTATAGCGTCGCCAATTACATTAAATAGACGCCCGTAAACAGCATCGCCTATCGGCATCTGGATTGCGCTTCCTGTTGCCTCTACACCGACTCCCCTACTTAGACCATCTGTTGAATCCATAGAAATAGTCCTGACCGTATTTTCACCAACATGTGACTGTACTTCCAAAATCAACTTGGAACCATCCTTGTTGACAATTTCCAAAGAATCATAAATTCTGGGAAGGTCCGTTCCGGACTGAAATTCAACATCAACTACCGGGCCGATGATTTGAGAAACTTTACCTGTAACTTTAGACATTACTTGAGTATTTACGTTTTACTGTTATCTTTAAAATAAAAACAGCGCGACTTACCGCTTTGTTTTTAAGGCTGCAAAGATATGTTTTCCTTCTTAAAATGGAAACTACTTTTATCCTTTTTTTACCAAGAAAAATGGCGTCAAATAATTTGACGCCATTTTTCTTTAAATTATATCCTTTATATTACTATATGTTATGGATTAATGGTCCAGGAAACGTAATATTGGGATCCAATATATCCTGTTCCAAAGGCAGTGTAATATTCATCTCCCAATACATTGGAAGCACCCAGTTTAAATGCCGATTTTATACTTGGTGCATTATAACTTATTTGCGCATCCACTACATGGTAGGCCGGAATTTGTCCGTTACCAAAGGTAGCTTCCCATAAATAGGTGTCGCTCCATCTCCAAGCCACATTGAATCCAAAATTTTTAACTATGGCCGTATTTCCGAAAGAAGCCTTCACCTTATGTTCGGGAGTATTAAAACTGGTCATGAAATCAGGATCATCCTCTTGGTCAAAATCCAATTTAGCATAGGTATAGTTCATTCCAAGGTCATAATTGCCCCAAATTTTCACATCAACTCCAAGAGCGGCACCATAAGAATTTACTTTGGCGTCCGTATTAGTGTAGGATTGATATCCTTGAAAATCGCCACTTCCCAATGCTACTATGGCTGCAGGTAATGGCCCACCTGGAGTAGGCACCGTTTGGGTAAGTTGCACGTCTCCATAAAAGGGCACTACCACGTTTTGACCTGAAAGGAAGTCCTTATAGGCGCTGTAATAGGCGCTAACATCCAAGGTAACTTTATTTAATTTTCCGCGATATCCCACCTCATAGGAGGTAACCTGTTCCGGTTTTACAAAATCCGGATTTGCTATGACCAAGTCAGCCGGATTTCTACTTGCCGCAAATGCCACAGCTGAACTTGCCGTAAAAGAGTTGTTATAAATCCCTTCCCCACTAAAGTCGAGGGTTGGACTTCCTATTATGGCCGTTCCTGTCGGACTTAGATCAAAAGTCCTAACGTCCCTGGCAGGATTGTCCGGGGCACTACCTACCAATATACCTCTACCTGCATTCAATCCAATATATAAATCCTGGGTGGTGGGGTTCCTGAACCCGGTCTGATAGGAAGCCCTTAAATTGTGATTACCACTTTCACCGGCCGTATACCCCAAAGACACTCTTGGAGAGAAAAACCCATCGAACAGTTCGGATTTGTCATAACGTAAGGAAGCTGTTAACTTAAGACGGTCATCCTCCATAAACTTCTTTTGCACTTGCGTATAAAGTCCATACTCAGAATAGGTAATAGGTCCGTCGGCATCCGTATAAATAGTTCCGGAAGAATTTAATTTGTATTGCCTATAGGCCCCACCTAACTGGATTTCGGCAAAATCTATTAAATGGCTAAAATTGTAATTGGCATCGGCATGATAAAATTTGGAATTATCCTGAAACTTAGACCCTGTAGTTAGGTCCGGGTCATTGATTACCCTATTAAAAGCACTCTCAAATTCTGGTGTCCCCGGAAGGAAACGTCCTGTATCGGCAGCTTGCCTGGCTAGTATATGCGCCTGTTCGGCAGGAACATTTTGGGAAACGGCTCCTACATAGGTACCCACATACTGACCAAACCAAGTACTTCTATCCTTCCAAATTTCATTGATATTTACCCCGGTAAAAACCATGTCATAGGAATCCCCGGCCTTATCTTCATTAAAATATCCCCTCACAAAGAAGTTGTCATTTTTAATTTCCAATTTATGCTGCTGCATAAAAAAGCCATCAATATTATACCTATTGGTACCTTGATAAATGGTATTTCCCTTTCCTACCTTTCCCACATAGGCTATTTCAAAATCATCCTCAAAAGGACGATAATAAAGACCCCAATCCGCTTTTACACTTTCCGCCTTATAATCGGTAAGATCGCCTTCATTATATCCAGTCCTACTTATTACTTGCGAAGGAATCAACGGCACTGCAGCCGGATTTAAAAGACCCGCTTCAACTAATTTGGCGGCCACCACCTGCATATTTTCGGATACCTCATCCCCATAGACATTTATACCATCATAGTCGGTTGAAGCCCTAGTGGCTCCGCCACCGGCTTTTCCCATTTCATTATTTGCAGCCCAATCCGTTCCTCTTAAATAGGAGAAATTGACTTTTCCCGCAAACTTATCACTAAACTTATGGGCAGCTCTAATACCAAAATCGGTATAAGCATTATCACCCGCCGCTTCCTGCGAGGTAATCCCCTTTTTGGCATAGGCACTTATCCCTGTGTAATCAAAAGGACTTTTACTTCGCATAAACAGTATTCCGTTAAAGGCATTTGCCCCATATAGGGCAGAGGAAGCTCCTGGAAGCAATTCAACACTGAGCACATCCGTTTCTATCATCCCAATAAGATTACCCATTGGGAAGTTAAGGGCTGGGGTTGAGTTGTCCATACCATCTACCAACTGCATAAAACGAGTGTTGGCAAAAGTGGCAAAACCCCTTGTATTAATAGCCTTAAATGTTAAACTATTGGTATTGATGTCCACTCCCTTCAAATTCTCCAAGCCATCATAGAAATCGGCCGAGGCTGTACTCTGAATATCCCTTAGTCCAAATCTTTCCACGGTAACGGGAGATTCAAAAATACGCTCAGGCGTTCTAGAAGCAGAAATAACCACCTCGTCCAAACTTGTTTGCGCTTCATTTAAGGTGACCGAAATAGTTTGATTGCTTTGAGTGATGTTGGCTGTGGAAGCCACAAATCCAATACTGGTAATATTTAAGGTAAATGGAGGATTCTCACTTGTGTTCAATAAGAAATTTCCATCAAAATCTGTTACCGTACCAATGGCTTTGCCTACAATTACAATATTGGCACCAGGAACTGGATCATTATTTTGGTCCACCACATTCCCTTTAATTGTCGTTTGTGAATACGCCAACATTCCAAACATGAAAAAGGATAATAGAAGAATTGATCTCATAAGATATTTGAGTTAAATTAGTATTAGATATTGGTAAGAAATCATCTAATTAGCAATATACATTAATTTTCAAATTAACAATACAAAAAATCAAATAAATTATGCATGCATAGTATTTTTTGTTCAAAATTTAACATTTATTAGTGAATATTTGACAAAAAATAGGTTGTAAAAAAATGACATCCATATATAATGACCCTTTTGGACCATCATTTATGGATGTCAATATAGTATCTATTTGGTAGAATTATTCCACTGTAACCGACTTGGCCAAGTTACGGGGCTGGTCAACATTGCAACCTCTCATAACCGCAATGTGATATGACAACAATTGAAGCGGAATAGTAGTCAACAAAGGAGTTAAACTCTCCAAGGTCTCAGGAATTTCTATAACATGGTCTGCCAATTCCTTCACCTGCACATCCCCTTCCGTAACCACCGCTATGATTTTACCCTTACGGGATTTTATTTCCTGAATATTGCTCACTACTTTTTCGTAATGCCCCTTATTCGTTGCAATTACCACTACGGGCATATGTTCATCTATAAGGGCAATTGGGCCGTGCTTCATTTCTGCCGCGGGATAGCCCTCGGCATGTATGTAACTAATCTCCTTCAATTTCAATGCACCTTCCAAAGCTACCGGAAAGTTGTATCCCCTTCCCAAATAAAGGCAATTGGTAGAATCCTTATAGACATTGGATATTATTTCGACCAATGGATTTGAAAGCAGTGCCTTCTCCACTTTACCGGGAATATTTTCCAATTCGGTTAAATACTCATGGAAACGCCTAGTATTGAAAATCCCTTTTTCCTTGGCCAATTTTAACGCCAATAAGGTCAGTACAGTAATTTGTGTGGTAAATGCCTTGGTCGAAGCCACTCCAATTTCCGGACCGGCATGGGTATAGGCACCTGCATCGGTTTCCCTAGCTATGGAAGAACCAACCACATTACACACTCCAAACACAAAGGCTCCTTTTTCCTTGGCCAATTTAATAGCGGCCAGTGTATCTGCCGTTTCCCCCGATTGTGAAATGGCAATCAGCACATCCTTATCCGTGATTACCGGGTTTCTATATCTGAATTCAGAGGCGTATTCCACCTCTACAGGTATTCTGGCCAAATCTTCAAAAATATACTCGGCCACCAAACCGGCATGCCAAGAAGTTCCACAAGCAACAATGATAATCCGATTGGCGTTCAGGAATTTTTCCAGGTTATCATCTATACCTGCCATTTTAATTATCCCTTCCTTGGCCAAAAGGCGTCCACGATAGGTATCCAAAATAGCCCTCGGCTGTTCGTAGATCTCCTTTAACATAAAGTGGTCAAAACCGCCCTTTTCAATTTCCTCAAGATTAAGTGCCAATTCTTGAATTGAAGGGTAGGCTATGGCATCGTTCTTAATTTTCCTCAATTTAATTTCCTTGCCCAATCTAATGACAGCCATTTCCTCATCTTCCAAATAAATGGCATTGTTGGTAAATTCTATAAAAGGTGATGCATCGGATGCTATAAAAAATTCGTTCTCCCCGACACCTATAGCTAACGGACTGCCCAATTTTGCCACCACTATTTCATCTGGTTTTTGCTTGTCAAAAACTGCAATGGCATACGCCCCAACAACCTCATTCAATGCAATTTGCACAGCCTTACCCAGTTTTACCCCTTCCTTGCGCTTAACCTCTTCTATAAGGTTTACCAATACTTCCGTATCGGTTTCTGAAGAAAAGGTGTAGCCCCTTTTTGTCAACTCCTTCTTTATGGAATCATAATTTTCAATTATACCATTATGAATTATTACCAAATCTCCAGAATTGGAATAATGCGGGTGCGAATTAACATCATTGGGGACACCATGCGTAGCCCATCTTGTATGGCCTATTCCCAGTTTACCTTCTAGGGAAATGGTGCTTTTAGCCTTATTTTTTAGATCCTCTACCTTCCCCTTCGTCTTGGATAAATTTATTTCGCTTCCATCATATAATGCGATACCGGCACTATCATAACCTCTGTACTCCAAACGTTGAAGTCCTTTTACAATAATGGGATAAGCATCCCTATGGCCTATATATCCTACGATTCCACACATAATTCAAAATTTAATGGTTAGTAATTAACAAAAGGTTTTACATAACAAATTTAACTGCTTGTTATTTAAAACCTTTTATCTTTTAGTTAATTAACGTAAAAATACTATAAGTGGTATTTTTTTTGCCTTTAATTTGCTTTGGTGTAGAAAATTTCGAGTTTTAATTTTTTTCCTTCCTGTCCACTAGGTAAATTATCACTGCCGTAAAGGACGGTCCCAAAAGGGTTTACAGAGGACATTACCGGTACTTCCCCCTCCGTACTATTCGCCAACATGGCCTTTCCGGTGGCTGTAATCCTAATATCCGAAGTCAATGCCAAATTCAGGGTGGCATTGGTAGAGTCCCTTACTATAAGATCGTTAATATAATTGGTAATCTTAATTTTATAACTCTGGCCTTTGCCGCCTTCCTTTTTTAGACTTCCGTCATAGTTGGTAATATTACCGTCGTTGAAATCCTCCTCAGATTCCAGGAATTGATTGTAGACCGGTCCATTTGTATTGTCCTTGTACAAATATAATTTTGAAGGTTCAATAGTGCCCCCAGCTGCATCCAAAGAATTTCTGTCAACATAAAACACCAAATTGGCCTCATTTATTATCCAATTCCGATTCTTGATCTGGTTAATGATTTCACTACCATTTACTTCATCAAAAAGCTTGATCTGGGCATAACTTCCGGCCCCACCTTTCAAATAAATCTTTGAAGCATTTTCACTATTGTCCAACCCATTGGATATTTCGGTAGGGTATGCCTCATTGATAAAGGTATTCACTGCATTTCCAATTACTGCTCCAGTGCTGGTATCGCGCCTGATAAAGTTTAGGACAAATTCCCGCTCATTTTGGATTACGGTAGCATCTGTTGAGCTGGTTACGCTATCATATTCGTATTTTATAGTAATATTCCCTTGTGTTAAGTCCAACATCACCAAAACATCGTCCGGAATGGACATATGGACACCTCTAAAAAACTCAGCAAAATTAGCCTGGCTCAATAACTCGGAAGAACCTTCCTTATCCAAAATATTTTGCTGAAAAAATGAAGAATTCAGTTGCACCCTAATTCCAGGGGCAATTCTAACAGGGGCTTCCTCGGATTCGTCCACATCTTCCGTTTCCGGATCGTCTTCCTTAAAAATCAACTCTTCCACATTGCTTATTTCGACCGGTCCTTCATACAGAAGGTCGGACACAAAGCCGGGAGAAAATTGTTGGGACGAATAATATTGCTGGGCCTCCTGAAAATTGGTATTGGGATCCAAATCCCTCAGGAAATACGTAGATCGTTCCACCTTAAGATTAAAGGATTCCGGAATAGCTCCATTGGCATCAAAAATACTATCCAGATCATATTTTATCGGAAACCTATTTACCGCCGTATCATCGTCCAAGTTATCATTGGTACCATCTCCATCCGTATCCCTATTCAGGGGATCGGTACCCAGAGCCTTTTCCTGGATATCGGTTAAGGTATCCCCGTCACTATCGCTGTTGGCATCCTCGGGGTCGGCATCATACTCATCCGCTACACCGTCCAAATCCCTATCGCCCTTGGGATTGGTTAAAAAAGGAATAAACAGAAAAACTTCCTTTACCGTCTCATTCTCTTTAATGGTCAGCGTACTGGAATCCGTATCGGCCGTTTCTTCAACTTGTGCGGAATAACTCCCAAAAGTGGGGTTTGCCGCGGACAATTGTACCTGGGTAGTTATACTGGCTTCGGTTTTCCCATAAATTGGGTCTGTATAATTTCCTATTTGATAAACCGGTAACTTATTGGTCCTTACCGCCTCTATCTTTTTATTGTAGGCAAAAACATCGTAAACCGCCTTGCCAGCTGTAAATGGTTCACCACCTACCACACCACTACCAACGGTAGTCAAATCCTCCTCACAGGACCACAAGACTACAACAAGCAATATACCTACCACGGTAGGTAATTTTAATCTGTTCAGTAAATTCATTTAGATTATTTTAATACTTTGGTGTTATAAAAATTCATGTAAGCTTCCTCAAACTCCTGTAATGGCACAAACGGCAAAACAGGTTTTTCGAGCTTGGATATGTAGTCTTCCAATTCTGATGGAATATCTTCCGCAGCTAAAATAACAGCATCGGCATAATCCACAGCAACTTTTAACAAATTATTATAATTGGGCTCTTCAAGCGATTTTATACTTTCTTCCGGAACACCGTCGAAGGCAATCTTTTTAATTAGGTCTTTATCCAAGGTACCATCAAATCCTTGCCCATAAACAGACATGATAATCTTGCTTTCGGCAAATAAAGGCTCGTCCGCATAGAATTTTTTAAGATAGAGCGGCAACAATGATGCCATCCAACCATGGACGTGAATAATGTCTGGAGACCAATTCAATTTCTTAACGGTCTCTACCACACCCTTGGCAAAGAAAATAGCCCTTTCGTCATTATCCGGAAATAACTTTCCGTCCTCATCGGTAAAGGTGGCCTTTCTTTTAAAGTACTCATCATTATCAATGAAATAAACCTGAATACGCTCTCTGGGAATCGAGGCCACTTTTATGATCAATGGCATATCCATATCATTAATCACCAAATTCATCCCGGATAACCTAATAACCTCATGCAATTGATGCCTACGTTCATTGATATTCCCAAACCTTGGCATAAAAATCCTTATCTGGCCACCATTACTATTGACCATTCTTGGGGTTTCGTAAGACATTAAGGAAACTTCGTTCTCTGGAAGATAGGGTACTAATTCTGAAGATACAAACAATATCTTTTTGCCATTCATAAAAGCAATATTTTATTAATAGAGTAAGAGAAAGTGCAAAATTACAAAAATTATGCAGATTAGCAGTAATTATAGTAAGTTTGCTCTCTTTTAAGTAAAACGAATGCAGCTAATTAACTCACAAAAGGAACTTAAGTCTTATCTAAACTCCATACAAAAAACCAAATCGATTGGTTTGGTCCCAACCATGGGGGCATTGCATTTGGGACATATGTCCTTGGTCCAAAGATCGGTCGGGGAAAATGACATCACCGTTGTGAGCATTTTTGTCAACCCCACCCAATTTAACAACAAGGAAGATTTAGAGAAGTATCCAAACACTTTGGAAGCCGATTTAGCCATATTAAAAGGAGTTACCGATAGGATGGTGGTTTTTGCCCCTTCCGCCAGGGAAATGTATTCTGGAGACATTAGCTCCAAATCGTACAATTTTGAAGGATTGGAAAATGTTATGGAAGGGGAATTCAGGGAAGGACATTTTGACGGTGTAGGAACTATTGTAGAAAAGCTTTTGCGCTTAATCTCACCAACAAGGGCCTACTTTGGGGAAAAGGATTTTCAACAACTCCAGATTATCAAAAAACTGGTAAAAATCACCAATCTACCTATAGAAATCATTGGTTGCCCCATAGTCCGGGAAGCCAACGGGCTGGCCATGAGTTCCAGAAACGAACGATTGGACCCTCAATTAAGACAAGAAGCTTCTTTTATATACAAAACCCTAAAAGCTGCCAAACAAAAATTTGGCACGAAAAGTGCTAATTTTACAGTAGATTGGGTAAAAAAACAGTTTAATGCCCATCCAAAATTAAAACTGGAATATGTTAAAATTGCAGATGAAGACCAGTTGAAACCGGTTAAAAGAAAAAATAAAAAAACAAAATACAGAGCCTTTATTGCCGTTTATGCGGGAGATGTTAGGCTTATAGATAACATTGCCCTTTAAAGTTGAAAACCAATTCCAAAATGTAGACCATACTGAAATTGGAAATCCAATTGGCATAAATGATTAACTTTGTCCCATGCAAATAGAAGTAGTAAAATCTAAAATACACCGCGTAAAAGTGACGGGTGCTGACCTCAACTATATAGGCAGTATTACCATTGATGAAGATTTGATGGATGCGGCCAATATTATTAGAGGTGAAAAGGTGCAAATTGTAAATAACGACAATGGTGAAAGGCTAGAAACCTATGCCATTCCTGGAACCAGAGGCAGTGGTGAGATAACATTGAATGGTGCTGCCGCCAGAAAGGTAGCAGTAGGCGATGTTTTGATTTTGATAACCTACGCCACCATGGATATTGAATTGGCCAAAAAATTTAACCCATCCTTGGTTTTCCCCAATGAGGAAACCAATCTCTTGACCTAGTTTTGAAGTCTTCCATTAAGAATACCCTAAAAACAATTCTCCCCATACTGTTGGGAGTTTTTTTAGTTTGGTATTCTTATTATTCCACTTCTGAAGAGGATAGGTCGGAAATAATACATTACATAAAAAATGCAGATTTTTTTTGGGTCGGGGTATCTATTTTATTGGGCATACTTACACATCTTTCCAGAGCTATTAGATGGAATTACTTGCTGCAACCACTGGGCTATAAGCCAAAACTATTCAACAATATATTGATCATATTAACGGCCTATTTCACAAACCTGGGAATACCAAGGTCTGGGGAAATATTGAGGGCTACGGCTTTGGCTACCTACGAACATGTTCCATTCCAGAAGGGATTTGGAACCATTGTTACGGAAAGGGTCATCGATTTGATTATGCTGTTCCTGATTGTTGCCTTAGCACTCTTCCTTCAAACCGAAATTATTTGGGACTTCCTACAACAAAAAGGTTTTAATCTTGTATTGTTATTGGCACTTCTTGGTTTCGGGATTTTGGTGCTGACCTTGTTAACGTATTTATTAAAAAGATCACAATCAAAATTTGCCCTTAAACTAAAAACATTTTTGAGAGGCCTTTTGGAGGGCATCCTCAGTATTTTCAGAATGAAAAATAAATGGGGCTTTGTCTTACACACCTTATTTATATGGCTAGCCTATATAGCTATGTTCTGGGCAATAAAATTTACAGTGTCGGAAACCGTGGACCTAAGCGTAAGTCAGCTTCTAGTAGCTTTTGTGGCAGGAGCCTTTGCCATGTCGGCCACCAATGGCGGTATTGGTATTTATCCCATTGCCGTTAGCAGCGCCTTGGCAATATTTGGCATTAGCAAGGTTTCGGGAGATGCTTTTGGATGGATTATGTGGATTTCACAAACTTTAATGATAGTGGTTTTTGGCGCAATATCTTTTCTGATTTTACCGTTATGGAACAGAAACAAATAGTCTTCTATTGCCCAAATTCTGTTCTATGCAACGTTTTTTCACCCTATTGGCCTTATTTGTCTACTTTGGTAGCAATGCACAGGTAACCCAAGAAATTTTCGAATCCTTCAAGTTACAGGAACGGAGGGATGTACAATACTACTTCCCTGAAAGCTACACTGCAGAAAAAAAATATCCGGTGATTGTAGTTCTGGATGGGGAATATCTATTTGACCAAGTGGTGGCCAATGCAAAATTTTACAGCAACTTCCACGGCATGCCCGAAGCTATTATAGTTGGTGTTCATCAATCAAAAAACAACCTAAGGGAACAGGACTGTGGCTTTGAGCCCGATAGTGGCCTGCCCACCGAAAAAGGCAAATTGTTCTTCGAGTTTTTGGGAATGGAACTTATTCCCTATTTGGAAACCAAATTCAGCACGGCCCCCTTTAAGATGTTCGTAGGTTATGATATTACTGCCAATTTTGGAAATTTTTACCTCTTTAAGGACGATTCCCTATTTAACGCCTATATAAGTATTTCCCCCTATTTGGCCACAGAAATGGAAACTAGGGTGCCTGCCAGATTATCGGTGATGAAAAAGAAAATATTTTACCAATTGATCTTGGAGGGTGAAAAAAGTGAAAATAGCAATAGGATCTTGACATTGGATCAAAACTTAAAAGGGATGGATAGTGATAATTTGCACTATTTCTTCGATAAATACGAAAACGCCGACCATATTTCCGTAGCCACTTACGGCATTGGGAAAGCTTTCGACAATATCTTCGGAATGTTCAAGCCTATAAGTCCAAAAGAATACAAAGAAAAGATCTTAACCCAAGTTGGACCTGTTTTTGATTATTTGGCGGACAAACAAACTTCTATAGAAAATCTATTTGGCTTTAGAAAAACGACTAGTCTAAACGACATCATGGCCATTTACGCCGCCTCCAGAAAAAAGGAAGATTTTGAATCACTAAAACCCTTGTCGGACCTTTGTAAAAAGGAGTATCCCAATACTATGTTGGGCTTTTATTTTGAAGCTGAATATTACGAGCAATTGGGCGAACCCAAAAAGGCCCTTAGGACATTTGAAAAGGCTTTTGGCATGGAAGAAATAGATTTTCTTACCAAAGAAATGGCCTTGGAAAAAATTGATGCCCTCAAAGCGGATTTTGGATATTAAAAAACTTTTCCAAAAAATGTCCAAGGCCACTTAATAAAGTCTTGGAATCCGAATTTTACCTCTTAATCTTTGATGAACACCCCTATAACTACCTGTTGGGGCTGCTAGGTTGTGACAAATATCCTTACCGTTAAACCCTATTTGCACTTGGTATCAATTTAAGCCAAGTGTTTAAAACCGTATGTCCTTTTCAAACTTCTTACTACCTTAGCGCAAACCGTAATTAGAATAATGGCCAAAACAAAAACCGCTTTTTTTTGTCAGAACTGTGGAACACAATATGCCAAGTGGGTAGGACAATGTGGAGCTTGCAAGCAATGGAACTCCGTTGTGGAAGAGGTGATTCAGAAAGAGGAAAAAGTATCCTGGAAAAGTTCTTCCCAACCCTCCAAAAAAATTGCAAGGCCATTAAGGGTCAATGAAATTAGCATCGATAAGGAGGTAAGGCTCAACACCTACGATTTGGAATTCAACAGGGTTCTTGGTGGAGGGTTGGTTCCTGGCTCCCTAACCCTTTTGGGCGGGGAACCGGGAGTGGGGAAAAGTACATTGTTACTACAAATAGCCCTTAAACTTCCCTATAAAACTTTATATGTTTCAGGTGAGGAGAGTCAAAAGCAAATTAAAATGCGCGCCGATCGCATTCACCCCAATAGCGAAACTTGTTTTATCCTAACCGAAACCAAAACACAGAATATCTTTCAACAGATCGAAGCCACTGAGCCGGATATTGTGGTCATAGATTCCATACAAACCCTACATACAGATTACATTGAGTCTACGGCCGGTAGTATTTCCCAGATACGCGAATGCACCGCGGAACTTATAAAATTCGCCAAGGAAACCAACACACCGGTTATCCTCATTGGTCATATCACCAAAGACGGTACCATTGCCGGTCCCAAAATATTGGAGCATATGGTAGATACCGTACTGCAATTTGAGGGCGATAGAAATTATGTATACCGCATCCTAAGGTCACTTAAAAACCGTTTTGGATCTACTTCCGAATTGGGAATATATGAAATGCAGGGCAGCGGTTTGAGGGAGGTCAACAATCCGTCCGAGATTCTGATTTCCAAGAACGATGAAGGCTTAAGCGGTACATCCATAGCATCTACCGTGGAAGGTATGCGCCCATTGATGATTGAAATACAAGCCTTGGTAAGCACAGCGGTTTACGGAACGCCACAGCGCTCCACTACCGGTTACAATGCCAAGCGTTTAAATATGCTTCTGGCCGTCCTGGAAAAAAGGGCCGGATTCAAGTTGGCGGCCAAAGATGTCTTTCTCAATATTACCGGGGGAATATCTGTAGACGATCCGGCCATTGATCTTGCCGTTATTGCGGCCATCCTCTCCAGTAACGAGGACATCCCCATAGAAAAAGGGGTGTGTTTTGCTGCCGAGGTAGGTCTTGCCGGTGAAATAAGGCCTGTACAACGTATAGATCAGCGTATCTTGGAAGCAGAAAAATTGGGTTTCAGTACTATCTATGTTTCCAAAAACAACAAGATAACCTTAAAAAACACACAAATCAGAATACAATTGGCTACCAAAATCGAGGATGTGGCCAATAGTCTGTTCTCTTAGCGCCTGCCTAAGCAAGTGTTCAAGTATTAATTTTTTGAATTAAATATCCTTGCCAGAACCAACATCAGTACCACAACCACAACAATTAATCCCAGTTGCCAAAAACCTACTTTTAAAAAATACAATGCCATCATAGGGTTAAGGAGCTGGATTTGGAATTTCATTATGGATCGCTTCAATATCTTTAAGCAGTTCCTCGCTCAATTCCACCTCTATACTGCCAATATTTTCCTTCAACTGGTTCATACTGGTAGCACCAATTATATTGGAGGTTAAAAAGGGTCTTGAATTTACAAAGGCAAGTGCCATTTGCGCCAAAGACAAATCGTTGGCCTGGGCCAATTCATAATATTTTTGGGTTGCCTTAACGGCCATATCACTACTATACCTATTGTAATTTGGAAAAAGGGCAATCCTAGAATTCTCAGGCTTTCTTCCTCCAAGGTACTTTCCGCTCAAGGTGCCAAAACCCAAAGGCGAATAAGCCAAAAGGCCCAAATCTTCACGATGTGAGATTTCTGCCAATCCAACCTCAAAAAGACGGTTTAAAAGGCTATATGGATTCTGAATGGTGATCATTCTGGGCAAACTGGCATGTACCTTGCTTTCCTCCAAATACCTCATGGCTCCCCAAGGAGTCTCATTGGAAATGCCCACATGTCTAATTTTACCTTCCCGAACCAAGTCTCTCAACGCTTCCAAAATCTGATGGATATTGTCTTCCCAATGGTCATTGATACTATACTTATAACCTCTTTTTCCGAAATAATTTGTTGTCCGGTCCGGCCAGTGCAATTGATATAGATCTAGGTAATCTGTCTGCAAACGCATAAGACTTCCTTCCACGGCCGATTTTATGGTTTCGCGGTTAAACCCTGTAGTTCTAATAAACTTGGACATTTCCGCCTTACCAGCAATTTTGGAAGCCAAAATAACCTTATCACGGTTTCTTTTCTTCTTAAACCAACTACCTATAATTCTTTCGGTATCCGCATATCGCTCCTTGGTTGCGGGAATGGGGTACAACTCCGCCGTATCAAAAAAATTAACTCCCTGTTCCAGGGCATAATCCATCTGCTCGTGACCCTCTTCTTCTGTATTTTGCCGGCCCCAGGTCATGGTTCCCAGACATATTTTGCTTACTTCAATATCGGTTCGGGGGAGATTGGTATACTTCATATTCTATTATCACTTTATTATTATAAATTCAATGTAGGGAAAGACCATCGGCACTAGTCCAATTCAACCAGTATGGGACAATGATCGCTATGAACGGCCTGCGACAAAATAACGGAACGTTTTAGACGGCTCTCCAATGGCCTGCTGACCAATCCATAATCCAATCTCCATCCCTTGTTATTGGCTCTGGAGTTTGCCCTATAGCTCCACCAGGTATAATTATCTGGCTCCTTATTAAAATGCCTAAAGCTATCTATAAACCCACTATCCATAAAATTGCCGATCCACTCCCTTTCCACAGGTAAAAATCCGGAAACATTTTTGTTTCTAACCGGGTCATGAATATCTATTGCCTCGTGACATATGTTATAATCCCCGCAAATAATAAGATTCGGTTTTTCTTTTTTTAAATCGTCGATATAGTCCTGAAAATCGGCCATATATTGTAATTTATGATCCAATCTGGCTATATTGGTGCCTGAAGGTAAATAAAGGCTCATGACAGAAACTCCATTAAAATCGGCCCTTAGGTTTCTTCCCTCAAAATCCATATAGTCTATTCCCGTTCCATACTCCACATGGTCCGGTTGTATTTTGGCAAGAATGGCCACTCCGCTATATCCCTTCTTTTGGGCACTGTACCAATAATGATAGTGGTAACCCAAGGCCTCAAAGACCGTAAGATCCAACTGATCCCGATTGGCCTTGATTTCCTGCAAGCACACCACATCCGGATTTACCGTTTTTAGCCAATCCAAAAATCCTTTGTTCACCGCAGCCCTGATTCCATTTACGTTATAAGAAACAATTTTCATCTATATTTATTTTATCACAACTACCCGCCTTAAATCCAAGGGGTAGGCATATGTGTTCCAATTCACTTCAATATCGGCTTTTACCAAAATATGGCCAAAAATAGCCAATGTTTTTTGTAACCAAAAAGTAAGAGCAAAATAGTTGATAATTATACCCGTTTTAAAAGTTCCAAGCAACGGACCTTTTGAATTTCAGTATAAAAATATTAGATATTAATCCTTAAGTTTGAGCCTTAAATTAAATACATGAAATCCTCCTTTCATTTTCTAATTGCCTTTATTTCCCTATTGGTATCCAATGCCCAGGAACCCATCCAAAGAGACAGCATCACTGAATTGGACGAGGTAATCCTTTTGGATTCCCTACAATCGGCCGCGGATAACGGTATTATATCCACTAAAATTATTGGCACCAAGGTGTTTCAGAACTATAGTCCCGTAGATATGGTTTCGGCAATCAACCAAGTATCCGGGGTATATATATTGTCCGGGGCACTAAACACCAATAGGATCACCATCAGGGGGGTAGGTGCAAGAACATTGTTCGGGACGGACAAACTGCGCCTTTACTACAACGATATCCCAATAACGAACGGTTCGGGTTTCTCTACCATTGAGTCTTTCGATTTGGAAAATCTAAGTTCGGTAGAAGTCATCAAGGGACCAAAGGCGACTAATTATGGCGCTAATTTAGGTGGGGCAATTTTGTTGAATTCCAAACAGCCCACCAACGAGTCTACCTATTTCAGAAATAACTTTACAATAGGCTCCTACAGTTTGGTTAAGAACAATCTACAATTTAGCCTTAAAGAAAATAAGTTAGCACTAAACTTTCATTACGGATTTTTGGAGACCGATGGCTATAGGGAAAACAACAGGTTTAAACGCGAAGGTGTTCTCCTGGATGTAAATTACCAAATTAATCCCAAAACCAACATTGGACTTCTCTTCAATCATGTAGATTACAACGCCCAGATACCCAGTTCTTTGGGTGCGACCGATTTTAAGGAAAACCCTACCAAGGCTGCATTTACATGGAAATCTGCCCAAGGATACGAGGACAACAAATATAGTCTGGCCGGCTTGGCCCTAAATCACGCTTTTTCAAACAAAATAAACAACACCACTAGTATTTTTTATTCCTATCTGGACCATTATGAACCCAGACCATTTGGAATTTTGGAGGAATACACCAACGGCTATGGTTTTCGGACCAAGTTCGCCGGTACATGGGCTACCAACAGCTCCAAAATTGACTATAATTTTGGAGCAGAATTATACAAGGACGAATACCAATGGAGCGAATTTGAAAATCTATACGAAGATAATAATGGACAGGGTAGTTTAGCGGGCGATCAATTTGCAGAAAACAAGGAGTTTAGGCGACAGTTCAATGCTTTTGGAAATCTACTTATTCCTTTTGGGCAGGCCTTTTCCGCCCAACTTGGGTTAAGCGTGAACAAGACTTATTACGATTTTAGGGATAGATTTAACCAAGGGGCCGACAATAGGAGCGCAGAAAGGGATTTTGACGCCATAGTCCTGCCCAGCCTAAACCTCAACTATAATTTATCTGCGGCAAATTCAATCTATGCCAATATAAGTAGAGGTTTTTCCAATCCTACGGTGGAGGAAACCCTTACTCCGGACGGGGTTATCAATCCCGATATTGCCCAAGAAACGGGTGTAAACTATGAAATAGGCACTAGGTTACTGCTACTGGATAGGAGTTTACACATAAACCTTGCCTTATACAAAATGGACATCAAAAATCTACTGGTTGCCCAAAGGGTTGGCGAGGATCAATATATAGGCAAAAATGCAGGCAAGACCCAACATCAAGGGTTGGAGTTGGATATGGAATATAATTTGGACATTACCTCCAACCTTAGGGTTGCCCCTTTCATTAGTTATACTTTTAACGATCACAGCTTTGTGACCTTTGTGGACGGCGACAACAATTATTCGGGAAATGCATTGACAGGGGTTCCCAAACACAGATTAAACTCTGGATTACAAGCCCAACTGAACAATAAGTTTTATTGGTATACCACCCATCAGTATGTAGGTGAAATTCCCATGACAGACGCCAATGGGCTCTACAGTGATGCCTTTAATGTAATCAATACCAAGGTAGGGTACAAGAACCAATTGGGGAAAAAGCTATCCCTGGATTTGGCCTTTGGCATCAATAATATCTTCGACCAAAACTATGCACAATCCGTACTCATAAATACCACAGGATTCGGTGGGGCCGAGCCTAGGTACTACTACCCCGGAAACGGCAGGAATTATTATGGGAGCCTGAGGTTGGGGTATAGCTTGTAAAAGAAAAGGTCTAAAAAGTAATTGTATTCGCCCTTGCAAATACACCTACCTTTTAGACCTTTAAAATCCTATTTTTTTGAAATTACACCATGCGCTTCAACCAGCTCTTCATGTCTACCTCCTTATGGATAATTGCCTTTACCTCTGCAATGGCAACGCGTTGTTGTTCCATGGTATCCCTATGACGTATGGTAACCGTTTTATCTTCCAATGACTGGTGATCCACGGTAATGCAAAATGGCGTACCGTTGGCATCCTGTCTTCTATAACGACGGCCTACGGCATCCTTTTCATCATAAACCACATTAAAATCCCATTTAAGGTCATCTATGATTTCTTGGGCCAATTCCGGTAAACCATCCTTTTTTACCAAGGGCAGTACTGCCGCCTTCATAGGTGCCAAAACAGCCGGTAATTTAAGTACGGTCCTAGTAGTGTTGTTCTCCAATTCCTCTTCTACCAGGGAATTCGAAAAAACGGCCAAGAACATACGATCCAGACCTATGGAAGTTTCAACCACGTAGGGAACATAACTTTCATTCAGTTCAGGATCAAAATATTGTAATTTTTTACCCGAGTATTTTTCGTGGCTACCCAGATCGAAATCGGTTCTGGAATGTATCCCTTCCAATTCCTTAAATCCAAAAGGAAATTTAAATTCTATATCGGCAGCGGCATCTGCGTAATGCGCCAATTTTTCGTGATCGTGAAATCTGTAGTTCTCAGCGCCCATACCCAATGACAAATGCCAGGCCATCCTTTTTTCCTTCCAGGTCTCGTACCATTCCTTTTGGGATCCGGGACGAATAAAAAATTGCATTTCCATTTGTTCAAACTCCCTTTGGCGAAAGATAAACTGCCTTGCAACGATTTCGTTCCTAAAGGCCTTGCCCACTTGGGCTATCCCGAAAGGAATCTTCATTCTTCCGGTTTTTTGTACGTTCAGGAAGTTTACAAAAATACCCTGTGCAGTTTCGGGCCTAAGATAGAGATCCATGGCGCTATCGGCAGAGGCTCCCAGTTTGGTGCCGAACATTAGATTAAATTGCTTTACGTCTGTCCAATTCCTTGACCCGGACAAAGGACAGGCAATTTCAAGTTCCTCAATTAAATTTTTTACATCTACCAAATCCTCGTTCTCCAAGGATTTGCCCAATCGCTTCAAAATGGTCGTTATCTGTTCTTGGTAACCCACCACTCTTGGATTGGTTTCCAAAAATTGCTTTTTATCGAAAGCCTCTCCAAAACGTTTTTCTGCCTTGGCTACTTCCTTGTTTATTTTAGCTTCAATTTTAGCGGTATAATCCTCTACCAAAACATCGGCACGATATCTTTTTTTGGAATCTTTGTTATCTATCAATGGATCGTTAAAAGCATCTACGTGCCCGGATGCCTTCCAAACGGTTGGGTGCATAAATATTGCGGAATCCAGTCCAACAATATTATCGTTCATCTGAACCATGGCCTTCCACCAATATTCACGGATATTCTTTTTTAACTCGGCCCCATTTTGGGCATAGTCGTATACCGCACTTAGTCCGTCGTAAATTTCGCTGGATTGGAAAACATATCCATACTCTTTTGCATGCGAAATTACTTTTTTAAAATCGTCTTCTTGTTTCACCATTTGGCAAAAATATAATATTAGTGGAAAATGAAGAGATTTATTTCAATTGAAATTCTGAAGTCGCCAATAATTTTTCATTCTCGAAAACATTTAGGGTATAGATTCCCTCCTCCAAAGAACCTTCAGGTACCGAAATAGCATCACAAACACTAAATTCCTGTCCCATAAAGACTAGTTCTACGCGTTTGCTGTAAACATTGCCATTTACAGAAATGGTACTGGCATTATCCTCTATAACTCCCATATTTGGGCCTAGGAATTGCAGGTAGATAACACGCTCCTCATTTTTGGAATTGGGATTTCCCATTACGGTAACACATCCCCTTAATTTGGATATGATATTCGCCTTATTGGTTTTAATGTGTTTGCCGCTTCTAAACCTAAAACCACTACCCTCGGAATTTTCCAATTTTAGATAGCTTTTGGTCTTGAGCTCCTGACTAAGTTCCCTGTTCTTTCTTCTAAGCAAAGCTTCGGCCTCCGCCAACGAACTGCTCTTTCCCCTTAGTTCCTCGATTATCTTCTTGGTTTCCTCATATTTGTCCCCAAGGAGCATATTGTTATACTTAAGGAAATTGTTCTTAAGTTTAAGGCTATCATTTTTGGCCTCGAGCTTTCTAAGTTCGGTTTTGTATTCCTTTAATTTTTCGACCGTAAAATTCAAGCGTCCCACGGAATCCAACAACTGTTGCACCCTATATTTTGAATCCTGTAATTCTATTTCATTTACCTCATTAAGTGCAGAAAGCCTATCTACATCAGATTTCATCAATGTAAGGTCCTTAACAAGCAATTCTTTCTCTTGCTCCAAAAAATTTATGCGACTTTTGGATTGGGCGTAACTATAATAAAAGGCAATAAGTATGCCTAGTATAATAGCTGCCAGAGCGGCAAGTATTATCTTATAATTAAATTTATTATCTTCAGTATCCATCTAAAAGCATGCGTATTAAGTAGGTTAATAGTAATCAAGATTTGTGTATTCCAAGATTTCAAATATACTAAACGATATCAACACGGTCCTTGTACCTAGGCTATGTTTTGGATGTAATACCCTATTATATAGAGGAGAAGAACATATATGTACCGTTTGTCGAAATCAATTACCACTCACCGAGTATACTTTTAACGCTCTAAACCCTGTTGACCGTATATTTTTTGGAAGAATTAACATTATAAAGGCAAGTTCTTTTCTATTTTTTACTGAAAAGGGAATAGTAAAAAGTATAATTCACTACCTAAAATACAAAAACCAGGAACAAATAGGTGCATTTTTAGGGAATTGGTATGGCCATATCTTAAAGGAAAACAATTTTCTTAACAACATTGATTACGTGGTGCCCGTTCCCCTTCACCGAAAAAAATTAAAAAAAAGAGGCTATAACCAAGTATCCCTTTTTGCCAAATCAATAGCGGAACACATTGGTGCCCAATATCTAGAAGGTGTCCTGATTAAAACCGCCAATACAAAGACCCAAACCAAAAAATCCAGAATATTAAGGTGGCAGCATAAACAGGCCCTTTATGTTTTAACGGAACAAGAAATATTAAAAAATAAAAATGTGCTCTTATTGGACGATGTCATTACTACAGGGGCTACCATGGAGGCCTGTGCTACGGCCTTGTCCGCAGCAAAGGGAATCAATTTATATGTTGCGTCTATGGCCATAGTACCTTAATTTTACAATTCTACAAATTAGTTGTTTCTTTGTTGAACATTTTCAGAACTGCTATGATCCAACGCATTTTAGGGTTTTTATTTCTCCTTTTAACCGTATCGGCCCTTGTACAGTGCGCACGTAGAGGTGCGCCCAGTGGAGGCGATAAGGATGTTACACCACCGAAATTGGTAAAGGCAGAGCCCGAAAACATGTCCATAAACTTTAATACCAATAAGATCCGATTGTATTTTGACGAATACGTAAAGCTTAAGGATATTGAAAAACAACTTATTGTTTCCCCCCCTTTAAAGTATACTCCCTTAATATCCCCACAGGGTTCGGCCAACAAATATGTAGAGATAATCCTAAAGGATACGCTAAAAGAAAATACTACCTATACTTTTAATTTCGGCCAAAGTATCATAGACAATAACGAGGGCAACCCCTTTAGCTATTTTACCTATGTGTTTTCTACTGGAGACTATATAGATTCCCTAAAGGTCTCCGGCGTGGTCAAGGATGCATTCAATAAAAATGCAGACACTTTTATTAGTATTATGCTTTATGAGATCGATAGTACCTATACCGATTCTACCATCTATCGGCAACCGCCAAATTACATAACCAATACGCTGGATAGCACCCCCATTTTTCATTTAAAAAATCTAAAGGAGGGACAATATGCCATGTTCGGGCTAAAAGATGAGGCCAAAAACAATATCTTCAATCAAAAGGTAGATAAAATTGCTTTTATAAAGGACACCATTACCCTGCCGACGGATTCCGTTTATTTATTGACCATGTTTAAGGAACTACCGGACTATAGTATTTCCGTTCCCAATTTTGCCGCGAAAAACAAGATTATTTTCGGGTATCAGGGCAATGCCAAGGAGATTTCAATTAGTACCCTGAGCAACATTCCCGATACGGTTAAGACCAAGATTACCAAAGAGCGGGAAAAGGATACCCTAAACTTCTGGTTTACCCCTTTTAATGCGGATTCACTGGTTTTTACAGTGGCCAACGAGAAAGAAAGGCTAATAGATACCTTTACCGTTAAAACAAAGAAAGTTGGCGTGGACACCCTTATTGTACAGCCAAACCAAAGAGGGTCCCTAGATTTTGGAAACCCCTTTTATATTGGTACCAATACTCCCATATCGCGTATGGACAGTTCAAAGATCCGGATGGAACGCAAGGATTCAACCCTGGTAAACCTCATCACCTCATTGGATACCATAGGCAATAAAATTGATTTTGATTTTGAAGTAGAACCCAACGAGAGTTATACTTTGGATCTACTGCCAGGGGCGATAGTAGACTTTTTTGATACCGAAAATGATACCATATCCATAAAGCTAACTACCAAAAGTTATGCAGATTTTGGAAATTTAAGACTTACTTTGGATGGTACGGTTACCTACCCATTGATCGTGCAATTGACAGACGAAAAAGGAGTTACCGTAAAGGAATTGTTCGCCAATGAACAGCAGGTCTTTGAATTCACCCATATTAAGCCGGCCAAATACCTGATTCGGATCATTTTCGATAGTAACGGTAATCAAAAATGGGATACTGGAAATTACCTTCAAAGAATTCAACCGGAAAAAGTAACCTACTACCCTAAGGTATTGGAAGTAAGGGCCAATTGGGAATTGGAACAAACTTTTACCCTTTCAGATTAAAATGGTCCCGATCTTCCAAAAACCTTAATTTTTCCCTAGCGTCGGAAATACTTTTTTTATACAAGGTGGCATATAGAACCTGTTCCTCTTTGGAAAACACTATTGGTTGGCCAAAGACATCGTTTACTGTGGAATGGCCGGGATAATTATGTCCGGTATTATCCGTTCCTGTCCTATTTACGCCTATTACATAAGCCATATTTTCAATGGCACGCGCCTTTAAAAGGGCATCCCAGGCATTAATTCTTGGTCTAGGCCAATTGGCAACATAAATTAACACATCATAGTTCTCCGTATTCCTGGCCCAAACAGGAAAACGTAGATCATAACAAATAAGCGGACAGATCCTAAAACCCTTAAAATTGATCAAGATCCTTTTTTCCCCTCTGTTATATATCTTATCCTCACCGGCCAACGTGAAGGTATGTCGCTTGTCATAAAAACTCGATTTTCCATCGGGTTCCACAAACCAAAGTCGGTTATAATAATGCCCTTCTGCAAAATAGACCATACTGCCTGTTAAGGCCACCTTTTTTCTCTTGGCCTCCATTTGCATCCATTTAACCGTCTCACCCCCTTCCTCCTTGGCAATATTCCAAGGAGTCATGGTAAAACCCGTGGTAAACATTTCGGGAAGTATCACTAGGTCTACCTCTTCACTTATGGCATTGAGTTTCTTGGAAAAGTGTTCCCTGTTCTTTTCCGGATTTTCCCAAGCTAGGGGGGATTGTATAATTGCTACTTTGAGTTCCATTTCCATATGCTATTGCTCCAATCAAAATATACTAACGGATAATTCTAGAGGGTCTGTTTGTACAAATGCTTGATTCTTTTGACAAGAATGACCTTGCCCACAAATCCATGAATTCATTTTAGGCATTTTCCAGCAGTGCTATAAGTGATGGCGTACCCTGTTCTTTTGCATGATCCAGAGCCGAAAGGCCGCGTATATCTTTGATCGAGGTATCGGCGCCTTTGGCCAAAAGCATTTTCACGATCTCTTCCCTATTGAATGTTGCGGCATAAATAAGGCAGGTTGCCCCCATAGTATTTCGTTCGTTTACACTGGCCCCATTATCTAGCAACTTTTTGGCCACATCCGAATACCCTTTAAAGCAGACACCCATTAGGGCTGTATTGCCAGTGGCATCTTTGGCGTCAATTTTGGCTCCATTTTGCAACAAAAGATCGGTAATTTCCTCTTGGTCGTAATAGGTAGAAAGAATAAGGGGAGTAGATCCGCGTTGGTCCTTGCTGTCCAACAACAGGGGGTTTTTCTTCAACATGGCCCTTACCTCATCAAAGTTCCCATTCCTAATTTCGTTAAAGAAAAACTCGTTCATAATTATATGCCATTAGTTAAATGTATAAAAAAACATTCACTTTAGTAAACCGAATATATAGATTAAAAAATTTATTCCCATTGACCCAAAAAAATACGGGTCATGCGCTAAAAAATTCCCTAACCTATAGTTGTATCTCCATAATGGTTCAAGGTCATTCATTCTAAAAATCAAATATGTCCTTAATGAAAGTGCCGCCTCGTTTAAAATGGTGTTTCATGGAATAATTACCCTTTAAAATGTCTAAAATCCAACATCTTTTGGTAATTTAATTGCCCTTCACAATTTATAGCCATATTCCTACGTTTATATAATTACTTGTCTAATTCCCCTAAAACCCTGTATGATTTTGGATACCTTAACACGAACGATAACAATAGAAGAAGCCCCTATTGCCATTGCAACCTTGGATACCAATCTTTGTTTTATAAATTGTTCCAACTCTTGGCAACAAGAATTTGTAAGCCAGGATAAGGAAATCTTTGGAAAATCCTTTTTTGAGATAGTTCCCAATACTCCTCCGGCATTTCGAAAAGTCCTCGAAAATAGTTTTTCCATTGAGGATAGTATTGTTGAAGAACAAAAACATATTATGCCAGATGGCAGCAACCATTGGTATCAATGGAGCATTAAACCTTGGAAAGATTTGGACGGCACCATAGGTGGCCTTATAATAACCAGCACCAACATTACCAAAGTGAAGCGCGCTAAAGATCTTTTGATTGCGGCTGAAAATGTAGCTAAAATGGGAGGCTGGGATATGGATATAATAACCAACACCATTCATTGGTCCAGAATTACAAAGGAGATACATGAAGTGCCTATGGATTATGTTCCTCGTCTGGAGACAGGAATAAATTTCTATAAGGAAGGGGAACATAGGGAAAAAATTGTCAAATTGATCCAAAAGGCCATAAACAAAGGAGAAGAATGGGATACCGAATTACAGATCGTTACGGCCAAAGGCAAAGAGAAGTGGGTACGGGCCAAGGGAATGCCCGAGTTGGTCAATGGAAAATGTGTTAGGCTATACGGAATATTTCAAGATATAGACAAAAAGAAAAAGGCCGAAATCAAAAATGCCCAAATTAAGGAAAGGCTCGATTTGGCTACGGAAGTAGCCAATATAGGAATTTGGGAATACAATGTACTGGAAGATGAGCTTGAGTGGAACGACGAAATGTTTCCTTTATTTGGAGTAAAACCTAAAGACTTTAAAGGCACTTTCGAATCTTGGAAAGCTACCGTACATCCGGATGACCTAGAGCGATGCCTAAAGGAATTTGACATGGCATTGGCCGGAATTCAAGATTTTAAGACCGCGTTTCGAATTATTCATCCAGACGGCACTATAAAACACATTAAGGCCAATGCCGGAATTTTTAAGGACAATGAGGGAAAAATAATTAAAATGGTCGGGACCAATTGGGACATCACAAAATTAGTGAACACCCAATTAAAATTAAATAAGAACGAAGAATCCTTTAAGGGATCCTTTAAATCTTCGGCTGTAGGTATGGCGTTGGTCGCAACCGATGGCTCGTGGTTGGACGTAAATGACAACCTTTGTCTTAGCCTGGGGTATTCAAGAAAAGAACTATTACAGCTTTCCTTTCAAGATATTACACATCCTGAAGATCTTGATAAGGACTTAAGCCAATTACAAGCACTATTGGAAGGGAACAGCAATAGTTACCAGTTGGAAAAAAGATACTTCCACAAAAAGGGACAGATCGTATATGTTGTGCTCACTGTTACTGCCGTTAAGGATATAGAAGGCAATATTTCGCATTTTATTTCCCAAGTGTTGGATATTACCGCTAAAATAGAAGCCCAAAAGAAATCTGAGGAGTTTTTGGAATTAACTAAAAGTCAGAATAATAGCTTATTAAATTTTGCCCATATTGTTTCCCACAATCTCCGCTCACATTCTTCCAATCTTTCCATGTTATCCAATTATTTACAAGAGGAACAGGGGGAAAGCGAAAAAAAGGAAATTGAAACAATGATAATGCATGCATCCGAAAGTTTAAACGAAACGGTTATGCATCTAAACGAAGTTGTTCAGATCACTACTGATGCCAAAAGCCAATTACAGGATGTTAATTTAAATAAAATAGTTAAAAACGTAGAAAAAAATATTAGTGCCCTCCTACAACAAAAAAATGTAGAATGCCATATTTCCATAGACCAATCCATTAAGGTCAAAGGTATACACGCCTATCTGGATAGTGTTCTTCTAAATCTTTTCACCAACAGTATTAAATACAGTAGTCCCAATAGAATTCCAAAGATTACCATACAGGCCACCAAAACAGAAAATAACATCATTTTGAATTTCAGGGATAATGGCTTGGGAATCAATCTTGAGCGACATGGCAAAAAGCTCTTTGGAATGTACAAAACATTTCACGATCATGAGGATTCCAAGGGCATAGGGCTTTTTATTACCAAAAACCAAATAGAGGCCATGAATGGAAAAATTGAAGTGGAGAGTGCTGTTGACCAGGGAACACTTTTTAAAATCACCTTGGTCGCTGCATAAAATTAAAGAATCATGGAAAAAATTGAAAGTAGTTGTATCATAGATGACGACCCCATTGCCATATATGGAATTAAAAAATCGATGAAGGAAATCGATTTCTGTAATACCATATTGGTCTATCAAAACGGACAGGATGCTATAGATGGATTGAACAATATGGTTACTGAGTGCATAGCACTTCCCTCCATTATTTTATTGGACCTGAATATGCCCATTATGGATGGATGGGAGTTTCTGGACGATTTTATTAAAATGCCAAATAGCAGTACCAAGGAGGTAACCATTTATATCATCAGTTCCTCCATAGATCCACGAGACGTAATTAAGGCAAAAGATTATAGTTTGGTAAGCAATTACATTTTAAAACCCATCAAATCGGCAGATCTTCTTAAATTAATAACCAATAGGAGCAACGCTTAAAATTACCGAATACCAGGATCAAAATCGTCCGGAGCATTTTGAGGTTCATTAATGGTACCCCCTTTTCCGGAATCATTGTAAATGGTCCATTCACTGGGCGTAAAATGTGGATTTGCTTCAGAGACGTTTTCATTCCTTAAGGCCCTGCCATCCTCAAATTCATGGTTGGTACCGGAGCCATCCTCTCCAATGACCCCAAAACTATCTATAACGGTCCCAAAAGGATCTACCAATTCCAAATTATCATCCCCGTTGGAATCTGCAGGACTATTGGTGGAAACGCTGTGATTGGGCGGAAAGCCATATACCGCTTCAAACTCCAAAGCATTCGGGGAAATAACAAAGGTAGTATTGCCCTCAATGACATATCCGGACAAGTCAATGGTAGAACCAACTTCAGTATTGCCATTAGTGTACCTTCTTAAAGTCCATCCCTTTAAATTCAACTGTTCCGAATCTGAATTATAAAGCTCTACAAACCTAGCGCCTGCATTGTTATCCGGATCCGCCAACTCCGAAATAAAAACTTTCGTGGAGGTAAATTCATCCACCAAATCCTCACAACGTATATTCGTAAGAGCAATATCCGTGGTATCCCTTATTACCAACTGATAAGTCTTATTGTCCTTTACCAATACCCCGGTTATGGATCCATTGCCTTCCGGCAAAAAACTAGCCTGAAAATCGGAATACCCACTGTTCAACAGTTCTAGTTCCAAATCCTCACAATTGGTCAAAGTCCTTATGGTTTCTTTCTCTTTTTCGGCAAAGGTTTGTCCCAATTCGTCCAGTAAAATTTCCATATTGCTAAATTGAACCAAGGTGCTTAACATGGAATCGTCCAACTCATTAATACCAACCGATTTGGGCTGGAGTATTCCCAATGGATCACAGGCCTTATATAAATGCTGCTGAACTATCGCAGCAGGCAAACGCCCCACAGAGAGGTTTCCGAAAGCACTAAAAACACCGCCAAGTACAATTGCTCCCTTACTCTTACCCAAATAAAGCCCCTTAGCTCTTATAAAGATTTTTGTTCCCACTTCATAAAACAAATGTGAATCCCTGAGGTCAATTTCCAATTGAAGACCCTGGGTAGGATTGGCAAGATTATCCTGTATGTGCAGGGTGCCAAAAAAATTGCCCGCTATATCGGATGATACTACATACCCCTCTAAAATGTAATCTTCCTGAATCTGTATCAATTCATCAACATAAAGTGCTTTTAACTCCCCTATGGTAAAATTGGCCGAAAGATCCGATTCACAAATGGCATTGGGAGTTTCAAAATTATTGTCATTAACACAGGCTATTACAAGGTATAGACCCAGAAGCGTGGTAATGCATCCAAAATTGTTGATCCTGAAATTCATTGTTCCATTATTTCTCTCCAATCCGTTTACAAATGGGAATATTAAAAACCAATAGCAAAATTTATAAAATAGGTTCGTCCATAGCCATACCAATATTTAGGTGCAAAAGAGGGGTTACCACTTAAATTGTCCTGATGCAACTGACCAAAATTACCGTTCCTACTTTGTTCGTATCCACCCGTTCTAAAAACTGAATCAAAAACATTGTTAATACTCGCAAAAACGCTTATATACTTACCCTTTTTCAACCATGATTTGCCCCCCACAATATTCAGTAAATAAAAGTTGTCCAATTTATTTTGGGACAGTAAGCGTGCTACATTTTCATCGGTAGCATTGGGAAATGCCATCCCGGTATCGGGATCCAAATAAAAGCTCTGTGTCCTTGTTATAGTAGAAATACCGGGGTAATTGTTCCCTAAATAATTGGCAGTAGCCCCTATCCACCAATATTTGGGGTCTCTGTATTCCATCCCCAAGGCAAATGCTTTTTGAGGTCCTTGGGACAATTTGTAATCCTTCAACTTTGCAACCCCTAATTCTATATTGCCTTCTGGACTTAAAATATCCTCCTCTGCTCCGGCCGTATCAAAATTTATGGTTACATATGGATCACTGGCATACAAAAATTTGCCCAAGGCCGCCACCAAGGATATTTTCACAGCCGATGAAAGTTGATACTCCAACCCTAATTCCGTTCCCAAATGAAGCTTGTCCAAATCCGTAAGTACTTCCTGCACAAAATCGCTGCCCACCCCTGCATCCACAAAGAAAAAATTGATATCGGTAGTATTCTGAAATCGCGTATAATAGCCAGAAAAGCGTCCGGTTACATTTGGTAGTCTAAGATAATAATTAAGGTCTGTGGATGTTATTATTTCACTTTGAAGATTATTTACCACCTGATTATTCTCCCTTGGGTTAATAAAAACATTTTGATAAACCGGTGGCTTGGTCAAAAAAGCCCCATTTAAGGCAACCCAATGCCTCCCATTAAATTTATAGGTTAAACCCGCTTTGGCTCCAAAATTGGAAAACCCAACTTTTTCGCCCTTACCAAAGGAAGAATTTGCAAATCGTTCGTTCCTAAACTTACCGTACCTTTGATAATTGGTAGAGACATAATTTGCGGCCAAGAACCCGTCCCATTTCGGATATCTTATACCGATTTGGGCAAAGGCATCATAGACTTCAGCCTTTATATTGTAATAATAGTTGAATAGATTGGATGTTGTCTTATTGATATTTCCGTCCAAATCATTTTTTGTATTGGAAAACGGGTCTATATCCTCGTGATAATCCGCTCCCAACAAATCGCTGATTTCTGCATAGTTGTCCGAGTCCAAATTGGAATAATGTCCTCCAAAATCAATTTTGAAGTGGTCGTTTAGAGCGTAATTACCAATGGTAGTTACATTAAATTGTTGATTTTCATTGATATCCTCGTAGGAAATATAGGCGGCTTTTCCTTGTACAGACAAACTGGAATTTGCCCCGTATAGTTGGTCCCAATTTAACTGTGGATTTTTCAAGAATCCGTCCTTGGCCATATTGGCAGCTATAAAATTGGCTCCTATAGGACTATTGATATAATAACTAGGCAAATATCTATAATAAGTTTTATCCGGATTGGGGGCATTATAGTATCCTATCCTTCCTTTGGAAATTGTTCCAAATTGATAGGAAATTCCGGTGTTTAGATAGAACCTTTTAGAACTGAAATAGTGGTTGAACATAAATATAGGCTCCACAATTTTTCTTTCCCTCGAGTTTCTAATTTCACCATTTTGGGTACCCCAATAAGGGTTGTATTTGTTCCCGGCCAACTGAAAAACTTCCTCGGTGATCGCTGAAGAACTTCCTCGGCGATTGGAGGCCCATATGCTCGTTAGATTTACACTATTTCTGTCATCCAATTTAAATTCAAAAGCACCAAAAAAAGAATTGGCATCGTACAAGGTTCCATCTATATAACCCTCTTTGGCCCACCTTCTGGATGCGGAGATACTATAACTTATACCTTTCTGTGGCAGATCCGAGGTATAGGTTGCCATAAATCGGCCTGTATAAGTTCTATTGGATGCCGAGGTAGATAAACGCAATCCTTTCCTTAAAGAAGATGGCCTAGTACTAATATTGGTAACTCCCAAAACACCACCAAAGGAGTAATCCGATGCCTGTAACCCATGGGTAAATTCCTGATTTCGTGTTACATCGTTAAGGCCTCCCCAGTTATTCCATTGAGGGCGTCCGTCCATCAATTTGTTCATTGGAATTCCATTTAGAAGTATAATGCCATTTTCCGATCCATAGCCCCTTACACGAAAAAATGCCTGGCCAAAATCGAATGCTGCCCTATTTAAAAAAATATCCTTGGTGGCCTGTAGCATGCCCACGCTCATTGAAATGCTCCCATCTTCCAACAAATCGGAATCCGTTAAAGTAATTAAATTGTCTGTTTTATCCTGAACAATATCCCGGTCCAAAAAAATAATTCCCAAATCCAGATCTCCATCCCCTATGGAAATAGGGATTCTTTTAGACAGATAATCTTGGGCGGAAATAGATAGAATAAAATCTCCAGGTTTTTTTAGGGAAAGCACAAATTTTCCATTCACGGGATCAGATTCCACAAACACAGACCCCGAAATTTCAATTTTGGCAAATTCAATGGGATCACGGGTTGCTATATCCTTAACAAAACCCTTAACATAGTAGATTTCCTGTGCATAACTCCAGATGCTATGCAGTATGAAATAGGATATTGCTAAACCAATTCTCATTGATGAAGATGGAATACTTTAACAAAACGACCATTAATATATAAAATTTGACAGATTATTCTTAATTTATTCCAAGAAAATTAATATAAATACTGCATTAGTTAAATCAATCATATAATCTATGGGTATTGGCTTCACATTTTTTATACTCCTATTTATCCTGAACATTACCATGGCACAGGAAAGTAAAACATACCAAATAAGGACCGTGGCCTTTTACAATTTGGAAAACTTATTTGATACCTTCAACGACTCCCTAACTTATGATGACGACCGCACACCAACTGGGAAAGACAACTGGACCTTAGAGCGATATAACCAAAAAATACACAATTTGTCCAAAGTCTTGTCGGAAATAGGAAGTCCCGATGCCCCATCCTCCCCAGATATTATTGGGCTGTGCGAATTGGAAAATAGACAGGTAGTTGAAGATCTGACCAACCATCCCCACCTTAGAGATAAAGGCTATGGAATAGTACATTTTGACTCCCCTGATGAGCGAGGTATCGATGTGGCCCTTTTATATAAAAAAACTGCTTTCCTGCCCACTTCATTTATCAGTCGTCGACTTTTGCTCAGTAATGAAGAAGATTATAGGGATTACACTAGGGATCAACTGGTTGTAAGCGGTCTTTTGGATGGAGAGGAGATGCACTTCATCGTAAACCACTGGCCTTCCAGAAGCGGAGGGGAAGCCAGGAGCAAACCCTATAGACTAGAGGCGGCCCGACTCAACAAGCGAATTATAGATTCCATTTCAAAGTTGGGCCCAGAGGTCAAAATCATCAGTATGGGCGATTTTAATGACGATCCAATAGACGATAGTTTAAAAAAAATATTGAAGACCAGGGGAAAGCTATTCAATTTGGAGAATAGCGATCTTTATAATCCTATGGAACAACTTTATAAAAAAGGAATCGGCTCCTTGGCCTATAGGGATCAATGGAACCTATTTGATCAAATCTTTTTCACCGCCAATATTACACGCAAATTGCCAGGCCAATATTACTTCTGGAAGGCGGGAGTATATAATCCGCCTTACCTCATTGATAAAAAGGGCCAATATAAAGGATATCCCTTACGCACTTATGCAGGCGGAAGCTATACTGCGGGCTACAGCGACCATTTCCCGGTATATATCCACCTAATTAAGGCCATAGACTAAATACTTATTGCGGAAGTACAATATTGATATTTCTCCACTTTACCTTTATTCCGCCACCGTCGTGTATTTGAAGGGCAATGGCACCTTTACCGGCTCCAATTTTATCGTCGGTAATGCTAACCATTTCCGTGCCATTGAGCCAAGAGGTCAACTTATTGCCGGACAGCTTAATTTTCATCGTATTCCACTCCCCTACCTTGAGTACCTTATCCTTTTCGGGATCGGGCTTAATTAGCCAACCCCTGCCATAGGATTCATAAACACCTCCCGTATTATGGCCCGGAGGTGCAACCTCCACTTGCCAGCCACTAACTTTGGTGCCATCTACAGTAGACCGAACAAACACCCCACTGTTTCCATTGGCTTCCTGTTTAAACTCCAAGGTAAGTTCAAAATCATCATAATATTTATCCGTGGCCAAATAACCATATTGTTTGTCCGGTCCACTTTCCGAAACAAGTAGTCCATCTTCCACATACCATTTTTCGGTGCCGTAGATGGTCCAGCCCGACAGATCTTTGCCATTAAACAAGGATATTTCCTGGGATATTCCGGGTATGGCCATAAGCGCCAGAACAACAATAACTAAATTTTTCATATGGTACATAAATTTGATTAATGACTTTTTTTAATTAAATCTGTTAAGATGGTAACAGTGGCAAACAGATAAACCTTGACATCCCCAAAGACAATTCCTTAATTGAGCCATTGTGCCCATGGAATTCTGCTAAGGATAAGGATTAATCCCAAACCGTAAAAAATGGTAATGGTCTTAAACTTCCTTTTACCTTCCAATACTTTCTTGTGTTTGGACCAGCCAACAGTAATAAAGACAATTGCGATTATATTGATAAACGGATGTTCCACTGCCAACAAACGGGATGCCGAGTTTAAGCCGCCCATACCTAATGTTTTTATGGCGTTTAGCCCGTTGGAAGACACAAAATAGAGTACTAGCCCCACCAACAGCTGTAAATGCGATAAAATAAGCGCAAATAGGCTAATTCTAAAATCCTTTTTCAGAGTGAAATCCTTTTTTCCTGTCCACCCCAAAATACCATTGGCCACGGCTAAAAACAATACAGCCAATACCACATAGGCAAAATAAGAATGTAAGGCGAGAATCCATTGATGTGCTAATCCGTAATCTTCCATAGTTTTTATTTTAATTTATAAATGTAAGGATTTTTGGGAATAAAAAAACCCCGCAATTTAGCGGGGTCATTAATTTTTACTTCCAATAGTACTTAGAAGTTATACCGCATGTTAATGTTCCAGGTCCTACCATAACCAAACCTAACCCGGTTATCGGTATTTACACCGTTCCATACGTCATCTCCAGGCTCAACATGTGTGTTATCACTAGAGCTTTCCAAGTAAACCTCGTCAAAGACATTATTAATGTTTAAACGGAATTGTAGGGATCTATTGTTCTCCTTCCCGACCAACATACGGTAAGAGAGTCCGGCATCCATGGTGTCATAGGAAGGCAATTTAATAGCTCCCCTATTATTGGCCGTTGAAAATTCGGAATCCCCAAATTGGGTGGAACCATATAAATTATCATATAGATTCCAGTTGGCATCCACTTTAAATCTGGGTAATATTTCGTAGTCCCCACTAATACCGGCAGTAAACTGTGCAGCCTGACCTATTTTCACACCATCTATATAACTTGGGTCTCCTGTAGACAGTATATTTCCATTGTCATCAGAGGTAGTGGTAGTAACATTACCATCATATTCCCAATTACCAATAGATACGAAGCCCTGAAAATTCAACCCGTCCGTTGGGCGTACAAACAACTCCAATTCCACTCCGGAATGTACCTGTTTTAATGGGCTCGTTTGGGTGTACTCGTCTACAATATTATCATCATTGGTATCATCGGAGCTATATTGTATACGGTTATCCCAAATAGTGTAGTACACATTTAGGTTGGCCGATAAAATATCGCCCATAAACTTATATCCACCTTCCAATCCTGTAATCTTCTGATTTTCGGTAGCCAAAGGATTCAATTCATTTGAATTTCTATCGTCTACATACAAATCACTGTGATAGGGCTGCCTTGAGTAGTAACCTGCATTTGCAAATACTGTGTTTTGCTCGGATAGGTTATAGGCCACCCCTGCCTTAACATTAAAACCTGGGTTGTTTACTTTTTCCGATTCTTCCGATTGCCCTTCATTGGCCGCACTCAAAAATTCCTCCCTGATATGTGATTGTGTAGAAGCCGACCCTTGAAAGAAGGTAGAAAAAGCACCCTTGGAATATTCCAATTGGCCAAATACCCCCGCGTAGTTTATTCTTTCCTCGTAATCATAACCAAATCTCTGGGAGTGGTCATCATTAGGGTTAAAGGTTATATTCCAAGGATTAATGCCACCATACGCATTGGTAAGTTCATAGGCTCCACCGTTGTAATTACTGGTATTGGAAACAGAATTAACCCCAATAAACTCACGTACATCCCTAAAGTGGATTCCGTTGTACAAACGAACATCTGCCCCGAAATTGAAATTAAGGTTTTCATTGATCTGCTTATTGAAGTTGGTTACCAAACCTCCCCAGTTATGGTTGTTGTTGGAACCCCTGGCATAAAGGGCCTCACCAGAGCTCGTTATCAACTGTGCAAAACTTCCCCTACCTATTGAACCGTACAATACGGTAGACAAAGAGGCCGTATCGTTAAAAGTCAAGTCCCAGCTCAAGTTGGCTACCGGTTTGTGGTAAATATTTCTACCACCAGGGTAAGCGCCTCCATTTAACGTATTTGGGCTGTTAACGTTTGCTGTATTCCAGGAATTGTACTTTCTACCATTGTCCAAAAATGTCCTAAGATCATCAGATCCAGCAGCAGCATGCCATTGTGGAGCACCAGTAAGAATAAAGTTGAAAATGTTATTTTCATTGGGCACATACCCAAAGGACAAGAAATAGGTTTGACCTTGACCTCCGGTATTATTCACATAACCATCTCCTTGCCAATGACCCAACATTGCAGCAACGGACAGGCCGTTATCCATTAAACCGGTAGAGTAATATCCGGTAGTCTTAATATAATTGTCATTGCCAAGCATCGTTTGAAAAAAGCCTCCTTCACGTTTGTCCAAGGTTTTGGTCACAATGTTTACGGTACCTCCAACAGATGAAATGGCCAATTTGGAAGATCCCAATCCTCTCTGTACCTGAACAGCATTGGCAATATCCAATACCCCGGACCAGTTGGACCAGTACATTTTCCCATCTTCCATTCCGTTGATGGGCTGTCCGTTTAGCAGGAATGCCGTATTGGTCTGGTCAAATCCCCTCAAGAACATTTGACCATCCCCAAAGGCACCTCCCTTGACGTTCTGTACGGAAGGGGTTGACTTTAACAATTCGGGTAAATCCCAATTTCCTGTTTTCTCCCTTATTTCCCTTGCTTTTATGGTAGACACTGCTATGGGCGTTTGTCTGTCGTCGGCCAAATCTATAATTCCGGAACCTACAATAACCACCCCTTCCAACTCCTGTGCGTCCGGTTGAAGGGTTATAGTACCAATATTGCCGGCCGCGGTGAAATTTACTTTCTTACTTATAAATCCGATATAGGAAATTACCAAAGTTCCTGAACTTTGGGATACCTCGATGGTAAAGTTTCCATCAAAATCTGCGGCAACCCCGTTTGTAGTGCCCTGAACCGTAATATTCGCCCCCGGCAAGGGATCGCCAAAATCGCCATCTACTACGGAACCAGTAATAGTTCCTTGAGAAAATCCTGTTGCCGTTAACAAAAATGCGGCAATAACGAAGTACATTTTTTTCATTTTTCTAAGAGTTAATTAGTTACAAATAATCGCCGCAAAAGTGAGTATATTTTTACAACAATACATTACTATAATGTTAAATTAGCATATGCAAATTTAACACTAAAAACCTTAATAACTCCTGAAAGACAATAAGTTAATGTCGTTTATTAGGATTTAGCAAAATTGCCAATTATTTCTTAAATAAATTTAATAGATTTAACGTAGAAGCATCATGATTCGCAATGGCAGGCCCTTCAATATCGTTTAATATGGCAGTAGCCAACTGCTTGCCCAATTCCACACCCCATTGATCATAACTGTAAATATTCCAAACTATGCCCTGTACAAATATTTTATGTTCGTACATGGCTATAAGGGACCCCAAACTACTGGGAGTCAGCTTGTCTATAAACAAGGTGTTGGTAGGTTTGTTCCCTTCAAAAACCTTAAATGGCATGATTTGGGCAATCTCTTTTTCTGAAATATTTTTATTCTCCAATTCCTTTTTAACCTCTTCAGCAGACTTTCCGTTCATTAAAGCCTCGGTCTGGGCAAAGAAATTGGCCATTAATTTATTGTGATGGTCCTTGTCCCCATGTAAGGATTCCTTAAACCCAATAAAATCGGTAGGGATCAATTTAGTCCCTTGATGGATCAATTGAAAAAAGGCATGCTGGGAATTGGTACCGGGCTCTCCCCAGATTATGGTTCCTGTTTCATAGGAAACCCTATTGCCTTTCCTGTCCACACTTTTTCCATTACTTTCCATGATCCCTTGCTGCAGATAGGCAGAAAACCTACTTAAGTATTGGGTATAGGGTATAATGGCTTCTGTCTCGGCACCGTAAAAATTATTATACCAAACACTTATAAGTGCTAGAATTACCGGGATGTTCCCCTCAAAATCAGCAGTTGCAAAATGGTGGTCCATTTCATTGGCACCAGTTAGCATGGCCTCAAAATTATCGTATCCTACTGCCAAGCCAATGGATAGCCCAACGGCACTCCACAGTGAAAATCTTCCTCCAACCCAATCCCACATAGGGAATACATTATCTGCATCAATTCCAAATTCCGAAATTTTCTCGGCATTGGTAGAGACGGCGGCAAAGTGCTTGGACACATCCGCTTGCTTAGCGTGTTTTAGAAACCATTTCTTTATGGTAGTAGCATTACTAAGGGTTTCTTGGGTAGTAAATGTTTTGGATACCACCACGAACAATGTTGTTTCCGGATTTAAACCTTTAAGTGTTTCATAAACATGATCGCCATCCACATTGCTTACAAAATGCATTTTTAAATGGTTGCCGTAAAATTTTAAGGCTTCCACTACCATGGCAGGACCGAGATCCGAACCTCCAATACCAATATTGACCACATCGGTAAAGGCCTTGCCTGTAAACCCTTTTTTTGATCCGGAAATTACGGAGTCCGTAAAGGATTTTATCTTCTTTTTAACCTCGTAAACTTCTGGGACGATATTTACCCCGTCTACTTTGATGATATCCGATTTCTTAGCTCTCAAGGCCGTATGAAGAACAGCCCTTCCCTCCGTTTTATTTATAATATCGCCTTCAAACTGTTTCTTGATAGCATCCTTCAAACCAACCTCACTTGCCAATTGTAGAAGTAGTTCAAGGGTTTCTTGGGTAATCCTATTCTTTGAGAAATCTACAAAAAAATCATTCCAGCGAATGCTGTGTTTCTTAGCCCTCTCGGAATCCTTTGCAAATAAGTCCTTTATGGAAATACTCTTATTCTCTTTAAAATGTTGTGAAAGTTTATTCCAAGCCTCTGTTTTGGTCGGGTCGGTATTCTGTAAAGCCATGTTATTCGTTGAGTGTTAGCAAATCTTCTTCCGGTAATTCTATGTATTCAATACAATCCAATTGACTTTTCTTAGGCCCAACAAAATCCAAGTAAGCTGTTTTAAGGCTATCGGCTATGGGTTCGGCAGCCGGTAATTTTTCCCTTAACGGATCTACCTGTCGCCCATTTTTCCAGAAACGATAACATACGTGCGGACCTCCAGTATTACCGGTCATTCCGATCCAACCTATAACATCGCCCTGTTTCACAAAATCCCCTTTCTTCACCTTCTGGTTCTTCATATGGAGATACTGGGTGCTATAGGTGCCATTGTGCTGAATCTTAACATATTTACCATTGCCGCCTCTTCTGGTAGATTCTATAACGGTACCATTGGCGGTAGCTAGGATGGGGGTCCCAATGGGAGCTGCATAATCCGTTCCTTTATGGGGCCTTACCTTATATCCATAGTAGGCTATCCTTCTGTTTAAATTATACCTGGAAGATATTCTACTGAACTGAACAGGTGACTGTAGAAATGTACGTCTCAGGTTTTTGGCCTGATCATCGTAATAATCATTGATATTCTTTGTGGAATCCGACACAAAATTAAAGGCGTAAAATGGCTCACCATTGTGCTCAAAATAAGCCGCCTCTATACCACTTGCACCGGCATATATAGTATCGTTTATATACTTTTCCTTATAGATGACCTTGAACCTGTCACCCTTCTGAAGTCTAAAGAAATCTATGGTCCATGCGTAAATTTCAGAAAGACTATTGGTGACGTTGTAATCAATACCCTGTTTTAATATTGCTTCGGACAACGAGGATTCAATAATCCCGGAAGCTTCCCGTTCCACATATTTTACCTTCTGTTTTTTCTTATAGGCCAAGACACTGTCCCTAAAATCGACCACCGTATAGTTAATGGGATCATTTTGATATATAAAAACCTGTGCATTATTAATGGTGTCCTTGGACTTTAAAATAAGGTAAGGCTTGCCAACAACTATTTTCCTAACATCAAAAGTATCCCGGAAGTGTTCCGATACTCTCGCAATTTTTGGGTATTCCACACTATTTCTCAACATTAGCTCACCAAAGCTGTCCCCGTTTTTGACGGTGTCCCGTAAGACCTCAAAATCATCCAGATTAAATCCGAACTCTTTTACCACAACAGGTTTTTCTATGGTTACCACCTCTGCAATTTCCTCTGTAACCGTCTTATCCTCCTTACATGAAACAATAAATAATAAACTAAAAAATAGGCCCCAATATTTTTGCATGGTTATTCTAAACTTTTTCTGGGTTAAAGATATGGTCTACCCATTGTTTTCCCCAATTATTTAACTCTTGTTTTGTATACAATTCTGGAAAAAATACAACTTTCTGAAAACTTGGAGGCAAATATTCCTTCCAATTTGTTCCTCCAGTAGCATCAATTTGCGCATCGTCTTTCGTCAAATAGCGATATGCCGACCCCATGTGCATCAAGGGCCAATTTATGTTGGCATTAACGTCCAATGCCTTTAACGCTTCAACCAAGGTTTTATTATCCTTACTTTTTTGAGGCAATTGCTGGTATTTATGGTATATGGTACTGTTCTGAACCTCATTGGCGATACGTATCAACCTGGGCGTGTAACGATATTCGAACTGCTTTAAGGTTAATGTTTTCTCCCCTGTAACCACATCCGTAGCCCCTTTTTTCCAATATATATGCTCGTACAATTCCTCAATTGAATTCTTTGAGGATAATTTACCCCTTTCCGAAAAATGTGCAAGGTTCTCCATGGGGGTCGCATAAAGCTCGATCATTCTATATTGGGCAGATTGGAATCCACTGGCCGGAAGCAGTGCCATTCTGTACTGCATAAATTGTTCCCGCTGCATACCCTTGATCATCACACTAAATGAAGATATCAAAACTTTGTAGTAACTATTGATCCTCTCTGCCTTCTCTATAAAGAAATCCACATCCTGGGTCTTATCGTCCACAATTTGCTTTTGCTCGTGCAGGATAAGCTTAAAATACAATTCAGTAATCTGATGGTACATTATGAAGATTTCCTCGTCAGGAAAATGGGTCCTGGGCACTTGGATACTGAGAAGGGTATCTAGATGGATGTAATCCCAATAAGTAAGATAGCGCTGATATAAAAGACCGTCCAAATAAGAGCTTAAGTCCTGTCCAGAATCCTTATATTTTTCTTCTAGTTTGGAAATCTGGGAATCAATATGCTCTTTATTCATTTTAATCCATTATTATTTTAAATTGATGTTTAAGTCCGTTATATCCGTCCAAATCCGCCTTTATGGAGCCAACACTCAATTCTGCCTGTATCCTAATGGGAATTCTATTATCGTCGTTGGAGACCCAAAGGGACAAACTTTCCTGTTCCTTGAACACCCTTCCGGATTGCACATAAGGCCTGAACTTTAAACATTCCACCTTCCCGTACTTGGTCCTTAAAACCTCCTTGCCCAAGTATTTAAGTTTAAACTTAAAAACCCCATCATCATCATACAAAAGATTTAATTCTATGGACTTCCCTTCAACCAGTTCTTCAACTTTATAGTTGTTACGGAGAAAATAAAAGGCCGAAACCAAATCCTGAATACCCTCTTGAATGGTAAAATTAAACTTTTTATCCTTTTTTTTATCGTTTAATACCGCAATATCCTTCTCGTGGTCAAAATTTACCTCAATATCCTTGGTATATCCACCTTCATCTATCTTTCTTATAAATTTATAGGGCTTGCCATCCTTTTTATCAAAATAGCTTTCATAGGTGTCATCTACCTTAAAAAATATACTGGCAAAACCGGTTGTTTTTCCATTCCCTACTACGTGATAGACAGGAACACCGTCCAATTCATGGGATTTTACTTGAAGCGTAGCGTAACTGGCATTTAGAAATCCATAATGTATCCTAAACTTTAACCATTCCCCTATTTTAAAGGCAGATGTGTTTTCGTTATTTTCAGGCAAGTGGACCTCCCCTTCATTTTCCAGCTGTTGAACCTGGGAATTGATTGTAAAACCAAAAATTAAAACCAGTACAATGCAAATCTTTTTCATCTGTATAAATTCATCTGATTACCGTAGGCATTGATGTACTTACTGCCTATCAAATGCATAGGCGATCTTGATTTTGATGGCTATGCCATAAATGGCAATAGCCTATGTAACACCTTATTACTACTGTAAAATTAATAAAAACGATTTTACTTTTCGTTTATTTGATATTACTAAAACAAAATTTGTTCCAAAAATTAGCTCACAAAAAAAGCCCAGTCGCAAAACTGGGCTTTTCCTAAATAACCAACCAAACTTTAAATTATGAAAAACCAATACTTAAAGTTGTAAGGGAACCACCCCTTACGAGTACAAATTTAATACAAGATTCGCTTTAAAAATAAGATTTAACTTACTTTAACGATTCTGTTAACACTATTTAATAATTAGATAGTCAAAATTGGCAAAAAGTTAAGAAAAGGGGCCGTTTATAACGTTCCTCGGGACTCTTGTTCCCTCTCTATTGCTTCAAACAATGCCTTAAAATTTCCCTTCCCAAAAGATCTTGCACCTTTCCTCTGGATTATTTCAATAAACATGGTTGGCCTGTCTAAAATTGGCTTGGTAAATATTTGGAGCAAATACCCCTCATCATCCCGATCTATTAGTATCCCCAGCTCCCTTAAAGGCGCCAAATCCTCGTCTATTGCACCAACTCTATCCAGCACGTCCTCATAATAACTTGAAGGTACGTTTAGGAACTCGACTCCCCTATTTTTTAGGGCGGTCACCGTTTCAATAATATTGTCGGTTGCCAATGCCATATGTTGTACCCCCGCACCGTTATAAAATTCTATATACTCCTCAATTTGGGATTTCTTTTTTCCATCCGCAGGCTCATTTATAGGAAATTTAATCCTACCGTTCCCATTGCTCATTACCTTGCTCATTAAGGCGGTGTATTCCGTTGAAATATCTTTGTCATCAAAAGAGACCAATTGGGCAAACCCCATCACTTTAGCGTAGAACTGGCACCATTTGTTCATTTCGTTCCAACCTACATTCCCTACCATGTGGTCTATATATTTCAATCCAACATCCGTTGGTCTATAAAAAGGATTCCAAGGCCTAAACCCCGGCATAAACGCTCCTTTGTAGTTTTTGCGCTCCACGAAGACATGCACCGTTTCCCCATAGGTATGGATCCCGGATACAACCACTTCCCCATCCTTATCCCTTTTGGCTCTGGGCTCAAAATAACTTTCGGCCCCACGTTTCATTGTTTCCACATAACTCTCCCTGGCATCATCTACCCACAATGCAATTACCTTTACCCCATCACCATGGGCATCTATATGCCTATTGATATCCCCACCAGATTTTAATGGTGAAGTCAAGACCAGTCTAATCTTGTCCTGTTGTACCACATAGGAAACCCTATCCTTTATTCCTGTTTCCAATCCAGAATATGCCAAGGGCTGAAAACCCCATGCGGCCATATAGTAATATGCAGCCTGTTTTGCATTGCCTACATATAATTCTACATAGTCGGTGCCAAGAAGTGGCAGAAAATCCTGGGCATCCAGATTTTCCTTTGTTAATTTTAACGATGTTTTATCGGTAGTTGCCATAGAAATAGATTTTTGAATTGATATAATACATAAGTAGCCAAATCCTTGGCCAATAGTGGAAAGTAGCCCAAAAGCTTCAAAACAACCTGGGCTACATCCAAATACCGTTTAATTACCACATAGCCCTGAGATGGGCCATAATATCTATTCTAAATTGTAGCATGATCAAAATCCTGTATAACAAATATCGGAATAAATCTTGGCTTAAAGTGTTAAGAATTATCGCTTTGATTACAAAAAAACCCAAAGACGATATTAAAACCAATAGCCAATACTAAAAAAGAAGTGGTTTTCCTTAATTTCAGGGGAATAGGAATATATCACCTGAATCGGTCCAATAAAGGATTCGAACCCATAACCAAGTGCATAACCGGAAAACTGGGGCGCTTTGAACCAATCTGCCGTTCTAAAAAGGTCATCGCCCACATTGGCAAAATTTGCCGCGAACAACATATGGTTCTTAGGGACAAACTCAAAATCCAGTCTGCCATAGGCCTTAACATAACTATTCCCTACCAAGCTTAAAAAATCGTATCCATAAAAGGGCACAAAATTATTTATTAAATGGTTCCCAAAGCCTCCCAACACAAAATCGAGGGAGGTAATGGGCGATATGCCCCACTTAAACCCTCCTTCTGTTTCCAGGTTAAGATATAGGTTTTTAGTCAAAGAAAATGCTCCGCCCATCTTGGCCTTACCAATAGAAAATTCCTTGAAATTATCGTTAAAATCGGATGATAGCACGTAAAAATGAAAGTCCCCGTCAAAGAATAATCCTTTGGTGGGGAAATAGATATCATCATAGGTATCAAAGGTAAGCTGTCCGTAGGTACTGTAATAATTACTATTTTCAAAATAGGTTCTCTTATTTGCCGAGATAGGTGCACTAATGGAGTCTAGCTGGCCTAATGTTTTGGTGCTTAATTTCTGTAGTTTATGTTCCAGCCCAATGGTAAAGGCAAACTCTTCCTCTATTACGGTCTGTAAATACACCTGATTGGTCAGATCTGAAGCGCTTAGGTTTATTTTTCTAATATTGGAACTATTATCAACATCAAAATTGGATTTTATCAGATCAAAATTTATTTCCTTATTAAAATCGTCGAACCTTGAATTTATTCCAAAACTCCAATAAAAACCTTTATCCACATAATATTCCAAATTATACCTTAGGTTGTCCCCAATAACAAAATCTACCGAGGCTACATCATCATCCATTAAAACATTCTTCCTGGTGAGGTTTACAATTCCCGCACTTTTGTAGAGATCATCAAAGTGAACCCCAAGGCGTATGAACATTTTATCCGGATTTTCCTTAACGTTCAACAATAACCCTACGCCTTCCCCATTATCGAGCAATTCGTACTTAATGGATCTAAAGTTTCCGGTAGCGGACAAATTGTTGATTCCCTGCTGTAATTTTTTAAAGGTTATCTTATCATCTACATTAAATCTCAATTTACCCTTTATATAGGCCCTGGAATAATTATAATTCCCTTGGATTGTTAATTCATTGATCAACAGCGTATCCTTTATCCCCGCAGCAATAATTTGCGGTCTCCTAAGATTGGGGTCTTTGGAAATTTTCAACAATTCGTCCATACGCAATCTAGCCGCTTCCTCTCCCTTGTCTATAATTGCACTTCCCATATCAAAATCGATTACCGAGTAATCCTTGATATCCGGGGTAATATAAATATCTGTAAGGGCCGATTTCTTTTGCATATCCCTAACCGTCCTATAATTATTGATCTGCAGAAGTATTTCCGTTGCGCTCAACAAAGATTCCCTATCGGACAGCCCATGCTGTACATCTACCCCAATAACTACATCGGCCCCCATCTTCTTCAATTCACCTATGGGATAATTATTTACCACACCGCCGTCTATCAACACTCGTCCATTAATCTCCACAGGTCTAAAAAGTGAGGGAAAGGTACCACTGGCTAAAATTGCCTCGGGCAAATAGCCTTTATCCAACAATATCTGATCACCTGTCTCTACATCAGTGGCAACACACAAAAAAGGGATTGGAAGTTTACTAAAATCATTAACATCCTTAACATGGTACAACAGCCTAACAAACTCGTTGTAAATACTTTGCCCTCCCGATATGGCCTGGGGAATTGAAATTTTAAACTTGTTGAAAGGAAGTGTCAGGGCATATCTTTCAGAATCTTCCTTCTCATAAAAAGTTTTGGCACTCCTGGGTACATTATCTTGAATCAATGACTCAAAATCCGTATTTTTAAAAATAGAATCCAGCTCTTTTGCAGAATAACCCGAGGCGTAAAGTGCCCCGACAATAGCACCCATACTGGTTCCTGTTATGTAATCTATTTTTACCCCAGCCTCTTCAATTACCTTTAGGGCACCAATATGTGCCAATCCTTTGGCACCGCCCCCACTCAAGACCAGTCCAACTTTTACATCCTCATTGGCCAACCGTTCCTGGGAAAGGATCAGCAGGGGAAAGATCAACGCACAATATATAAGAAGCGACTTTAACATAAGGTTATTACAACTGTTTAATGAAAGGTTCCATAAATCTTCTTGGCTTTAGACATTCCAATGGCTTGGGCCAAATTCTCCAAACTGGCTTCTTTTATCCTTTTTACGGATTTAAAGTTTTTCAACAACTCTTCCACGGTTTTACCCCCTATCCCTTCAATACTTTCCAATTCCGAATTAATGGCGGCCTTACTTCTCTTGTTTCTGTGAAAGCTGATCCCAAATCTATGGGCTTCATTTCGCAATTGTTGAATTATTTTCAAAGATTCGGACTTTTTATCCAAATATAAAGGAATAGGATCTTCGGGGAAGTAAATTTCCTCCAATCTTTTGGCAATGCCAATAATGGCTATCTTTCTCCTTAACCCAAGGGCATCCAAACTTTTAAGGGCGGATGACAGCTGGCCCTTACCCCCATCAATAACAATAAGTTGGGGCAATGACCGCCCCTCGTCCAAAAGTCTCCTATACCGTCTAAAAACAACTTCCTCCATGGAGGCAAAGTCATCCGGACCCTCTACGGTCTTAATATTGTAATGTCGGTACTCCTTTTTTGAAGGTTTTCCATCCTTAAACACCACACACGCCGCCACAGGGTAGGTACCTTGAATATTGGAATTATCAAAACACTCAATATGCCTCGGCTCCACGGAAAGTCGCAAATCCTTTTTCATTTGTCCCATTATCCTATTGGTATGCCTGTCCGGATCAATAATCTTTATTTGTTTAAACCTATCCTGTCTAAAGAATTTAGCGTTGCGTTCCGATAGTTCCAGTATCTTTTTTTTATCCCCCAATTTAGGCACTACTACCTTAAGGTGCTGTTCCAAAGTAACCTCAAACGGCACGTAGATCTCCGTTGAACGGGAATTGAAGCGCTGTCTTATTTCAATTATAGCCAATTGAAGCAAATCCTCATCCGTTTCATCCAATTTTTTCTTGATTTCCATGGTATGGGAGCGTATAATGGAGCCATGGGACAATTGCAGAAAATTAACATAAGCAAAAACCTCATCGGAAATTATGGTAAACACATCCACATTATTGATCTTGGGATTTACAATAGTGGTCTTAACCTGATAATTTTCCAGGACATCTATCTTTTCCTTTATAAGCTGTGCCTCTTCAAATTTCATCTCCTGGGCCAAGAGTTTCATCCTACTTTTAAAGTATTGGAGGGAGGACTTAAAATTACCTTTTATAATTTCCCTTATTTCCTGTATTTGACGATTATATTCCTCCTCCAGTTGATATCCTTCACAAGGACCCTTACAATTTCCCAAATGGTATTCCAAGCAAACCTTGTATTTCCCGGCGGCCACTTTATCTTGGGCAAGATCATAATTACAGGTGCGCAGAGGGTAAACACTCTTAATCAGGTCCAGTAAGGTATGAATGGTTTTCATACTGGTATACGGTCCAAAATATTCGGACCCATCCTTAATAAATTTCCTGGTAGGAAAAATTCTCGGGAACTTTTCGTTTTTTATGCAAATCCACGGAAATGTCTTGTCATCCTTGAGCAAAACATTGTACCTGGGACGGTATTTTTTAATTAGATTATTCTCCAACAGCAGCGCATCGGATTCGGTAGGCACAACTATATGCCTAATACTTCTAATTTTCTTTACCAGTACACGGGTCTTACCTTGCTCATGAATTTTATTGAAATAGGAGCTAACCCTTTTTTTTAAATTTTTCGCCTTTCCAACATATAATATCTTGTCCTCCAAATCATAAAATTGGTATACCCCGGGAGTAGTAGGAAGCGAACTTAATTGTACTTCAATTGGTATATGGGACATGTATTTGGTCAAATTTTACTTTACTAAGGAAAATTACTGTGTTTTTCCCAAAGGACATAAAGATTATAGTTTTTTAACTCCCAGACCAGTTTCACCGCTATAAAGTTTTTGTAAATGTACCATTTGGAAATTGTACCTCCATTGCCAAAAAACAAACCCGGCCCCTAGGTTAAAATTAACATTCAATCCAATAAAATTCGATATGTCCAAAAAAAACATCGATTAAATACCCGATTCCCAAAAATTAACGTTAGCCATCGCTGTTTTGCAATTTACTGATAAACAACATTTTATATGAAATTAACATGAATTCAAAATCAACAAATAAATCAAAATCCAAAATATTTGTTAAAAATGATGTATTTCGTCGATAAAACGATACCCTTTGTGGAGCATTTCATATTTTTTTATTTATATTTAGAAAATTAAAATTTATTTAACGCATGGACAACTATATAATAACCTTGGGAACATATTTAATTCTTATGCTTTTTTTCAAAATTTATTATGCAGTGGCCTCCAAGGAATAGTTCTCCTATTAAACCCTGCCCCCAAAAGCCCCGATTCAGCCCATCCTTATGTTGAAAAAAGATTTGCGTTTAATCTACTCTGAACGTCGAAAAAATCTTACTTCACAAATTGTATCAGATTCAAGTTTACTGATAGCCAACCAACTGCTTCAATTGCCCATTTGGAGTTATTCCTATTATCATCTATTCCTTTCCATTACGAAAAAAATGGAAGTAGACACCAGTTTTATCATGTCCATTTTACAGGGCAAGGACAAAAATATCCTTCTTCCAAAAATGTTGGACGATCAAAATCTTGTCAATTATTTGCTTACCGATAGTACGCCCATAAAAAAAAATAGCTGGAACATCCCCGAACCGGTAGATGGAATAGAAGTGTCTCCTGAAAAAATAGATGTTGTTTTTCTACCATTAATGGCTTTTGACGAAGAAGGCCACAGAGTTGGTTACGGCAAAGGGTTTTATGATGTACTACTTAACAAGTGCAGGCCCGATGTTATTAAAGTAGGTCTCTCATTTTTTAAGGCAGAAAAAAAAATTGAGGACATAGATAAGCACGATGTTCCCATGAACTTTTGCGTTACCCCTGATCGGATATATTCGTTTTAACTTCTTCCGAACTTTCCCCAAAAGCCTTTTTATTAAATACAATTAGTATCCCTACACCAGTACTAATCGCCGTATCGGCAATATTAAAAACGGGTTCGAAAAAACGAAAATTGTTCCCCCCAACCACTGGCACCCAATCTGGCCATACGGAATCTATCATAGGAAAGTAGAGCATATCCACCACCTTTCCATGAAAAAGGCTACCATAAGGCTCCGAGGAAAATGCAGTAGCTACTTGTGAATAGCTATCGTTGAAGATCATTCCGTAAAAAACCGAATCCAAAATATTTCCCAGTGCCCCCGCGAATATGAGGGATACCGCCAATATCAAGGTCTTGGAAGAATTCTTTTTTATGGTATCGAACAACCAATAACCTATCCCAATTATCGCAAACAATCTGAATATGGTAAGCACCAATTTCCCTATTTCATCGGATATAGGGAGTAAATCACTTAGTTTGGTTCCCCAAGCAGCACCTTCGTTTTCTATAAACAGAATCTTGAACCAACTAAAGACATCTAAGGACTCGCCCAATACAAAATTAGTCTTTATATATACTTTGCTTATCTGGTCTATTGCCAGGATTAGGATAACGATTACTAGGGATTTCTTTAAACTCATTATTCAAAAATAGATTCGGCAAAAATAAACATATTATTCGGTTTTCCTGATGTTGATATTTCCAGTGACGGAATTAAGCGTAAAATGATCATCCCCGGTGGCAAATGACTCCCGTTTAATTTTGCCGTATTTTGTAGAAGCCAAAATTTGCGCCTTTGTTGCAAATACCTCTATATTTCCACTCTGGGTATTGACAACTACATTCTCGCCCCTTCCGTTTAAGGTACATGTACCATCGGACAAACTGATTTTAAGGTTGGCATATTGCCCTTTAACCCCAACATTGGTGCTTGTGCCGTAAACAGTAACATTAAGATTTTTGGGAATCGATATTTTTAAGGAAATGGAAATAACCTTGTGAGCGCTTAATTTATCATTTGGAATTATAAAATTGGGTTGAAAACCGGTATTGACCCATACGGTTGCCCCTTCTTGATTTACATTCACCAATAATTCCTGAAAATACTCGCCGTCTATTGATGCCGCAACAGTTATCCTTGGAATATCCACGGTCTCCAAAGCCAAGGCATAACAATTATTGCCATTGATCTGAACAAAGGATACATCTGGATTTTCTATGGTTTTGACAACCATTTTTTGAGCCTGTAAAATACAACTGCCCATAAGGAAGATAACAACGACAACAAGTCTCATTGAATAAAAAAACGCCTTGAAGGCGTTTTATTTTTACGACTGCATATTTTTCGCTTCAATACTCAGCGTTGCGTGCGGCACAAGTTTTAGTCGCTCTTTACTGATCAGCTTTCCCGTAACCCTGCAGATGCCATAGGTCTTGTTCTCTATACGCAACAATGCATTCTTTAGATCCCTGATAAATTTCTCCTGACGAATGGCCAATTGGGTATTTGCTTCCTTGCTCATTGTTTCAGAGCCTTCTTCAAAAGCCTTAAATGTCGGCGATGTATCGTCCGTGCCATTATTGCCATCATTCATATAAGAACTCTTTAATAGTTCCAAGTGACTTTTTGCTTTTTCAATTTTCTCCTCGATCAGGACTTTAAACTCGTTTAAATCCTTATCGGCATACCTTACTTTTAATTCTTCAGCCATAATCTTAGTGTTTTACTATAAACAATCTGGTATTAACTTCATCGAAAGCTATTACTATTCCCATGTCCAAGCTCTCTTCAAAATTAAGTTCTGCTGCCAAGGTCTCGGTTTTAATATATGCCATATTACTTTCTACCGCGTCCTGGACAAATCCATTTTTCAATAATTTAATATCTATTTTATCTGTCACTTCAAAACCCGATTCCTTTCTCAGGTTCTGAATTCTATTGACTAGTTCCCTAGCAATACCTTCCTTTCTAAGGTCCTCATTGATAGAAACATCCAAGGCCACTGTTATTGGACCTGAACTTGCTACCAACCAACCTTCTATATCCTGGGAGGAAATTTCTACATCCTGTAACTGTAAAGTAATACTTTTATTATCCAAATGCAGCAAAATTTCGCCTTCCTGTTCAATTTTTTGGATATCATCCTGTTGCAATTGCGCTACAGCACTGGCAATCAACTTCATATCCTTCCCAAACTTAGGCCCTAAGGTTTTAAAGTTTGGCTTAATTTGTTTTACAAGTATTCCGGAAGCATCATCCAACAATTCTATCTCTTTCACATTCACTTCGGACTTTATCAACTCTGCAACCGCTTCAATTTCCAACCTCTGTTTTTCATCCAATACGGGAATCATAATCTTTTGCAAGGGCTGACGTACCTTGATCTTCTCTTTCTGGCGAATGGATAGAACCAAGGATGATATGGTCTGCGCCTTGGCCATTTTACTTTCCAATTGCTTATTCACCAATGCGGCATCATATTCAGGGAAATCGGCCAAATGTACACTTTCAAAAGGCTCCTTACGTGTCGTATTGGTTAAATCCTTGTATAATCTGTCCATGTAAAACGGCGCTACCGGTGCAGAAAGTTTTGCCACGGTGGTTAAACAGGTATACAGTGTTTGGTAAGCCGATATCTTATCTTTCTGATAGTCGCCCTTCCAAAAACGCCTTCTGCTCAAGCGCACATACCAATTACTTAAGTTTTCCTGCACATAGTCCGATATGGCCCTAGTTGCCTTGGTAGGTTCGTAATCTTCATAAGCCTCGTCCACAGTTTGGATAAGGGAGTGCAATTCCGAAATAATCCATTGATCTATTTCTGGTCTTTCATGTAATGGTATATCCGCTTCCGAATAATCAAAACCATCAATGTTGGTATACAGGGCAAAGAAAGAGTAGGTATTGTACAAGGTGCCAAAAAACTTGCGTTTCACCTCTGCAATACCCTCCACATCGAACTTTAAATTATCCCATGGATTTGCATTGGATATCATATACCATCGAGTGGCATCGGCCCCAAACTCATCCATGGTTTCAAATGGGTCTACTGCATTGCCCAGACGCTTGGACATTTTCTTACCTTCCTTGTCCAACACCAGACCATTGGAAACCACATTTTTATAAGCCACAGAATCAAAAACCATCGTGGCAATAGCATGTAGGGTGTAAAACCAACCACGGGTCTGATCGACACCTTCCGCTATAAAATCGGCTGGAAAAGTCTTTCCTTCATCTATTAAATCCTTATTTTCAAATGGGTAGTGCCATTGTGCATAGGGCATAGAACCACTATCGAACCAAACATCTATCAAGTCACTTTCCCTCCTCATTGGTTTTCCCGTGGCAGACACCAAGATTATCTGATCCACAATATTCTTATGAAGGTCAATTTTATCATAATTGGCCTCGCTCATATCACCTACAACAAAATCGTCAAAAATGTCTTTTTCAAGAACTCCTGCTGTTAAGGCTTTTTGCATTTCTTCCTTGAGTTCGGCCACAGAACCGATCATCAGTTCTTCCTTGCCATCTTCCGTACGCCAAATAGGCAAGGGAATGCCCCAATAACGGGAACGGGACAAGTTCCAATCATTGGCATTGGCCAGCCAATTTCCAAATCTTCCTTCTCCTGTAGCCTTGGGTTTCCAATTAATGGTTTGGTTAAGATTGAACATCCTATCCTTGACATCGGTGACCTTTATAAACCAAGAATCCAAAGGATAGTAAAGGATTGGTTTATCCGTACGCCAGCAGTTGGGATAACTGTGAACGTATTTTTCCACCTTAAAGGCCCTGTTTTCTTCTTTAAGTTTAATAGCGATCTCTACATCTACCGACCGTTCCGGAGCCTCACCATCATCATAGTATTCATTTTTAACATACTTACCGGCATACTCTCCCATTTCGGGTCTAAACCTCCCTTGTAGGTCTACTAAAGGAACTGGATTGTTATTTTCATCCAAAACCAACATAGGCGGTATTTCCGGTTCTGCCAATTTTGCCACCAGGGCATCATCCGCTCCAAAAGTTGGCGCCGTATGTACAATACCCGTACCGTCTTCTGTGGTAACAAAATCACCTGCAATTACCCTAAAGGCATTCTCTGGATTTTGATATGGTAGCGCATACCCCAACAATTGCTCATATTTTATTCCAACAAGTTCCTGGCCCGTGGCACTTTCTATAATTTTATAGGGTATTTTCTTATCTGCAGAGGAGTATTTTTCAAAATCGGCATCGCTTTCCGCTTCATAAAATTTACCCCCAAATTGCTTTCCTACCAGGGATTTGGCCAAGACAACATGTATGGGTTCAAAGGTATATTGATTGAAGGTTTTAACAACAACATACTCAATCTTGGGGCCTACGGTCAATGCCGTATTGGATGGCAATGTCCAAGGCGTGGTCGTCCATGCCAAAAAGAACATCTCTCCTGGCACCTCCCTAAAGTTTGGTGGTAGTGTTTCCTTGATCGTCCTAAATTGGGCCACCACAGTTGTATCGGTAACGTCTTGATAGGTTCCTGGCTGATTTAGCTCATGGGAACTTAATCCGGTCCCTGCTTTTGGCGAATAAGGTTGTATGGTGTATCCTTTATAAATAAGTCCTTTGTCGTAAATCTGCTTAAGCAGCCACCAAACAGATTCCATGTATTTGGATTTGTAGGTAATGTATGGGTCCTCCATATCCACCCAATAGCCAACTCTTTCGGTCATGGAGTTCCACACATCCGTATACCGCATCACGGCCTTCTTACAGGCTGCATTGTATTCTTCAACGGATATTTTGGTGCCGATATCTTCCTTGGTGATTCCCAATTCCTTCTCCACACCCAACTCTATAGGGAGTCCGTGGGTATCCCATCCGGCCTTGCGTTTTACCTGAAACCCCTTCATGGTCTTATAACGCGGAAAAATATCCTTAATGGTCCTGGCCATTACATGGTGAATACCGGGCAATCCGTTTGCAGAAGGTGGCCCTTCAAAGAAAACAAAACTATCCCTGCCTTCCCTGCTTGTAACACTTTTCTCAAAAACATTGTTCTCCTTCCAATAGCGCAATACTTCCTCAGCGACTTTCGGTAAATCTAAACCCTTGTATTCTGCAAACTTCATAATAACAGCTTCTAATGCTACATTTTAAGTTTGCAAAACTAATGATTTTTAGCGTAAAATGATTCTGTTAAAAGCAAAAAGCCCCTTCGAAAAGGAGCTTTTTAAAATTTTTGTATGTTGTTGAAATTATTTTGTCCCGGTTACGGTAACATTTGCGCTTATTTGGAGGGCAGATCTTACCTCTATAGCCCCTAAATTAAGCCCTGTGGTAGACTCCACATTCAACAAAGCATTGAAGTAGAACTCGCTGTTGTCATCTTCTTTATAGGAAGCAAAAATCAATTCGTATTCCCCTTCCTCCAAAAAATCCAGACTAATAGGATCTCCACTTAGGCCTTTTACTTCCGCACTGCTTAGGGCATTGGCAAAGACAACTTCGCCCTCCCCTTTTTCCTGTGTTTCAAGATCGGCATTAAAGGTTCCTTTTCCACAGGCTTATACAATAATCCCGTCCAATGTATTGTTGGCATTGGCCAACCCTTTAAAGGTATCATGAAAAGTGTTCTTGTTGGAGGAGGCCATCAAGTTCAGTCTTCCCCAACTTACAAAATCGTCCTAAAATTGAATTCTTGTCTATAATCCTGATTTACAGAATCCTAAATGATTGATTTTCTTATATATTTTTAGCCTTTGGGCGATAAATATGGTCTTTATGCCCAATTCATCCGTATATACTGGTATCAGATTCAAATTAATTTCTAAAACTAACAACATGAAAAAAGTAATTTTAAGTTCAATTTTGATGATTGCCCTCAGCGTTTCGTTTGTATCCTGTAGGGAAACAAAGGACAAGGCCAAGGATGCCATGGAAGAAACCAATGAAGCTCTAAAGGAAGTTGGTGACGATATGAAAAAAGTTGGGGAAGAGGTTAAAGGAGCTGCCTCAGAAGCCATGGACAGTGCAAAAGAAATGGGCGATGACATGAAAGAGGCCGGAAGCGAAGCTATGGATAAGGCCGGTGATGCTGCCAAGGAAGTAGGTGAGGATATTAAGGGTGCCGCTACCAATGCAGTAGACAAAACCAAAACTGCTGCCAAGGAGGTAGGTGACGAGGTAAAAGATGCCGCAACCAAAGCTGCAGAGAAGACCAAGGCAGCTGCCAAGGAAGCAAAAGAGAAAGTACAGGAATAATCTTCCCTACTTTCATTGAAATAAAAGTCCGATATATGAATATCGGACTTTTTTTTTAAAACGAATAGCCCACTCCCAAAATTAAATTAATTCCGGGCGCCACTATTCCGGAGGAATAGGAACGGTACCTCTGGTCCGTGATATTTTCCAAATTCGCGGTAAGCTTAAAAGCGTTGGAGAATTGGTATTGCGATCTAAGATTTAAGGTATACCAGGATGGTGAGTAAGGATTGCCGTCTGAATCTACTGCATATATATAGTCCTTTGTTTTTTCGGACATTGACATATCCTCATAGCTTATTTCCCCATTGAAGTTGGCAAAGAGATCGGTTTTCAATTTTTGACCCTTCCAGACTATGTGAAAATCGCCAAAAGTTGGGGCCACATGTCTTCCCGGGGTATCGGTACCATCCTGCTCTTCCTCTATCCCTTGGGTGAGGGTAAGGTTGGCATTCACCGATAGGCTTTCGGTTAAAAAGGCGTCCACACCAAATTCAAAACCATAAACATAGGCCTTTGCCGCATTCTGTATTGCCTGGACATTATGCAATTCCCCATTGTAAACTATTTGGCTATTCCCATTAAATTGAAAGTCCCGACGAACAAGGGCATCTACCAAATAAGTATAGAAGGAGGCCGCTTTTAACATCCATCTATCATTAAAGTTTTTCTGGATCCCAACTTCTAAGTTATAGGCATACTCCGGCTCCAAATCTGGGTTGGGAACTACTACGGACCCTGGCTCAGAATCAAATATCTTACCAACATCATCTACGTTCGGGGCCCTAAATCCTGTTGATCCATTAAAGGTCAATTGCAGATCCGCTTTAGGGAACCAACTAAATCCCAAGCTTCCGGTTAAGGCGCCAGTACTGAGATCGGCATCATTAAAGGGAAAAGAATAAAAAGTTTGATCAAAAACTGCATCTATCCACACATGGCTATATCTCAACCCGGATAGAAAAGTAAAATTGGGTTTGGCCCGTAGTTCACCACTAACATAACCGGCAAGAGTTTGCCAGGTGGAATTGTCAGGATATCTGGATGCGCCAGGTAAAGTAACCCTGGTCTCTATGTTATACTCATTAGCTGTGGAACCAATTTTATTATATATGTATTCCCCCCCATAGTAAAGCCTAAGATTACCAATGCGCTTATTCTCAAAATCCACGTTCGTGGAAATAGCATCCACATTCTCCTTGGTCCCATACCTAATGACCTCGCCAAAACCCCTGTCGTTCCTACTTTCCCCAAAATTCTGATAGGCAGTGTTTATTTTTAATCCGTCATAAAACTTTCCCTTGCCATTTTTATAGAATTGCAGGTTCCCCATAAACCATTTCTGCGGGCCATAGTACCATTCAGCGGAACGCAGGCCAAGCCCGTCCTTGGATGGCCTAATAAGCCTATCATATCTGGAATAATCGGAAGTTTCGGAATAATATGCGCTTAGATTTATATTCCAATTGCTATTGGGCCTAAAGAGCACTTTTTGCATTATATTAATTTGATCATAACCCGAGGGTACCTGGTTTTTAGGGTTTTTATTTTCCCTTAGCCCATCCTGTCCATTTTCGGTAACAACGTAACTTTTCCTTAAATAGGAAGTTGGCCCATGGGTCCCCATTTTTAGATCTCCAAAGTTGTTATAGGTAAGACTGCTCAAAAACGCCCATTCCCTTTTGCCAAAATTGAAATCCACATGAACGGTATTTTCGTTATTGGCCGAGGAGTATCTGTAATTTGATTTCCCCGAGAACTGTATGCTATCGGTCTTGGAAAATTGAGGATTGTTGGTGTAAAAATTCATGACCCCCCCAATAGCATCGGAACCATAAATTACTGAGCCAGGACCAAAAATAACCTCGGTACTTTTAATGGTAAAGGGATCAATTGAAATCACATTTTGAACATTACCCCCCCTAAAAATGGCATTGTTCATGCGAACGCCGTCTACGGAAAGCAATAATCTATTGGTTGCAAAACCTCTTATCATAGGACTTCCGCCCCCAAGCTGACTTTTCTGTACAAAGACTTTTCCACTATTTTGAAGGAGGTCTGCCGAGGTTTGGGAGGCTGTAAATTCTATGGTTTTGGCGTTCATTAGGGATATTTTCTGAGGAATGTCCTTTTTTTGCTGCTCCCATTTTGAGATAGACATCACCACCTCATCCAACTGTTCCGCAATCAATGCAAGGTAAAGTTTTCCTTTTCTAAGCAATTGGGACTTGGTGCCTTTATAGCTCTGATAGCCAATATGTGTGAAGGTAATCCTTTCGTTATGATCAAAATTAGAAAGATCGCATATGCCGTCAAAATCGGAAAGGGCCGTTTTGGATTTATCCAAATTATAAACAATTACGTTGGGTATCGGCTGATGGTCCTCCTCGTCCATAATTACAATTTCCTGCCCCAATACACCTTTAAATAATAGGAGGACAACTATGAGAACAATCTTTTGCATATCAGCTAAAAACTTCATTTAACACGGCCAATGACTTTGGTTTTCTAAATCCCTGCAAATGTAATTCAAAATATAGGACAAGATTTTTCAAGAGTTCCTGACGGTTCTTTTTGTTAAGTTTAATAGTATGTAGTGTATCAAAATTTATGCCCAAAAGCTCTTTAAAGTGTTTTAAATTCTCCCCATCCAGAATAGGGTTTAAGGATGGCGATTTTACAAACTCCCCCTCCAAAAGGTCAAAGTACAAATTATCCATATTATTGGTGTCCGGGTAAAAACCAAAATACTTGGTCAATGACAGTACAAAATAGAGATGAAAATTAGCAAATTCGTTATGGGCATCCAACCACTGAAGGGCCGCTTCAATAAAGTGGAACAAACTTTCATTGGCCTCTTCCTCGTGTATACTGTTGCCCAACATTTCTGCCAAAAAAAATGTTAGGGCATTCTTGGCAATATCCGTATGTAGTGACTGGTAATGATAACCCACCTTGGCTTCGGTAATGCTTTCCAAAGTTCCCTTATTCTTATGGGAGGCAATCAGATCCAATTGAAGCAAAGGTTGAAAGTAGGCTGTTTTTAACTTGCCTTTTTTTGAAGCAAGAATCCCTCTCAACAGATAAGACTTCATTCCATCAGAAAACGTAAATATCCGGACTATTAAACTAGTATCCCCATATTTAATGGATGTTAAAACAATTCCTTTGGTAGCAACCTGCATTACATTTATATCTTGGAACAAAGATAACACAAAGAGACCCTTAAGGCCATGAAAACCATAAGGGTCCCGAAAAACATTTACACGTTAATTCCCAAGTTCCATTTATATCGACATACAAGTCTTAAATTACTCCCTGTGCCAACATGGCGTCGGCAACTTTTACGAACCCGGCAATATTAGCTCCCTTTACATAGTTGCAATATCCATCGTCGTCCATTCCATATTCTATACAGGAATCGTGAATATCCTTCATTATTTTTTGAAGCCGCTCATCCACTTCTTCCCGGGTCCAACTAATCCGCAAGGAGTTCTGTGACATTTCCAAACCTGAGGTGGCCACCCCACCGGCATTGGACGCCTTTCCCGGGGCAAATAGTACTCTAGCTTCATGAAAGGCATGTATCGCCTCTGGGGTAGATGGCATATTGGCTCCTTCGGCCACACAGATACATCCATTTTTCAGCAAGGTCTTGGCATCCTTCCCATCCAATTCATTTTGGGTTGCACAGGGTAAGGCTATTTTACATGGCACCTCCCATGGTGTTTTGCCTTTATGAAATTCTGCGGATGTATATTTTTCCAGATAATCGGATATCCTTCCGCGTTTTCTGTTTTTAATATCCATAATAAAGGCCAGTTTTTCCTCATCAATACCATCCTTATCGTAGATATAGCCTCCAGAATCCGAAAGGGTAACTACCTTGCCCCCCAATTGAATTACTTTTTCAGCGGCATATTGCGCTACATTTCCAGAACCGGAAATTACTACCGTCTTGCCCTTAACATCATCATTTTTGGATTGCAACATATTTTGCGCGAAATAAACGGCACCATAACCTGTTGCTTCTGGACGTATTTTAGATCCTCCCCAAGAAAGACCCTTCCCAGTTAAAACCCCGGTAAATTCATTTCTGATCTTTTTATACATTCCGAACAAGAATCCTATTTCCCTTGCGCCAACACCTATATCCCCCGCAGGAACGTCCGTATTGGGCCCAATGTGCCTAGAAAGTTCCGTCATAAACGCATGGCAAAACCGCATTACTTCATCGTCCGATTTTCCTTTTGGATCAAAATCAGACCCTCCTTTCCCTCCCCCCATAGGCAGGGTAGTTAGGCTATTTTTAAAAACTTGCTCAAAGGCCAGGAATTTTAGAACACTTGCATTTACGGTAGGATGAAACCTAAGCCCGCCTTTATATGGACCAATCGCGGAATTCATTTGAATCCTATAGCCTCTATTTACATGTATTTGACCACCATCATCCACCCAGGAAACCCTAAAGGATATTAACCTTTCCGGCTCCACCATTCTTAAAAGTATATTCTTGCCATTGTAAATTTCATTATTACTAATGTAGGGAATAACGGTTTCTGCCACTTCTTGCACAGCTTGTATGAATTCCGGCTCATGACTATTACGCCCTTTTACCTCCTCCATAAAGGCATTTATCTTGTCTTCCATAAAATCTGATTTATTGCTAATTGTTGATAAATATTGAGTTTAAGGGCAAAATTATATTATTTCTATAATGTAACCCCTGTTTTTTTTAAAATTTGATAACATATTTATTCTATAGCTTGGCGCAAGTCCTCAATTAAATCTTCCTTATCCTCTATACCCACACTAAGTCTTATCAAGGCATCTACCACCCCACTTTTTTCCCTTACCTCCTTCGGAATGCTGGCATGTGTCATACTAGCCGGATGACCTGCCAAACTTTCCACCCCGCCTAAGGATTCCGCAAGGGTAAATAGCTGTAGTTTTTCAACAATTTTAATGGCTTCTTGATAATGCCCCCCTTTTGGAACAAAGGAGATCATGCCCCCAAAATCCTTCATTTGCCTTTTTGCCACTTCATGATTGGGATGATCTGGAAACCCTGGCCAAAATACATTTTCAATTTTTGGATGATTTGCCAAAAATTCCGCTATTGCCCTCGCATTTTCGCAATGCCTCTGCATCCTTACGTGCAGGGTTTTTATTCCACGAAGCACCAAAAAACTATCCATCGGCCCACACACGGCCCCACTTGCATTTTGAATAAAATACAATTGTTCTGCCAGTTCCTTATCCCTGACCACCAATGCCCCTAGGACTACATCACTATGACCCCCAAGATATTTGGTGGCGGAGTGCATTACAATATCGGCCCCTAAATCCAAAGGCAGCTGCAGATAGGGCGTCGCAAAAGTATTGTCCACTGCAAGTAGGATTTTGTGTTTTCTTGCCAATTGGGAAACCGACTTAATATCAATAATATTCATCATTGGGTTCGTGGGGGTCTCCACCCAAATAAGCTTGGTTTTAACGCTAATGTGTTTGGCTATTTCTACAGTATCCTGCATCCCCACAAAGTGGAAAACGATTCCGTATTTTTCAAAAATCGTTTTAAAAATCCGATAACTACCTCCGTACAGGTCACTGGTGGAAATAACCTCATCCCCAGGACTCAATAATTTAATAACCGCATCAATGGCGGCCAATCCACTACCAAAAGCCAAACCATAATTCCCGTTCTCTATACTGGCCAAGGAACTCTCCAAAGCCGTCCTTGTTGGGTTGGCACTTCTGGAATATTCATATCCCTTATGGCCTCCCGGAGTACTTTGGGCATAGGTAGAGGTTTGATAGATGGGAGGCATAACCGCACCATAGGCCGCATCTGGAGCCTGTCCTCCATGAATTGTCCTGCTATTGAATTTTAATTGTTTTTTACCCATATCTAAATTTCTATACACAAAAGTACCTTTATCTTTTTGGGAATACAATGATATTGTAGCTTTGCACTTATCTTAAGTAATTACTTTTATGAAGATTGGATTCGCCTATTTATTGATTGCTTTACTTTTATGGAATTGTGAAAAGGACAATCGGCTCACTTTTGAACCCTTTGAGCTTATATCGGAAAATTGCATCAATTGCCCAAAAGTTACTATCCACATTCCCAAGGCCTTGGATGATACACCCATTAGCCACATCATAAACACCTCGGTACAGGAAGAAGTAATATCCTTGCTTATTTATGATGATGAAGTGGAAGCTACCAACATGGAGGAGGCCATCCAATCCTTTAAAAATGGATATTTGGAATTAAAAAAAATGTATCCCGATGAGCCGGTTGGCTGGGAGGCCGATGTTGACGGCAAAGTAACCTATGAGGATAAAAACATACTGACCACTCAGGTCAATTCCTATTCCTTTACCGGTGGGGCCCACGGTTTTTCCTCTACCCGATTTTTAAATTTTGATAAGATAAAAGAGGTGGAAATGGAACCCATGGAAATATTCAAGGACCCCTTGGAATTCCAGAGTTTTGCTGAGCGCAAATTTAGGGACCAAGAGAAAATTCCAGCAAGCGGCTCCTTAAATGCCACTGGGTTTATGTTTGAGGGCGATGAATTTTATCTTCCTAAAAACATAGGGTTTACACAAGAAGGCCTACAACTGTTCTACGAGCAATATGAGATTGCGTCCTACGCGGACGGCCCAATTGTTTTAACCTTATCATATAAGGAATTGGAACCCTACTTAAAATTTAAGCAGGAATTATAGCTGCCGCACCTGGGATACCACCTTTAGCAAGGATAAAATAGCCCCAAGATGAAATCCTTCGTGATACACATTGAAAATAATGGCATCTTCCACAGAACTTAAAGTTACATTGGCACTAGTAGTATATTCCGTATAGCTGTCAAATAGCCCATTCCCATAGTCTTCCTGCATCCATTCAACAGTGGATAATAATAAATCCGCCACTTGACTGATTTCCTCTTCTATACCGGTACCATCGGGTATGGTACCCTTTTTAAATTTCTCTACCAGAACCTCGTTTATCCGAATGGGCTGTCCACTAAATTTGTACACCAAAAGTTGTTGGGTAACTACCACATGGGCAATATTCCACCAAATATTGTTACGAAAGCCCTGGGGGATTTGTAGAAGAACCTCCTTAGGAGTCTCCTTTAAAAGTTTATAAAGCTTTTTCCTGTTTTGAAGCGTTACATCGAATGCGTTTTCCAAAGTTGACATATTTTTGGGTTGATATTTTTTACAATTGCCGCTAAAAATAGTACAATTCAATGTAATTGGGTTTCTTTGCAAAGCGAAAATATTTGGAGGAACATTTATACAATATGTAACCAACATGATTACATTAACCATTTCGTTGGACATTTTGTAAATATCTATGCATAAAAAATTACATATGATCTCCATAAACAATACAAAATACACATGAAAAAGATATTTTATCTGAGCACTTGTGATACTTGCCAAAGAATTTTGAAAGAGCTGGAACCACCCTCGGATTTTAAGCTTCAAGATATAAAGGCCGAGGCCATTACGCTGGACCAATTGGAAAGCATGGCCCGATTGTCAGGAAGCTACGAGAGCTTGTTCAGCAAGCGGGCGCGACTGTATAAAGAGCGAAATTTAAAAGAACAAAAATTATCCGAAGCTGATTATAAGGCACTTATCCTTGAACACTATACTTTCTTAAAACGCCCAGTTATCATTATTGACAACGAAATTTTTGTGGGAAATAGCAAAGCTGTTGTGGCTGCAGCCAAAGCAAGAATAAATTCGTGAGTAGAAGAACCCTTGCCATCTTGGCCGCCTTGGGGGCAACAACCATTTATGGCATAAACCACACCATCGCCAAAGGGGTGATGCCCACCTATGTAAAGCCATTTGGGTTTATTTTCCTGCGACTTTTTGGCGCAACCCTGCTATTCTGGGGCATTTCATTTTTCGGTCCAAAAGAAAAGCTGGAACGGCGGGATTGGGGCAGATTACTTGTATGTGCCTTCTTTGGAATGGGAATCAATATGCTATCGTTCTTTAAGGGGCTGGACCTTTCCACCCCAATCAACAGTGCTGTGCTCATTACCATTACCCCAATCCTTGTGGTAATATTATCTGCATTATTTATCAAAGAAAAAATTACCCTTCAGCGGGGCATTGGAGTTTTTTTGGGCCTGATAGGAGCACTTGCATTAGTTTTATTTGGTGCCGAAATTAGACGGGATGCCACCAACATACCACTGGGGAACCTTCTATTTATAGTAAACGCCACTTCTTATGGACTCTACCTAATACTAGTGAAAAAACTCCTCGAAAAATACCATCCCTTTACCCTTATGAAATGGATGTTCGGAATTGGATTTATCCTTACACTTCCCATAACATATCCAGAATTTGCAGAGATACAATGGCACCATCTTCCCGTGGAAGCTCTTGGATCCATTGCTTTTGTAATCATTGGGACTACCTTTTTGACCTATTTGTTCAATGTATTTGCCCTTACCCAATTAAAAGCTTCCACTGTAGGTGTTTTTATGTACCTGCAACCCTTGATAGGAATTATATTTGCCATAGCAGCCGGCAAGGACCATCTTACTTTGGTCAAGTTTTTTGCAATAGTCCTGGTACTGATCGGTGTATATCTGGTAAGCAAAAAAGTTAGACCAAGTCCTTAGGCCGTACCGAAAACTTTCTTGTATCCTCTTTGGTAAGTACCTTAAATCCATCTCCTTTTGGCACCTTGTTAAATGCTTCTAAAAACTCCTTGCCCAAACCGGTCAGGGTTCTTGCTTTTAGGTCTATCCATGCACCCATAATCTGACAATGGGCAAAATTCTTTCCATTTCCATCATAAAAATTATGATGAAACTCAAAGAACATCCCGTCCTCACTAAGCCCCACCAATTCCAAGGAAACCCTTACAGGTTTCCCTAAAAATGCTTCCCTAAAATAATAGACATGCTCATGGAAAACCACGGGACCGATATTGTTCCTTGACATAGTCTTTTGGTTAAAGCCGATTTCCATCAAGAAGGACATCCTTGTGTGGCTCATAAAGTTTAAATAGGCGGAATTGGCCATATGGCGATTGGCATCCACATCGCTCCATCGAATCTCGAATTCTTTTAAATACATCCCTTTTATTTAGTACATTTGAATTATTATGCATGCATAATAATTCAAATGTACTATTTTTTATAAAAATTTAAATATTTTAGTTATATACTTTTAGGTTGTCCAAATATTTCCAATCGTTAAAACCCAATGTCAAAATGAGCAAAAAAGCCACTTTTATAAAAGATCTAGCACTGCCCGTGGTGGCAGCACCCATGTTTTTAATATCCGGCCCTAAATTGGTCATTGAATGTTGTAAAAATGGCATAGTGGGAACCTTCCCTGCCCTTAATCAGCGTACCACTGAAGGTTTTGAGGACTGGTTGGCAGAAATTGAAACCGAATTAAAAAAATTTGAAAAAGAGACTGGTAAGAAAGCAGCCCCTTATGGCGTGAATCTAATTGTGCATCCTACCAATCCAAGATTGGAAGCCGATTTAAAGGTTTGTATAAAACATAAAGTACCTCTAATAATTACCTCTTTAGGTGCCGTAGCCCAGGTAGTGAACACAATACATAGTTATGGCGGCCTGGTCTTTCATGATATTATTAAAAAAAGACACGCCGAAAAAGCTGCGGAAGCAGGGGTAGACGGATTAATCCTGGTCTCTGCGGGTGCGGGAGGCCATGCAGGTACCATAAACCCAATGTCCTTGGTGGCGGAAATTAAGAAATTCTACAACAAAACCATTTTACTTTCCGGCTGCATCAGTACCGGAAGGGATATAGCATCGGCTTTACAAATGGGAGCGGACTTGGCCTATATGGGTACTAGGTTTATTAATACCCAAGAAAGCATGGCCCCCGAGGAATATCGAAAAATGATAATAAGCTCCGGGGCTAGCGATGTGGTCTACACTGCGGCAATATCCGGTGTACATGCCAATTTTTTGGGAGCCAGCCTAAAGGCAGCCGGAATTACGGAAGAAGATTTAAAAAAAGACAGAAAGATAGATTTTGGGAAAGAACTGAATACGGAGGCCAAAGCATGGAAAACAATTTGGTCTGCTGGCCAGGGGGTCACCACCATAGACAATGTGGAATCCGTTTCAGAATTGATATCGAACCTAAAAGCCGAATTTAAATTGGCCATTGAAGAACAGATAAAAGTATTGGAAACCTATCCCAAATAATTACTTTCCACCAGCTAATAATTTTTAGGAGTACCTTTTCAAAATAGGCAACAAATTATTATTTATAATAACTCTTCTAACCGCCTCATTCCCAGAATATAACTAAAAATACCGCTTTTAGACAAAACCTTGCCCAATTATATTTATGGCATAGCCAACGTGCCATAAAATTCATACTATTCCTACATGTCATTTCTTACGCAGGACCTGTAAACACTATACATTCCACCCATAATTACCTGCTTTTTTACGAATTAAAAAATTAAGTTAATTTATGTTAATAAATAGTAATTATTCATTAAAGTCCCATATATATTGGGCAATTACAATATTTAACATGAAAAATTTACAAAAATCCTAACATGTATAAAATATATTACTATATTCGTTAACGTTAACGAATAATACGTTACGTTTTATGTTTAACTAACTCTCAAAACTCTAATTATGAAAAAACAATTTAATGAAGCAATTCATTCACCTCAGGGTGTTCCTGTTTGGAAGAAAATCTTCCTGCAACTATGCTTGGTGTCCTGCCTGGGGATGTTCACCGCATCCCATGCCAAAGCGGATTCCGGCTTAACTGTACAACAGCAGGTAAGTGGTACCGTGACCGATGATTCCGGTGTGCCCTTACCAGGTGCCAGTATTGTTGTAAAGGGAACTACAACAGGTACCGTAGCAGATTTCGATGGCAATTACACAATAAATGTTGCCTCAAATGGTGTATTGGTATTCAGTTATGTTGGTTTTACACCAAAAGAAATTGCCGTAAACGGCAAAACTACCGTTAACGCTTCCCTTGAAATCGATTCCAGCTTATTGGACGAAGTGGTCGTTGTGGGTTACGGTACTCAAAAGAAGGGAGAGGTTACTGCCGCCATTGCATCTGTAGATGCCGAACAACTAGGTATTGTCCAGACTTCGAGCAGTATAGATGCCGTTAAAGGGCAAATTTCCGGGGTAGACATCCAAGCTTCGGGTGGAAGACCGGGACAAACCTCAACCGTGCGGATTAGGGGAAGACGTTCTATTACTGCATCAAATGACCCACTGTATGTGGTGGATGGAATTCCACTAATTGACGGTTCGGAATCCATGTCCGATATCAATCCACAGGACATTGCATCCATGCAAATATTAAAAGATGCAGCAGCAACGGCTGTTTACGGATCTCGTGGAGCCAATGGGGTGGTTTTGGTTACCACGAACCGTGGTAAAGTCGGAAAGACCCAAGTACGATACAGTAGCCAAGTCGGGTTAACATCCGCAGCACAATTGGTAGATATGATGAACGGCGCAGAGTATGCAGCTCTTAAGAGAGAGGCCAGACGTTCTTCATGGAACGGTACGATACCTGATGATGCCGCCGTATTTTTTGACCCTGTAGAACTAGAATCTTTGGCTTTGGGCCGTTCAACGGATTACCTAGATTTAGTGGTAGGCAATGGATACCAGACCAACCATCAGTTAGGAGTGAGTGGGGGATCTGAAAATACAACCTTTAATTCTTCCATAGGTTATTTTAAAGAACAAGGAATAATCAAAAATCAAGACTATGAAAGATTTACCGGTAGGCTAAATATTGATCATCGTATCAACAAAACTTTTAAAATAGGGGCCTCTTTTATGGTTTCCAATTCCGTACAAAATTGGGGATCTAATGCAACTATTGGTGAAGCATTGGCGAATAATCCGTTAGGAGTTCCCTATGATGTTGATGGTGAGCTATTATTTTTACCTACCAATGATGGAATTCGAACAAATCCGCTAAACGAGCTGGTAGACGGAGCTTATATTGATGAAAGAAAGTGGACCCGTATTTTTGCGCCCATTTTTTTAGATATAGATATTGCCGAAGGTCTTCAGTGGAGAACTTTGTTCGGTCCTGATATCCGATTGGGCAGAAGAGGTCAATTTAGAGGTAGTTTAACCAATGACAACCGTGGTGGCCCAGGTGATGCATCTATAGAACATTCCGATAACTTTGCATATACCATTGAAAACTTATTGACCTACGATAAGGCTATTGCCGATAAACATAATTTGAAGGTAACCTTGCTCTACAAAGTACCCAGAGTTCCAAAACCGAATATTCCCTTGCATCGGTGACAGGGATTCCATATGAGTCGCAATCCTTTTATAATTTAGGTTCTGCAGACAATAGCCTAGCTCAATCTAGATTGACAGAATGGACATTGAACTCATTTATGGGTAGAATAAATTATGATATTGCGGGCAAATATTTGTTCCAAGCCTCCTTAAGGGCCGATGGCTCGTCAAGATTGGCCGAAGGAAACAAATGGAATTATTTTCCAGGGGCTTCCCTAGGTTGGAGATTATCCGAAGAGGCTTTCTTGAAAGAATCGTCTGTCTCACAGTTAATGTTGAGGGCATCCTATGGAGAAGTGGGCAATACGTCTGTTGCGCCCTATCAAACTGCAGGTAGGTTGGCCCCATCGGTTTATGCTTGGGGCGAAGACAATGCTCTTGGAAGGGCACTTTCTGAAATTCCAAATCCAGATTTGGGCTGGGAAGTTTCCAAAACCTTGGACATTGGTGTTGATTATGGTTTATTCAATGGTCGTGTCAATGGTGCAATCGATTGGTTTAAGACCAATACGGTAGACATCCTGCTAGATAGAAGTCTCCCATTTACATCGGGATACAGTAGTATTTTGCAGAATATTGGTGCCACACGTACTAAAGGACTTGAATTTGCCATCAGTACCAAAATTTTTGACAACCCAAACGCATTTTCATGGAAAATAGATTTCAACATAGCAGGTTATACAGAGGAGATTGTTGAACTGGCCTTAAAAGACGAAAATGGCAATCCAATAGATGATATTGGTAACAATTGGTTTATTGGTCAGCCGATCAAAGTTTTCTATGACTATGAAAAAATAGGTATTTACCAAGCGGACGAAGTGGCCTTGGCTACTTCCCAGGAACAAAAGGTGCCCGGAGAGATTCGACTTAATGATTTGGATGGGGATGGACTTATTACCCCAGAGGATCGTAAGGTACTGGGAACGGACACACCTGATTATTATGGTGGTTTAACCAACAAATTCTCTTATAAAGGTTTGGAATTGGGTGTTTTCTTTTACTTCCGACAAGGACAAACCATACAATCCGACTTCCATGGGGGCAATAACTCTTTGTTTGCCAGATACAACAACCTTGATGTTGATTACTGGACCATAGATAATCCTACCAATGCCAATCCTAGGCCCAACGAAAATCAAGAGAGTCCTAGAAACGGATCTACGTTGCGATATTTTGATGGCAGTTTTATTAAATTAAGAAACGTGTCTTTGAGTTATAAACTTCCAGATTCATTTGTTGACAAACTGGGTATGGAAGAACTAAAACTTTCAATAGCCGGTCAAAATCTGTGGTTCATTACCAATTATGATACTTTTGACCCTGAAGTTTCCGAAGATGCAGGCTCTTTGGGGTCTGGTATAGTACCAAGCAATAAAATGTATTCATTGAGCTTGAGTGCTAAGTTTTAAGGAGTTTAAAAATCAGATTAAAATGATAATTGAAAATATTATGAAAAGAAAAATATATTGTATTTGGTTTTTGACCTTGGGGTTCATAATCAATTCATGCGATAAATCTTTGGAAGAAGAGCTTGTGACAGACGTTTCGGCTGCTTCATATTACACAACTGAAAAAGGTTTTCAGGATGCCGTGAATGCCACTTATTCACTCTTAAAACCTTTTTATGGACAGGAAATTGGCTTTACAATGACAGTCTTCGGAACGGATACTTATAATAATGGGGCGGATGGTAGCCATAAATTTTTTAATTTCTATGACACCAGTTTGAACGCATCATCTTCAATGGTACGAGATGCCTGGGCCACTTGGTACAGAGGTATCAACCAAGCCAATGGCGTTATCAACCGTTCGGCCGGAATAGAAATGGATGAAGCGGAAAAAACTTCGCGTATAGCGGAGGTGCGTTTCCTAAGGGCTCTTTATTACTTTAATATTGTGACCACTTATGGGGATGCACATCTTAGTCTAGAGGAAACAGAAGGGATAGAAGTGGAAGCGAATAAAACTCCTCAGGCAGAAATTTATAACCAGGCCATCATTCCTGATCTCGAGTTTGCTATAGCCACCTTACCTAACTCGCAATCCGATTATGGTCGTGCCACAAAGGCTGCGGCAGAGTTTTTATTGGGTAAAGTGCTATTAACCCGCAGCTACAAATCATTTGCTGACGGAAGTGACGCTTCAAGATCCGAAACATTGTTCAGTAATGTAATCAACAATTATGGTTTTTCACTTTTGGACGATTTTGCTGATTTATGGGATATTAACAACCAAGAAAACAGTGAAATGGTCTTTGTTGTTACTAATGCAAAGTCACAAGTTGATAGTGGAATTGACCCCTACGGACATAGAGGGCACCTTTATTTCCTACAGGAATACGATGTACGTCGTGGAATGACCCGAGATACGGAGAATGGAAGACCTTGGAAAAGATTTAGACCTACCGATTTTACACTAGGTTTATGGGATAGGGATATAGATACGCGTTACGATAAATCATTTAAACATGTATGGTATGCCAATAAAAATGAACCTGCCACACCGGCAAACCCGGAGAATGGTGAACCGGCAAGGGCGGCATTGGCCATTGGCGATACTGCTATTTTTATTCCTGGCCCTGGAAAAGACATCGATTGGCCACAATCTAGACAGGACACGAAGCCCTATATTACTATAACAAACGACGAATATTCAGAACGTTTGTTCCCTTCCATGAACAAATGGATCGACCCTACTAGACCCGATCGCCAGAAAGAACAAGGGCAACGCGATTTTATTTTAATGCGCTTGGCCGATGCCTACTTATTGCGTGCCGAAGCAAGGTTAAAGCAAAATAATGCTCCCGGTGCCGCCGATGACATTAATGTTGTACGGATAAGATCGGCAGTTCCCGGACAAGAGGCCACAATTGAAATTACTGCTGGTGATGTTGATATAGATTTTATTTTAGACGAGCGTGCACGTGAATTAATAGGTGAAGGATGGCGCTGGTGGGATTTGACCAGAACCGGAAAATTGGTAGAGCGCACTAGGTTATATAATCCTACTGCGGCGCCCAATATTCAGGATTACCATGTGTTAAGGCCCATTCCACAGGAACAAATAGACCGGACTTTGGGAGGTTATCCCCAAAACCCAGGCTATCCACAATAATTTTTAGTTAATTAATTTTAGTTTGTTTAGAGGCCTCCAAATTTAATGGAGGCCTTTTTTTAATGGAAGTGGGGGCAGGTGGGATTGCAATAATTGAATCCTATTCCCAACTTGGAACTTAAAAAGACTCGCAATTTTCCTGTACAATTATTTCTACAGGGACATCCATATTTAAATCTGAGGGGTCCTGTTCCGTAAGATACTTGAACATGCCCTTAATAGCGGTATAACCTTGATATTCCGGCTTTTGATTGATAAGGAAGTTAATTTCCTGCTTTTTTAGACATTCAAGATTATCATGGTGTAGATCAAACCCCACCACTGAGACATTGGAAACGTTATAGGTTTTCAGTATCCCTGGAATTAAATAAGATCTTGCATTGGTAACAAAAATTCCCTTTCGTCTGGGATCCTTAAACCATTCTTCTATTTCAGGATTAATTTCAAAAGGCCTATCTATTGGGTGATTAATGGTCATGATGGAGATTGGCTTACCCTTGAAATTCGTTGCAAAGAATTCCCTAAAGCCATTTTCCCTTTGTTGATTATTGGCATGTAATCCCCTTTCCGTTACTATATTGATAACAGAATAGAGCCCTTCGGTTCCTACCAACCCGTGTAAAAGCCTTCCGGCAACCTTTCCGGCATTATGTGAATTCTGGCGAATAAAATAAGAAGGATAGTCCAATTTGATCTCTGTATCCATAAAGACCACTGGCATTTTTTCGGCCTTGGCCTTACTTAAAAGATTGTTACATTCCACCATAAAAAATGGGACCGTCACCAAGGCATCATATTTTTTATTCAAAACAACATCGCCCATTTCTATAAAGGAGAAGGGATCTGTAAAATAGTAATAGGAAACAACAATGCCCATCTCACTTAATTCCTCCACAGCCTTCTCGATACCTTTTTTAGGAAGTTCCCAATAACTCCAATTACTGGAAACCTCCGGTATAAGCACGGCTATTTTCAATTTCTTCCGTCCTGCCAAATTAAGGCGACTGGCCACCGTGTTCTTTTTATATCCGGTCTCTTTGATGATAGTCTTTATCTTGTCCCTTGTGGCTTTGGACACCCCAGGCCTATTATGCAACACCCTATCTACCGTACCAATGGAGACATTGGCAAGTCTGGCAATTTGTTTGATTCCAATAGTATTGTCCATAGACCAGCTTCCTTAGATTAACATTGTAAGGGCATTACAAAAAGGTGCTAAAATTACAACTTGATTCCGTTTAAAGCTTGCCTATAACTACTTTTTTAAAATGTATTTCCATTTCCCTCCCCGGATGCAATTGGATTCCGATCGGGCCTTGCAAATTGGCATTATCCAAAGTATAGTTCATTACTTCCTCTCCATTTAGCCAAACGGTGTATTTATTGTTCACTGCACGGGCCCTGATAGTATTCCACCCCTTTAAACGGAGTAATCTGTTTATATTCTTCGCTTCCACGGGATAACCGGCACCAGGTACGTAAGGCGATCCGGTCATATCCCTTTTAAGGGAGCCCGATACTCCAATTTGGATCTGTGGGTTGTTTTTATCCTCTCCCCGCATAAATATGCCAGAATCTATGTTCCCCTTTATCATTTTAAAATCCAACTGTACCACAAAGTCATTATAACTTTCATTGGTCCAAAGTATGGAACCTTTTTTACCAGGATTATTCTTGGCTATTATTTTACCCTTTTTTACTGTCCATTCCCCTCCATCCGGTATTTTCCAAGACTCCAATGTTTTTCCATCAAACAAGGTGTACATGGTTGTCCTATCCAAAACCTGGGACATTCCACTTGTGCCAAAAGTTAGAAAAAGTAATAAAACCATAGCATGTTTCATAGCCGCTGTATTAATTTTCGCTAAAATCGGAAAAATATCCGTTCAGTGAATCTGGTGTCAATTGGTCTCCGTTGTGAACCAGGATGGAATATTTGAAGGTTACGGACTCCCCTTTGGCCAAAGTGAAATTCAATTTTTCCTTTCCTTCCGAAAACACCTCTTGTCCCAATGGATTAGCTGCAAAAAGTCCGTAACCACGGGCATGCCAATAGGTAGGATAACCAACATTATTTGGATGATCCATTATGGTCACCGAAACGGGCTCCTCATCTACCTTACCGTATAGAGTAGTCCATTTGGCCCGGGTTCCCCAGGCTTCCTCACCAGTCTTTCCTTCACTGGTTAAATAATTCCCATTAACACCCTCATTGTTCAAGGCCTCGACTTCGGTAGGTATCCCGTTGGCATCCATAAATATAGATGGTTTATCGGAAGGAAGCTCCAGCCCCCTTGTTACCCGAATAGCGATCATTCCTTCTTTATTATCCTTAAAGGATACATCTTCCAAGGCTTTTAAGGTAGTGGTTCTTACAATTTTCCTAGTATTCCCATCTTGGCTAAAGGCAAATTCCGTTGTTTCCTCCAATAGATTTTTATTGTCCGATGTATCCCAACTAGCCTTGGCAATTAGGGTGCCCTTTTCCGCATTGGCTTCTACAATTTGCCGATGGTTTATGGTTCCGTATTTATGTTTATCCTCCGCCTTTATGGCATAGGAATTGTTCCAAAAATCCAAGCCGTTTACGTCTCCATAATTAAACCATATCCCAACATGGTGAGGATGATCCACCCTTTCCCCCTTTACAGGTTCTATGGGAAATCCCCTGGTTATTTTATTACCACTTTTAGTAATTACCGGATAAAGCACGGGTTTGGGGGTTTTACCATCGTAGACATAACTGGTAAACAAATCTCCATCTATTAACACATCTACCTTTTTGTTCTTTTCGTCCTTTACAAAGGTAACCTGATCCATCTTTGGCGAAGGTTCTGCAACATTCCCCTTTTCCACCTTATCCTTACAGGAGGAAATCACCATAAGAATGAGTATATAACTGAAATTTATTTTATTCATATCATTATCGATTTTAAAATTAATACGTGAAAACCTTATCCCCCGCCAAAACATCTTGAGCCTTCTCATCGAAAGTGGATTTTAATCCCGTCCTAAGGGCTGCGGTGGTCATTATATTGGCAATGGAATGATTGTAGGCTGCATCTATTGGACCATTTGTTTCCTTTCTGCTCCTCACGCATTCCATCCAATTCAACATATGCATTGAGGTCATATTATCGGCACCGGTATCGGCAGAGGTAACCACCTGAACGGCACTGTCCGATAGATCAAATTCTGACAATTGATTTTCCTGCATACCCATTTTATTGGCATGGGAAGCTTTTAACCCACCATTGGGGCTTACTTTATTGGTGTCTAGGTTTAATTCCCCTCCATTGGAATAATAAATTTCCTTGATACCCCCTGCAGAATTGGTAAACCTGGAAGAATATACTACCTGGAAACCTTTGGAAAGGTCATCCAATGGGCCATAATCGAATACAGCTGTCATGGTATCGTAATTCTTTCTTCCATCTTTCCAAAGATAGATTCCTCCATTGGCAGCAACACTTCTTGGATGGTTCAGTCCCGTAAACCAATGTACGGTATCAATCTGGTGGGACATCCACTGTCCGGGGATTCCGGAAGAAAATGGCCAAAACAATCTATACTCCAAGTACTTTCGGGGATCCCATGGCTCATAAGGCCTGTTCATTAAATAACGCTTCCAATCGGTATCCGATTCCTTAATTTGACCGGTCAATTCTGGCAAGCGCCATCTGTCCGGTTGATTAACATTCCAACTCATTTCAACCATTACGATATCTCCAAATTTACCGGACTTAATATAATCGTTGGCTGCGTGGTAATTCTTTCCACTTCGTCTTTGCGAACCAATTTGAAACACAATTCCGGAATCCTGGACCGCCTTTTTACCAACCCTTGCATCATCCATTGTTTCGGCAAAGGGTTTTTCTACATAAACATCCTTTTTGGCATTGGCCGCTTGCACGGTATGCAGGGCATGTTGAAAATCTGGCGTGGAAATTATAACGGCATCAATTTTATTTTCATCATACATTTCATCATGGTTTCTCCAAACCTTCATCTTTTCCCCAGTTTTCTCCTTCAGGAAGGCCGCTCCTTCATCCCTTCTTCGGTTCCAAATATCGGAAACCCCCACAATTTCAAAATTCTGTTTTTTGTGATGCCCCAAAAATGCCGGAATCAAGGCCCCTTTGGCCCTATTGGAAAATCCCGCAATCCCTACTCTTACACGGTCATTGGCTCCAATGATCTTACTGTAACTTTTAGCACTCATAGAGTTGACCCCCAAAGCTATTCCCCCTGAGGCCAATGCTGTTTTTTTAATAAAATTTCTACGTCCTTCACCCATAATCTTAGTGTTTTGAATTGAACCTATTTTAAAACTCACGAATTTTTATACTTCTAAAGGAAACATGGTCCCCGTGATCCTGCAATAGGATCCTCCCTGATGGGATCGTTCCAAAGTTTTCCCATTTTTCATACTTACTTTTTTCCACCAATGCCTTAAACATCTGGCTAAACCGGTCGTATTCCACCACCTTTACATTATTGAGCCAATGTTCAACATGTCCACCCTTAACAACAATCCGGGCATTGTTCCATTTACCTACCCCATTAAAGTTCTTGCCCCTTGAATTTTCAAAATTTTCCGCGCGGATCAGATCGTATAGGGACCCCACGGTCCTATTGCCATTTTTTCCTTTTTTGGCATCCGGATGTTCCTTATCGTCCAACACCTGAAACTCCAGACCAATGGCAGAACCTTCACCCATGTTAAGATTGGGATCAACAAAATATTTAATGCCGCTATTGGCCCCTTTGGTCAATTTAAAGTCTATACTTAATTCAAAATTGCTAAAAGCCTCCGTTGTCACAATATCCCCACCATTTCTAGATTCCGCACCTCCGGACGACAGAACACTTAGTACACCGTCTTCCATAATCCAACCTTTATCTGGAAACGCACTTAGTTTGGCACCGCGCCAACCTTCAGAAGTGGCTCCATCCCACAATAATCGCCAGCCTTTCCTAACTTCATTTGGGGTCAACCGATTTTGCAAATAACTTATTTCGGGGGCATATAACGCCACCGGCCTCCGTTCCTTTTCCAAGTCGGATGTTTTTATTCTAATATTCTTCCATTTCACTATTTTGCCTTCCAAACTAGGGTCGTGTATGGAATGAACCTGAAAAGCAATAAATCCTTTTGCCGTAGCATCATCTACCAGATTGGCACATTGTATCCCGTTTATCCAAGTTCTAATATTATTGCCTATGGCCTCAATTCTATAATGGTTCCATTCCCCAGGTTTAAAAGCATTTTGTCCTTTGGTATTTCTGGACAAAGGATATAACCATCCCCTTCTTGCCTCATCATATATTCCACCGGCCCATTTTCTATCACTGGTTTCAATTTCACATTGATATCCATGCACCCTACCATCCATATACTCGGGAAGGCTCAAGCTTCGAAATTGAACTCCGGAATTAAGTCCATTTTCAACAAATACATCAAATTCCAAAATAAAATCGCCATAGGCCTTTTTAGTGGCCATAAAACTATTGGGGGTATTCAGCCTAGAGGTTCCGATCATTTCCCCTTTTTCAATTTTATACTTTGCGTTTCCGTTCAATTGTTCAAAATTGGAAAAATCCTTACCATTTAAAAGTGATTCCCATCCTTCTTGGGCAAAAGAGTTGCAAATAGCAAAATGAAGCAGTAATACCAAGATTGACTTGGTTAATTTTCTATTGATCATAACATTTAAAAATTAATTTTCGTTAACGTTAACGAAAATATAAAAATATGTTGAAACAACACCATAATGATTAACAAATCATTATATTTAATTTGCCTCTAGCACTAATTAACTAAAATTTTCAACAATTTTATGCCATATTCCAAAAAAAATAAAATACCTATGTTCCCCTCCTTTTACACAGAGGCAACCGATCTTTGAAAAATTATAGGATAAGCTTATCTTGCTGCCAAATGCTTTTAATGCTACAACCCCTTTAGAAAATTCCCAATGTCCTTAATACCTTCAAGATACAATCCTCCATTCCCCTTTAAAAATGGACATTTCTCAACTATCTATGCCGGATTGATTAGAAAGGTGGATGGACTGGACCAAACAAGGGAACGTATAGAGCTGAACGATGGGGATTTTTTGGATTTGGATTGGAGTTATGCCACCCACCCTACCACCTCAGTGGTAGTCCTTTTACACGGGCTGGAAGGCAATGCCCAAAGACCATATATAACAGGCAGTGCAAAACAGTTCAACATCCATGGCATTGACGCCTGTGCCGTAAATTATAGAGGGTGCAGTGGTGAACCCAATAGACTTTACCGATCTTATCATTCCGGGGCCACGGAAGATTTGGCAGCCGTAATTAACCACCTGCTCACCGAAAAAAAATATACCAATATCTACATAAAGGGATTTAGCCTAGGCGGTAATATGACCCTAAAATATTTGGGAGAAGACAGGTCGGTTCCTAAAGAAATTAAGGGAGCGGTCGCAGTATCGGTTCCATGCAACTTATACAGTTCACTCTTGGAACTTCTAAAACCTAAGAACACATTGTACGCCACACGATTTAAGAAACATCTAATAGCAAAACTGCGGACAAAACAGGATCTTTTTCCAGAGAAGATAAGTAATTTGGAAATTTCAAAGATAAAAACCCTAAAGGATTTTGATGACATTTATACCAGCCGGGCCCATGGATTTAGGGATGCCTTGGATTATTACCAGAAATCCAGCTCCCAACAATTCATCCATGCCATTAAAACCCCCACCCTAATAATAAATGCACAAAATGATTCCTTTTTAGGGGAACAATGTTATCCATCCAAAGAAGCTGGGGAAAATAGTTACGTACAATTTGAACAGCCATTGTACGGGGGCCATGTAGGCTTTTATGACGAGAAAAATATTACCTATACTGAAAAAAGGGCATTAAAATTCGTTGAAGAACTTTAATAAAATAATCTATTTGCTATCTTAGTGCAATAATTTAAAAAAACGATGAGAAAATTATTTATGCCTTTGGCCCTAGTTGCTTTGATTGTTAGCTGTGGCGAAAAAAAAGAAGAAAAGAAGGAAGGTTTTGAAATGAACCGTACCAAAAAAGAAGTGAAAGCGGAACCTGTAAGCGAAGGTGTGCCGGTAGACATGAACAATAAAGGCGTTGGCCCTATTGAATCTGTAACCTTTGCGGATGAAATAGATACCGAGCTGGCTGCCAAAGGACAAAAAACATTCAGTACCATTTGTGTGGCTTGCCATATGGCAGAGCAACGTTTAATTGGGCCGGCATTAAAAGGTGTTTTTGAAAGAAGAAGCCCGGAATGGGTTATGAACATGATCCTGAACCCAGATGGTATGCTTAAGGAAGATCCAATAGCGAAGGCCTTGCTAAAGGAATACAACAATGCGGTTATGCTAAACCAGAATCTTTCAGAAGATGACGCCCGTGCGGTGGCCGAGTATTTAAGAACTTTATAGTATCCCAACAACAAATACAAAAAAGCGTTTGAAGCAACTTTAGGGTTGATTCAAACGCTTTTCCTTTTTTATTATTTGTAAATACCTTAATACTAAACCTTATCTACAACCACTTTATAGGTTGGGTCCTCGATTACATTTACATCTATAATTTCGTCGGCATTCTCCAATAACCTTATACAGTCGCGACTTAAATGCTTTAGATGCACTTTTTTACCCACCTTGGCGTAGCGTTCCGTTAATTTGTTTAGTGCCTCAATTCCCGACATATCTGCAACCCTACTTTCCTTAAAGTCGATAATCACTTCCTTGGGATCGTTCTGTATATCAAACTTTTCAGCAAAAGCCGTAGTAGACCCAAAAAACAATGGTCCGTATATTTCATAATGTTTTACCCCATTTTCATCGACAGTCTTTCTGGCCCTAATACGCTTGGCATTTTCCCATGAATAGGCCAAGGCAGAAATAACTACCCCAAACAAAACGGCAACGGCCAAATTATGGGTAATGGCCGTTATTAATGTAACCAAAACCATAACAACCACATCGGAAGAAGGCATTTTTCTAAACGTCTTAAAACTGGCCCATTCAAATGTACCAATTGCCACCATGAACATAAGTCCAACCAAAGCGGCCATCGGTAACTGTTCTATTAAATTGGAACCGAACATTATAAATACCAACAACATTACGGCAGCGGTTATTCCCGATAATCGGGCCCTGGCACCAGCCGAAGTATTGATCAAACTTTGTCCGATCATGGCACAACCGCCCATCCCTGATAGGAATCCCGAGAAAATATTAGCTGTTCCCTGTGCTATACATTCTTTATTTCCACTACCTCGAGTATCGGTAATTTCATCTATTATATTTAAGGTAAGTAAACTCTCTATTAATCCAACCCCTGCGACAATGGCCGCAAAAGGAAAGATTATTTTAAATGTTTCCAGCGTTAAAGGGATGTTTGGAATGGACAAAGGTGGAAAGCCCCCACTAATACTCTGCCCTTCGGCCATGGTATCTGCCACTGTAAGTGTGTCTATTCCAAAACCCAAAACTATTGCCGACACCACTACAATGGCCAATAAGGAAGAAGGAACCGCTTTGGTTAATTTAGGCAGGCCCCAAATGATAAACATAGTTAAAAGCGTTAACCCCAACATAGTCCAAAATGCCGGACCCGACAACAGATCCGTGGTGCCCTTCACATAGAAATTAGGGAACTGGGCCATAAAAATAATAATGGCCAAGCCATTTACAAATCCAAACATTACAGGGTGGGGTACCAAGCGTATGAATTTCCCCAACCGTAAAACTCCTGCCATTATTTGTAAAAGCCCGGCAATAATAACGGTGGCAAATACATAATTTAAAATAGTTTCCGGACTAATCCCGGGAAACGTATTCTTCAATTCCAAAATTAACCCAATAAATATAACGGCCACTGCCCCTGTAGCACCGGAAATCATTCCCGGCCTACCTCCTAAAATAGAAGTCACCAAGGCCAATACGAAGGCCGCATATAATCCTGTTAAGGGTGAAAACCCTGGGATCAAGGCAAAGGCTATTGCTTCAGGAACCAAAGCTAGGGCAACTGTTAAGCCTGATAATATCTCGGTCTTATAATCTACTTTTTGTTTAAAATCGAATAGATTTAAATACTTCTTCACGTCTTTGTTTTTGAGGGGGCAAAAGTAGTGGATTTTCTTGTTTTAAGGATCATGTTATGCCTAAATGTGACATTTACAACAAAATACCCGCTTAAAAGAACCAATAGTTTCGTCCCCAAATTATTCCAATACGCGCAATATTAATTGCTGACACCCAAATTATTAAGGGACATATTGATATACTGTGCAACATCCATCCCCTATATCTATTAGGCTTAGATATACAATGGATCTATGGAACTCATTGAAATGGAATAATCTTGGGCAATATGCAGGAAATGACATATCCCTCTTTGAAAATAATATAATGAAGGTAATTAAAAAACCGCCTTAGGTAATTACTCCAAGACGGTCTTTAACTAAATAACCAACCAAAAACTTCTTTATATTGATACCGCAAAACCTTACGGCAATAATTACAACTTTCTTTTATTGACCAACTTCACGGAGCCGTATTCGGTTTTTACTCTCTTCCGGTCCCATTGCAGTTTAACAGATTTCAAATAGATAATAAATCCCTTACCCCAAACCTGTAAAACGTTCCACTTTTGCAATGATACAACTCTGTGCTACTATCATTAATAACGTACAATTCAAAGTAATCATTGCCCGTGAAGTCCTAATCCAGTGTTAAAGTTTGAGCGTTTCATCGTTATAAACATCAAATAGGGAATATTTCCCCCAATTATCCCATAAAACATCGTTGAAATGCATCCCACTGGGGTCTACCGAGGAATTAAAGATAGATATGTTACCATCATATTAGAACTGCAGGTAATTTTCGGAAGCGAAATGGTTTACCACTCCCTCCCCACTCTTTGTAATCTTTTCCCAAACTTCATATCCCTACAGCAAGTCTTCAATATTGTCCTAAGATACCATGTCATAATCAAAGTTATTTCATTCATATCCCTCCAAAAATATGAGGTTTGCCTATCGGAATCATATAACTCAATAGTGATCTTGTCCACAATGAATACTTCCAAGCTCAATTAGCCGTCCACCTCATTGTTAATATATATCCCGCCATTAGCAATTTAACAACTCTCATATCCTATGGTTCAGAGATTACTAATTCATGTAAATACAAACACTATAAACTACTGATAATTAATTCATTACCTGCCATTATAGATAAACAACACCTTTACAGTGAAAAATATGGCTTCATGATTAGGTCAAAACCTATTACCGTTGGTATATAATTCTTGTTTTGAATCTCCAAAAAACAGTCCTACATTGCCATGGATTTTATTAAACAATGTGCTCTTCTAAATTGATATTGGACAATTTATTGGCCATTGACGTTTTTTAAAGCCAATATCCTAAACATTGGGTATTGGCCGTACAACAAGAAATTTTAAATAGATGAAAAACAAAATGAAATTTGCCATGTTGGGAGGGGGTAGCTGGGCAACTGCCATTGTAAAAATGTTGACAGAGAATGCCGATGTGGTTAATTGGTACATGAGAAATACGGATGCTATAGAACACATTAGAACACAGAAACACAACCCCAATTACCTAAGTTCGGTAGAGTTTAATACAGAACAATTAAACCTGACGGACAATATCAACGTGGCTGTTGCTGATGCCGATATCCTTATTTTTGCAATTCCCTCCGCTTTTTTAGAGAACGAATTGAAACAATTGACCGTAGATATAAAGAATAAAATCATTTTTTCGGCCATTAAAGGTATTGTACCGGAATCCAGTTTGATAGTCGGGGAACATTTTCACGTCAACTATAAAGTTCCCTTTGAAAATATTGGGGTCATTACAGGACCATGCCATGCCGAGGAAGTAGCATTGGAACGATTGTCCTATTTAACCATAGCCTGTGCGGACACCGAAAAAGCCAAAATAGTGGCCAAACACCTTAGTAGCGACTATATAAAAACCAAAATATCAGACGATATTATCGGGACGGAATATGCGGCTATGCTAAAGAATATTTATGCCATTGCTGCCGGTATTGCACATGGTTTGGGCTATGGCGACAACTTTCAAAGCGTATTGATGAGCAATTCCATAAGAGAGATGAAACGGTTTATAAAACGGGTACATAAAATGAAGCGCAACATCAACGATTCAGCCTATTTAGGAGACCTTCTGGTAACCGGCTACTCTGTTTTTAGTCGTAACCGTATGTTTGGGAATATGATCGGTAAAGGTTATACTGTAAAAAGCGCTATGATGGAAATGAAAATGGTAGCGGAGGGATATTATGCCACCAATAGTGCCCATCTTATTGTTTCAAAACACAAGAAGAAATCAAAAACTCCAATTCTAAATGCCGTTTACGAAGTACTTTATGAAAATAAAAATCCAAAAAAAGTCTTTAAGGAGCTGACAGAAAAGCTGGATTAACCCTAAGGTTTAACTCCTTGGGGCCTCACAACACCACTTTTGCCACTATCCTTAAATTCGGTCCAGTGAAAAATTGGAATGCTCTTCTATTTCTTCTTTCAGGGTTTTCCGATAGGAGCCGATAATCCCATCATCCAATTTGTAAATAGTTTTGAACTCGGCCAAGATGGGTTCCATCAATTTTCTTACACTATCTATATCGAAGTACAATCTTCCAGTTCTACGTATAAAAAAATCCATGGGAGTTTGTACCATTTCATTTTCAATAGTAAATTTTAACTCGGCCTTTGCCATGCCCAACACGTGATCATCTTCCTTCTGTTTTGCATAGTACTGCAATATTGTTTCGGTTTGCTTTCCATAATTGGTTACCAAATACCAGGCTTCATATTTCGAAAATCCCTCAGGGGTCAATCTTTCATGGATTTCAGTAATATATTTCTTTACGTATTTATACTTTTTAAAATCGTTTCCACATAAGGGAATATGCTCAGTATCAGAATTTTTTACACTAATTCCATAATCCTCCTCCATTTTTTTGGCTACTCTGTTTACTACGCGTTCTGCCATTTTACGATAGCCCGTTAGCTTTCCACCTGCAATACTTATGAGGCCGGTATCTGAAGTGAAAATTTCATCTTTTCGCGATAATTCAGAGGCAGACTTACCTTCTTCGTGTATAAGCGGGCGCAATCCTGCCCATGAGGAGATTATATCTTCCATTTCCAAATTAATCTTGGGAAACATATTATTTACGGCAGATATTAAATAAATAGCATCGGCCACATCCGTTTTAACGCTATCCTTATTCTCATTAAAATTTGTGTCCGTAGTTCCAACATACGTAATCTTGCCCCTTGGAATCGCAAACATCATGCGCCCATCCGGAATATCAAAATAAACGGATTGCTTTATAGGTAATTTTTCAAAAGGGAAAACCAAATGTACCCCTTTCGTTAAGTGCAATCGCTTTCCTTTTTTGGAATTGTTGATGCCCCTAAGTTCATCTACCCAAGGTCCTGCAGCGCTTATTACATATTTGGACTTTATATGGAAGTTGGTATCCAAGACCATATCCTTTACTATGACCCCAGCAACCATATCCTCTTCGTAAATAAAATCGGTTACCATAGTATAGTTGATAGGCATGGCGCCATATTGCAGACTGGTCTTTATAGTCTCCATAGTGAGCCTGGCATCATCTGTCCTGTACTCTGCATAATATCCTGCTCCTTTCAATATCTTTTTGGGCAGCAAAGGTTCCAATTTAAGAGCCTCTTTCTTCTCCAACATTTTACGTTTATCATCTCCTGCCACCTGGGCCAAAATATCATAAACCTTTAACCCTATGGAAGTAAGCCATTTGCCATAAGACCCATTTTCTATCAACGGCAACAACATTTTCTCCGGCAACACTAAATGTGGCGCCAAATTATGTACTATGGCCCTTTCCGAACCCACTTCCTTTACCAGCCAGAAATCAAATTGTTTTAGATATCTCAGTCCACCATGGATCAATTTCGTTGATTTGCTACTGGTTCCAGACGCAAAATCATTTTTTTCCACCAAGGCCACCTTCAAACCTCTGGATGCAGCATCCAAGGCAATTCCACCCCCTGTAATACCGCCACCAATAACCACCAGATCAAAGGTCTCCTCCCTTAGTTTGGCAATTGTTTTTTTTCTATCCAAATTTGAAAATCGAATATTTTTTGTCATCTTTTTAAAGGGTATCCGTTTATTGTGGCCGAATATATTTTACTTTGACCGTCATTAAAGGTAACTGATTATAGGCCCAAATCAAAAAGGTAATTGTTACTCTATCGTTATCATTAGGGCAACTTCGTTACCTAGGGCATCAACTGCCGTAATTCCATGCTTTCCAGGCGGGGGCATCAATCCCATTTCATGGTAGTCCGTGGTTTGCCCCATAAATTTCCCGTCCAAATACCAATAAACCGGTGTTGCGGGTTTAACATGGGCCAACTTAATTATCAACTCATTCTTTTTACCTTCAAAATTTCTTGCCAAGGTTATTCTACTTCCGTTGCTTGGGTATATAAACTCCATTGCCGCCACATTGGTTTCCTTACAATTTTCCATTAAAGGTGGTAATGTTTTATAGGAGGGATGTCCCTTTTTATAATAGTATTCCATTAAAGGGGGCAATACAAACCAAGATTGGCTCACTGTCCGTGACAAATCTGCACAGGAGGAATTGACCCTAAATTGCTTTTGAGAGTCTAAATGCACCCATTGGTGATACCCACATGGCTTTATAAAATTTTGTTTTTTGGGGATGGATATTACTTTTTTGGGACAAATTTCAGTAGCCAGGTAACCACTTTCCGAACATACTTTTATTTCCGTAAACTCATCCTCTGGTTTTTGAAACCACGAAGACCTGGGCAAAACATCGAACACATTAAATAAAATTGGTGCCGCACTAGTGAGTCCGGTTACATTTGGCCGTCCTTCACCATCGGCATTACCCGTCCAAACCCCAACTACGTAATCTTTGGTAATACCAATGGCCCAGGCATCCTTATTGCCAAAACTGGTTCCCGTCTTCCATGCTATCTGTTTGGAAGAATCAAAAAACTCCCAGGATTCGCTTCCCTCGGGACGGTTTACTTTCTTCATGGCCTCAAAGGCAAGATAGATGCTCGCGGCATCAAAAATAGTCGGCTCGGTAGACTTAGCACCAAAATCTACCCTAGTATCCACTGTAAGGTTTGGCTCTACGAATTCCTTGGTATAGTACTCACTTGAGGTGGCGTTAAAATGGTTTACGGTTGATGCTAGGGAGGCATAGGTCTTGCACAAATCCCATAGATTACTTTCTGCCCCGCCAAGAATTAATGTTAGACCATAATGATCGGCCGGTTTATCAAGGCCCCTTAGGTTAAACAAATCCAGTTGATCCCGAAATTTTTCCAAGCCATAGGAACGCAACAACCGTACTGCAGGAATATTTAAGGACTTGGCCAAGGCCTTATCGGCCTCTACCGCGCCACTATAGCTTTCGTTGAAATTCTCGGGTGTATAACCTGCTATCTGGGTTGGAACATCCGGTATTAGCATCCCGGGCAACAATTCGCCCGCATTCATCATGGCGGTATACAATAAAGGCTTTAGAACACTTCCTGTACTGCGATTGGCCTGTACCATATCCACATCCTTTTCGTGTTCATTGTCCGTTGGCGTATTGCCCACATATGATAGTACTTTACGTGTTTTAACATCCATCAACAATACTGCCGCATTATACACCTGATTCTGCCTTAAGTTTTTATAATGTGTATTTACAATGCTATTTATATTGGCTTGTAGATTTTGGTCCACATGGGTCAAGATTCTCTTCCCCTTATATTTTTTGGCCAAATATTGTACCAAATGTGGTGCTGTATCCGGAAGTTGAAAAGGTTTTTGGGGCAATTCTTCCAAAAGTGAAAGCTGGTAGGTAGTACTATCTATATGGTTATTATTCCATAATTTATGAAGTAACCTATTTCTCTTGTTCAGCAGTTTCGTTGCATTCTTTCCAGGGTATATTAAACTTGGAGCATTGGGCAATACGGCCAAAGTAGCTGCTTCGGCCCATGACAATTGACTGGGCTGCATCCCGAAGTAACGCCAAGCCGCCGCCTCCAATCCTACCACGTTTCCACCAAAGGGAGCATGACTGGCATATAATTTTAATATATATTTCTTGGAAAATTTCAGCTCCAATCTCGTAGCCAAAACCAGTTCCCTTACTTTTTCCCAATAAGTACGCCTTTTGTTATTACGGGATAAACGTATCACTTGTTGGGTTAGGGTACTACCTCCCCTAACCGTTTTCCCTGCCAAAATATTTGCTATAAAGGCTTTGCTTATGGAAACTGGATTAAAACCGGGATGTTGATAAAAATGGGCATCCTCAAAATTTAATATACATGCCTCAAATTTGTAGGGCACACTATCCACCATAGGGAATCTCCATTGACCATCCTCGGCAATAACGGCTCCCAAAAGCTTGCCCGATTTACTCTCAACCACGGTAGCATGAGGGGTATGGAATAGTTGATTGGGCAAACAAAAATAATAGGCTACCAACAGTAAAACAAGAATAAGAATCTTCTTAGGATGCCTTTGAACTAGCCCCCACAACCGTTGATAGGTTTTTACTCCCTTGCCTGGACCCTTATCCTTTCCCAAATTCATATTCCCTTTCCACCATGCAAACACGGACCTTATACCATTTGTACCATTCTTCCTTACCTTTTTTTTGGGCAAACAAATGATCGGCCTGCATTTTCCAATCCGCTATGGCACCCAGACTATCCCAATAACTTACACTGATCCCTATTTGATCCCTTGCACTTTCAAAGCCCAAAAAACCTTCCTGTCTCCGGGCCAAAGCCTCCATCCATTCGGCCATTTCCTTATACCCATTAATATCTTCCGCTGTTATAGAAGTAAATATTACGGCGTAATAGGGTTTTTTAGGTTCCATATCTATATAATGTATTTCTTTTCCAAGAAGTAGCTCACCAAGGCTTCCTTCATCAATACAGATTGTTCACCGGCTTTTAATGGGGGCAACTCTTCCTTAATATTATAATGTGGCCACCCATCTTCATCAAAAAAATCGAACTCATAATACCCATAAGGCTCCAACAGCCTGCAGATGGCTATATGCATAAGATTTAATTTTTCATCCTTCTTAAAGGTTTTATGAATTTGTCCCAGTTCCTGGACTCCTACCAAATATATGATGGCATCCAATTCCATGGGGTCGTTGTCCGCAAATTGGGAAGATAGCTTTTTTACCAAAATCTCCCATCTATCTTTTAATTGTGTATCTCTAGACATTGTAATTTATCCTAATTTATATCTAATGTTGGATTTACCATCCAAACAGAATAGAATTGTTCAAAGGTACAAATCAAAGTTTTATATTTGTCAAAAGACTTCTGTATGGGTATATTGGATATTATTATTGGACTGCTGTTACTTTATGGCCTTTACAAAGGAGTTAAAAATGGTCTCTTTGTAGAATTGGCCTCCTTGGTCGCCCTTGTGGCAGGTTTGTACGGGGCCATTCACTTCTCCTACATTGTTGGGGAATATCTTTCCAAAAATATGGAATGGAACGAACGATATATGAACACCGCCTCCTTCTTGCTTACCTTTATAATTATTGTCCTCGTAGTTAATATGGCCGGACGTTTGTTGACCAAGATTGCCGATTTTGCCATGCTGGGGTTACTAAATAAAATAGCAGGAGGAATCTTTGGCTTACTGAAGGTTGCCGTAATCCTAGGGGCCCTATTGATATTTTTCGACAAGACCAATAATCAACTTGGATTTGTTAAGCAGGAAGCAATTGACGAATCCAAACTATATACCCCTGTGAAGGAAATAGGGGCCCTTGTTTTTAGTAAGGTATTAAAGGAGAATAAAGCCTTGGAGAAGGAACCTCCCCAAAACGAAAATGAAAAAAATACCTTCATTAAGGTAAGTGGCTAATTATAATATCCCATGGCACCAAAAAAATTAGCCACCATGGGATGATATTATTTTACACCGCAATGCCGTTTATTCGGTGGCTTCCACTTTTGTATAAGTAAATTTTACGTCTGTTTGAATGGTTGCCCCGTTTACATCTGTTATGTTATAATTGGAAGTAGTGCTAAATTCAGATTTGTCCTCATTGAAAACAATTTTTAAATTTTGACTTGAACAATTACCAATTAAACCCAATATGTCACTGGATAGTTTCCAGCTTCCCTCAATCTTAAGCTTATTACTACAGTTTGAAGCATGCTGCCCTTGGGCAAATTTGTAGGTTCGACCTGGCCCGAAGGTATACTCGCCATCCTTTTCACAGTCCGTATATTGTGCATAAATATCCTTTTTGGGATTCTGCTCGTCGTCTTTTGTAAGATCTACTTCTTTTTCCGCCAATATTGCCGACAATTCCCAAGTTCCGAGCAACCCATTTTCCTCCTCAACGAGTGCCCCTTCGTAATCCGCAGGGCATTCAACGGTATTATCCGTACTACAACCTGCCAATAGGATGCTAAATGCAATGGCCCCAAAAAGCCCAAACCAAATTGTTTTTTTCATGTGATGCTATTTATATTTTTATTTATAAATGCGAAAAACACAAAATGGTTGCGTTAAACGAGGTACATTTTTTAGGCCCAACAGGAGCCATTACCTCACAACTTCTACCCATTGGCCTTTGGTACGCACGGCATAATCATTGTTATACATAGCCTCTGCCTGTATACCTGGCAAATAATATTTTCCCAAATAAGAGGCATTCAACAGTACTCTAAATGTTTTTGTTTCGTTCTTCTTCAGGTCAAAATAAAAATTGGCCCTATCATCCCTTATATCGGTATAAGTAACCTCGTTTTCAGCAAAATCACCAAATTCCGTGAACCTGGTATTTACTATTTCCCATCCACTAGGGAATATTTCTGACAATGCTACATTTTTAATTACTTCTGACTTGGTATTGGTAAGCGATACTTCTGCAACAAAATCCGCGCCTTGCATTATGGAAGATGGATCCAATTTAATACCGTTCCTTCCCTTAAAGATGATATTGGCCACTAAATTGCGTTGCAATTCCCTTTCCTCCCCCACCGGTAAAATTCCACTGTTGACAATGCTCACATAAAGCAAATTATTACCCGTATTTTCTATATTGATGGTATTGGTCCCTGTTCCAATGGCCAGTCCCGTATTGGCCAAGGTTTTATCGGTATTTATTGCAATATTATCTCCATTAACAGTGATGTTGGCCTTAATTCCCTTACCCCCTATCATATCGGCAAATTTTGCCATTGCCAGCAGGCAATAGGCGGTACTTTGGGTACTCATCCATTCATCGGAACTTAAACGCTGTGCTAAGTTTCGAGCCATTTCCTGCGCTTTTGCCTTATCATTAAAAAGCACATAGGTTTCCAGAGCCATAGCCCTATTGCGATCGGAAGACCCGTAGGTTTGATGGTAATTTTTACCTCCGGAAAAATCGTAATTAGCAGATTTAATTATTTGTTGGGCCACAGGTTCCTGGCCAACAAGTCCATAGGCAGCCGCCAGGCGGAATTTACCCTCGTTGGACAAATTGGGCATCTCCCTTAACCTGTTCATTGAAGCAATATCCGCATTTCCCGAGAGTGCCAAGGTGTATAGTCTATATGCCTGGGCCAAATCCGAATGCCCTGTGCCAGGTCTCCATTGTCTGGCTATATTCTGTTGGTAATTAAGCCAGGAAGACCTAAATCCTAGAGGCAAAACATATCCCTTTTTCTCGGCCTCCAATAAAAAGTGTCCTACATAGGATGAACTCCAATCATCTGCATAATTTTGTCCTGGCCAATAGGCGAAACCACCACTCGGTGTTTGATAGCCGCCAACCCTTTTGATGGCACTTTCAACATTTTGCTGTATCTCTCTTTTCTTTGCTGCATTAATATCGAAGATATCCGAAATATATAATTGTGGAAATGCACTGGAGGTGGTCTGCTCCAAACACCCGTGCGGATATTGGATCAGATATTGCATTCTTCCATTAAAATTCATTGGAGGAAGGGTAGAAAATTCCACCTCTGCATTATTACTGCCGGGGATGCCAAAAGTTTCAAGATCAATTTTACTACTACTGGCGGCCTCCAAGACAATATTTTCTGTAACCGTCGTCAATGGATTGGGATTCACCACATCAATCGGCACCTCAAAAGAGGCCCTTTCCCCATTGCCTGAAGCCTCTACCACTACTTTACCAATACCTTTAAAATCGGCCACTTTCAATTGAAAATAGGCCATTTTTTCATCAGGTTCGGTAAAAGAAACGTTTTGCACGGTCTTACCTTCAATACTAAAGGCAGGGTCCGGTTTAATTTTTAGGGTCACCTCCTTTACTTTGTCCTCCATAGCAAAAACCGTAACCGGTAAGGTCACCGTTTCCCCTGGGGTAATTTTCCTTGGCAAGGAAGCCAATACCATAAGTGGTTTTCTTACAGGGGTAGTTTTCTCTGCCATACCATATGCGGCTTCCCCAGAATTTCCGGCTATGACCATGGTCCGTACGGAACCAACATATTTGGGGATGTTTATTTTGTGTGATATTGTCTCTCCTTTATTCAGGCTAAAAGGACCCAGATAAACCACCATGGGTTCAAAGCGATTGGCCTTTTTATTTTGGGCCCCTGCCAATTCCCCGTCACCACCAATGGCGAAGACCTGATTTATTCTCCCGCCAAAGGCCCCGATTACATCATCGTATACATCCCAACTCTTGACCCCCAATGCTTCCCGGGCATAAAAAGTATTCCACGGGTTTGGGGTCTTATAACGCGTTAGGTCCAGCAACCCTTCATCCACCATGGCAATGCTATAGGTCATGGCCCTACCTTGTTTCTCTTTTACTTTGAGAGTTATACTTTCCTCGGGCCTTAAGACATTTGGTATGGCAATTTCCGGTTGTAATTTTGTAAAAGGATCTTCAACCGATATAGGAACTACCCCGTACATTCGAATGGGGGAATCGTTTAAGGTAGTGGCATGTGGCTGCAGCAAACTAATATTGATGTAAACATTGGGCGCATACAATTCCGATATAGGGATTTCAAATTTTGTTTCCCCTTTTTCTGATTCCACCCATTGTGAATGCAGTACTTCACTTCCATTTTCAACGGTAACCAATGCCCTACCGCCTTCCGAACCAGGAAAGGTAACGGTGGCCGTTTCCCCTACATTATAGACTTCCTTATCCGTGGAAAACATTAACATGGTGGCGGAAGAAGGGTCGTTTTTCATCGATTTTCCCGCCCATCCAGGCCAATCTACATATATGGTTTTACCTGTTGCATGGCCTCCCTTCGGATCTTCCACTCTAACCAAATATCGGCCCCATTCGGGATATTTTAGCTCAAAATTAAATGATGCCTTCCCACTGGAATTAGTGCTTATGGTTTTTTCCAGTACTTTTTCTTGATACTCACTGCTGCTAAAGTTGGAAAGATTATCGGCAGAAGTCTCCCACCACCATCTCCAACCTACTTTATAAATAGCAACTTTTAAATTACTGGTGGCTTTGGCATTGCCCATTTCATCTACCGTTACCACTTCAAAGCTATGGGTCTCATCTGTGAGCAACATTCCCCTAGTTTTATCGCCTTTAGGTACATTAAGGCCTACATAGGTGTCAAATGGAGAATATTGCTTTGTAAAAACATCCGTACTAAAATCGCCCCCATTTTCATAAACCTTGGTAATAAATGCTGCCGTAAGCATTCCCGGAGCCTGACTGTTAATTTGTGGATTTAATGAAAAGGCTGCTTTACCTTCAGCATTGATGGTACTATTGAAAACAATTTGGTCCTCTGCTGTAAACGCCCTTGTGGGATCATCAAAAACATACGCCGGAAAGTTCTTAAAGGTTGTAGTCTGTACATTGAACCTGGCAGTGATATCCGCTTTCAGGTTTTTTGCAACCGCACCGTGAAGCCAAGTGGCCTCCAGCATCCCTTTAATGGGTTTACCTCCCGATAACACCTCATTCTCAAACGCTGTTTTAATCTTTAATCTATTTGGCTTGATCGTTTCAATTTTAATGTTCTTTGTGAAGCTTGCCCCTCCTACAGAAACTTTCGCCAACCAATTGCCCGTAGGTGCATTCTCATCTGTACTTACAACAAAACTATAAAAATTGTTAAGTGAATTTGTCCTTACTTCCCTAAGGACCACCTTGTTATAGGGGTCTATCAATTCCAGTTTTACCGGATGCCCTACCGGGAGTTTATTGGCCTTATCGTTTAACATAAACGAAAGAAAAAGTTTGTCACCAGGTCGCCATACACCCCTTTCCCCAAAAATATAACCTTTTATTCCCTTTTGTAGTGCAACCCCATCAACATTAAACTTACTAACGGAAAGGGCATTTCCGTCATTTAATTTAACATAGGTCTTTTGACCATTGCTCTCCGCTACGGCAAAATACGCCATATGATCGGTATCAAAGAGAGAGGTTCCATCCATCGCTGTTATTACCTGACCAATGGGCTGTTGTTGGTAATTATAGAAAGTTACCTTGGCCCCTGCAATGGGTTCAGTACTTACAATATTATTGACCGCTACAAAATAACTCTTGTTCACCCCTTGTTTTACGGTTATCCCTAGATCGGAGGCCAAGACATTGGTGCCTACCGTTTTGTCATAGTAATAAGAAGTATGGCAAGGGTTATCACGTTGATTCCAGTCATAGTTAAAGTAATAATCTTCATAATAGGATTCCACGCCGTCCCATGAACTGTTTTCTGTTTCTTGATCAAAATCATCCTCTGACAAGACTTCATTATCAAAATTGGTACTGTCACATTTAAATAGGCTATACGAAGGTTTAAAACTAAATTCAACTCTATAAATAGCCCCTATTTCAGGAGTAATGAGCGTTCTTAAATCGATGGCATGTGCCGACCATTTACCATTGGTATTGCCAAGGCCGGTTTCCAATTCCAATTTCTTTGTGGCTATGGGCCTTGCCACCGTTTTTAGGTTGTAACTCCCGTTAAGATCATTGCCTTGCAAGAACTGTAGAATATTGCTCTCGAAAATTTTATAGACGGTTAGGTTTACCGACTTCAGATTTACCGCTTCAAAATTGATTTTCAGATTATTGGAAGAGGGTAAAATTGTTCCATTTGATAACAGGCGGACCTCGGGTTTTATTTGTTCGAACGCAACCCGCTCTGTAAGCCTTGTTTTAAGTTTGTACCCATCAACGCTTTCAATACCCTCAAAAACCTCGAGCCTTAAGGTTGTGCTCATCTCTTTGGAAGGATATACCTTTAGGGTATTCCCCACCACATCAAATTTCAGCTTGCCATCCCCTTCCAAAACCACCAAGCCCTTAAAGTTTTGACCTTTTTTTAAGGGATCCGAAAAATTGATATTTATGATTTGATTTTCCCCTGTTTCCAAGCCAACATCAAGAATGGTAAAATTACTCTTGCCCGGTATTTTTATACTATTTTTCCCAACACTTTCAATGTCCAAAACACCACCGTCCCACCTAACCTCCAAGTCCGTATCCTCGGTGAATCGCTGAATACTATCGATCTTAAAATAAAATTGGGTTCCTTCAGCTATGGATGAATCAAATTTAACAGGGACATTTTTCCCATTCTGTTTCACCTCCAACAACTGCTTGGCATTGGCCAAACTTAATTGATCGGCACTTTTCAATTGTCCCTCCAAATATTGATAATCCTTGGAATAGGATTGAAGGGCCTGGGTATACACATTAAACTGTTGTTTCAATGTCTTTACCTCGAAATTGAACTTGTGCAATTCCTTTGGAACTCCGGAAATAATAGACCCCAAATTCAATGTAAACCCATAGGTGCTATTCTGATGAAACCCGGCCTCGGGTACAAAAGCAATGGTCCTACTATCCAAAGCAATTACCTTACCCCTTGTCTTGGGCAATACCACCAATATATCCTCATCCAATTCCTTGCCGCTTTCCCATGAATCTACAGGGCGGTTCAACACTACCCGAACATCCGCTCTTGCCGAAATTAATCCATGGGACACTTCCGTAATATATTCATGATAAAGATGTAGGTTGTCTAACGGAATTTTTCCAGTTTCTTTTTTCGGGCCGCATCCAAGGATGAAAAGAAATATTAGGGCATGGACAATTAATTTCATGTATGAACCATTTTAGTACAGTAAAGATAAAATGTTTTCCCCTTTATGGAGTATTTTTTGCTCCAATTAAGCTCGGCCCCAATATAATGCTGACATGTTAATTACGGCCTAGGCATGGAAAATCCAAATACCAAATTGTTATTGGAAATCCAGTGTTGGGTTCAGCGTATTGGCAGCCCTTGGATTACAGGATGTATGGCGAAATATGCATTTCGTCGAATAACCTATTTTATTCCAGTTCGTGATAAATTAATTTTTTAATATTACCATCGTTGGTTACGAGAAGCCAATTATAAGAACACAAGAATTCCCCATTCTTCCCTTTCTTCCTACTTACAAATAGAACATTATATGAAAATGAAAATGCATTATTTTGTAATGCTTTTGTTCGCATTTGTAGTAGTCTCTTGCAGCACAGAGTCAATAGAGCCGGCAATAAGTCCAGAAGTAGAAAATGCGGTTGAAGTAGAACAGGAATTACTTGGAATCGTCAATGAACATCGTATTGGCTTGGGCTATAACGATTTGGATTTTAGCTCAGTGGCTTATGAGTATGCGAACAAGCATACAGACTATATGATTGCCAAAGGCTCTATAAACCACGACAATTTTAGCGCACGTGCATCGGATATTTCCCAGGCAGTTAATGCCTCATTCGTCTCCGAAAATGTGGCGAAGGACTACGATTCTGCCCTTGAGGCCTTTCAAAAATGGCTGGCCAGTTCCGACCATAGGAAAACTATGGAAGGCGAATTTACACATACTGCGGTAAGCGTAAAGAGGAACACCGATGGCAAACTATATTTTACACAACTCTTCTACCGATAGTCTTCTTTAAAGCAGTTTAGTTTTATTATTTTTGATGTGAATCCGCTTTTTAATATTGGATAGCATAACCGTTAATGTCAATATTAAATGGCGGCAGAAAAATATTAACTTCTATAAGATGCACTATGTCCATAAAACAACCATTCAATCTAAATAAATGGATTTCCGAAAATAGGGATACTTTAAAACCTCCCGTAGGAAACAAAAACCTTTACACGGAATCGGGAGACTATATTGTTATGGTCGTTGCCGGCCCCAACGCCAGAAAAGATTATCATTACAATGAAACCGAGGAACTGTTTTATCAATTGGAAGGAAATATTGAAGTTCACATCCAGGAAAACGGCCAAAAAAAGACGATGCAATTGGGACCAGGGGACATGTACCTGCACCCAGCTAAAATACCTCATTCCCCTGTTAGAAAAGAAGGATCCATAGGTTTGGTCATAGAACGCAAACGGGCCGGGATGAACGTTGATGATGGTTTGCTGTGGTTTTGCGACAACTGTAACCATAAACTTTATGAAGTATACTTCACCTTAAATAATATTGAAAAGGACTTTTTAGGACATTTTAAAACCTTTTATGGTTCGGAAAAACTTAGAACCTGCAGTAATTGTGGGACTATAATGCCCGTTGATGAACGGTTTATTGCCAAGGAGGACGAATAATATATACCCTTGGTAATTATTATTTTCTTTAACCTAAGTTGCATTAAAGCCATAAATCGGGTATTAAAACATTTATGACTGCTGATACCCTAGACTACACATTAATTTGTAAATTTGAAAAAATATAACATTTAACGATAAAATAGTTATAAATGTCAAAAATTGCACAGGAATTTGGAATCCATGAAGCTTTGAAAGCATTGGGCGTAAAAGCTATAAATAACGGAACCTCAACAGGTTCGGATACTTTTTCTTCGGGAGAAGAATTAAGCTCATATTCTCCAGTGGATGGTATTCTGATTGGTAAAGTAAAGACCACCTCCAGGGAAGACTACGAAAAAGTGATGGATTCGGCTACGAATGCATTTAAAACATGGAGAACAAAACCCGCACCCCAAAGGGGGGAAATAGTACGACAGTTTGGCGATAAACTTCGTGAACTAAAAGAACCTTTGGGAAAACTGGTTTCCTATGAAATGGGAAAATCATATCAAGAGGGTTTGGGAGAGGTGCAGGAAATGATCGATATCTGCGATTTCGCCTTAGGTCTGTCCAGACAATTGCACGGACTCACCATGCACTCCGAAAGACCAGGACATAGGATGTACGAGCAATATCATCCTTTAGGGGTAGTTGGCATCATCTCCGCGTTCAATTTCCCGGTAGCCGTATGGGCATGGAATACAGCCCTGGCATGGATTTCAGGAGATGTCTGTGTTTGGAAACCAAGTGAAAAAACGCCGCTATGCGGAGTTGCATGTCAAAACATTGCAGCTGCCGTATTTAAGGAAAATAATCTTCCAGAAGGTATTTCCTGTTTAATCAATGGCGATTTCAAAGTAGGCGAGTTTATGACCCATGATAAGAGAGTGCCTTTGATATCCGCCACCGGATCTATACGCATGGGAAAAATCGTTGCCCAGGCAGTAGCCGCCCGATTGGGGAAATCCCTCTTGGAACTGGGAGGAAACAATGCCATAATAGTTACCCCTGATGCAGACATAAAAATGACCGTTATTGGAGCCGTATTTGGGGCCGTAGGCACGGCAGGCCAACGTTGTACCTCCACACGAAGATTAATCATACACGATTCTATTTATGAGAAGGTAAAAGATGCAATTGTTACCGCCTATAAACAATTGCGGATTGGGAACCCTTTGGATCAAAAAAACCATGTGGGCCCATTGATTGATACCGATGCCGTAAAGATGTACCAAGAGGCGCTTCGCAAGGTTGTAGAAGAAGGAGGCAAGCTTATTGTTGAAGGGGGCGTATTGCAAGGGAAAGGATTTGAAAGTGGCTGCTATGTAAAACCCGCCATAGCCGAAGCAAGTAATGCCTATGAGATTGTACAGCACGAAACCTTTGCTCCCATACTATATCTATTAAAGTATTCTGGAGATGTTGAGAACGCCATTTCCATACAAAACGGAGTGGTCCAAGGGCTATCTTCCGCCATAATGACAAATAATCTGCGGGAAGCAGAGCAATTTCTATCAGTTCAAGGCAGCGATTGCGGAATAGCCAATGTTAACATTGGAACCTCAGGTGCGGAGATCGGTGGAGCTTTTGGAGGGGAAAAAGAAACAGGTGGTGGACGTGAATCTGGTTCGGATGCCTGGAAAATCTATATGAGAAGACAGACCAATACCATTAACTACACCACAGAATTGCCATTAGCACAAGGAATAAAATTTGATCTCTAGAATTAAACTTATAAAAAAACCCGCTATGTACTGCTTTGTTCCAGTACATAGCGGGTTTTAAACTAACCAACCAAATTACATCCTGAAGAATAGCTCAATACTTCAAGACAAAAAATTTTTACTTCAATATTTAGAATAAAATAAACCCGTAGCCACTTGAAAATTTCCCCTCCCCCCGAATAGGTCCATTAGAAATAGCTGCGGGTTTAACCAAACTAACTCAAATAATTATGGTGAAAAAAGACCTATTTCAATGCCGGAACCTAGTCGGGAGAAATAAGGTCTTTATAATTCTATTATTTACGCTAAAGTCCATATTTCTGCCCATGATTAAAAGCAAATTTATATGGATGGTGCCAAAATTTGTATAATCGGTATGTTTTTAGGCCATTGCACTAAATCCTCGTGATGCGTTCTCTGCTAAAACTACGATAGACGCATAAGAAAATATTTTGAAGAAAAATACGTCCTAAATTCCTGCTAACTCACTGATAGGTAATATTTAATGTGATTTTTCTTAACATTTAAGGGAAATTTTTAATATATTTAAGCTAAACCCACATAGCAGTACATAATGACCAAAAGAACAACCAATATATTGGGGATAGTAATCGCCATTCTTGCCGGCACCTATTTTAACATTATGCTGTGCAATAACTGCTCTCGTTCAGAAGGCGACCCATCTGCTGTTGAAAATTCTGAAGTCATTGTTAAAAATAGTCCGGTTATAAAGAAAAACCACATAAACAACCCTAATTAAAACAACTAACCAAAATCTATAAAGTATATGGAAAACATGAATATCTGGTGCTGGTTAATTCCGGCCATTGTAGGTATAGTCTGCGCACTATTTGGGTATCTAATTGGAAAAGGCGGTAATTCCCAAATAGACCACTCTTCAGAATTGAATATCCTAAAGGACAAAAATGCAAAACTGGAAACCGATTTGGCTGCGTGTAACAAACAACTATCCCAAAAGTCAGAGCGTGTTGCCCCTACAAAGGCTGTTCCTACCATAGTTACTGCAGAAACAGTGCTTCCATTCAGCGCACAGGCTGCAAAATCTGTCTTTGGCAAGACCATAAAACAGAACGATTTAAAAATAGTGGAAGGGATAGGCCCTAAAATTCAGCAACTTTTCAATTCATTTAATATTAAAACATGGAAAGATCTGTCCGAAACCTCCGTTGACAAATGTCAGGAGATATTGGGCAGTGGAGGAACCCGTTATAAGATTCACGATCCCGCCTCATGGCCTATGCAAGCAAAAATGGCCTATGAAGGCAAATGGAAAGAATTGCACAAATGGCAGGAAGAACACAAAAGAGGAAAACTATAATTTAAAGGGGCTTCCATATAATTTAATCAAGTTGAATTAAAAAAGCACCCCTATACCTTTATTAAATACACCTTTTAATCAGGCACCTTCAGAGGTAGATTAAATACTTGATATTCAGCATATTAATTCGTATTTTAGATAAAACAAAACCCCGAATATGAGTCTCCAGCTCTAAAAACGGGGTATTATCCTAATTACGTATG
>NZ_JASWIM010000019.1:0-118094 GCF_030291335.1 Arenibacter flavimaris
TGGCAATATCCCGTGTTAAGACCATAATTGCAGTCTTGGTTTAAGAAGAGCCGTATGATGGGAGACTATCACGTACGGTTCTGTGAGAGGTTTAGGGGTGAAATTCCCCTTTACCTACTCGACTTTCCCCCTTAATTTTGAAAACACACTTTTTATAGAGATATTTTAAGATATAAAGCACTAGTAATTGGTAGCTTAATATTGGAGGGGTACTTTTAATATTTGTTAACTTTGATCAAACAGATAAGGACGAATAATACGCTATTTAAAGCTCTTAGGCTTATACTTTATTATGATTAAAGTCTCAAACCAAGTCATATAACAGAGATTTGATTGGGATCTATGATGATTTAAAAATAATAATGTTTTAAAAAAAAAAATATGACCAAAACCACGTCCAAAAGATCCATAAGGATTACTGGAGCATTGGTATTGGCCATAAATATCAATTATGCCAAAAGGTTTTAATCATCCAATAAGTCAATAAAATCCTTGAACCTATCCCTTAGCTCCTGGGCAATTTCATTATTGCCATCGGTGTCCACCGGACTTATTTCTATTGTGCCATTATTGTTGCCATCCACTGCCTGAGAAAGGTTGACGCCATTCACACTGTTGAACAAAAGGCTTAGGTCAAATTCTAAAGATAGGTTTTCACTACCACTTGAAACGGTAATATCAAATTGCGGATCCTCAAAATCAAGTTCGAGTTCATCCTCGAAATTATGCCAAAAGACAAATGGAATATTGTCTATTGTACCTTTTACCAAGATAGACTTTTCAAAAAGTTCACTGGTCTCATCCGTACTTTTGTCAAATTTGAACTCAATTTCCTCATACTTGCCCATAGGTACAGATGCAGTAAGAAAGGATATTTCACCTGCCAACAAATCAAGTTCAAAAGGGCCTTCCAGTTCAATTTCGTCCTCAAAATCGAAATAACCGTCATCATCCCATTGCTCGTTGTCATCTTCTTGCTCGTCGATGTCCAGTTCCAGCTCGAACTCCTTTAGGTTTAATAAGAAATCACTTAACACTACGGAATTTGTGGAGGCCTTATCCGTAGTGGCTGTTTTGCCTGTAGGGCTTACATAATTACTTTTGGCACTGATGGCCAATTGTCCATTTTTGCCCATGGGGTCATCCTTGGTACATCCTGTCAGACCAAGTAGGCCGATAACTCCGATACTAAGGTAACGGAAGGTGTTTTTTGCATTCAATAATAAATTTGGGTCATTCGCATTCATAACTTAAGTATTTAAGGTTATTGATATAACAACTGGTACGGCATAAACCCTACCTAAACTAAACGATTAATTATCTTTTTTGGTATACAGGGGGTGTCCAAACATTAAGAACCCTATAAGCCAGGTTATTATATATTCACAATACAATTCTAACTTCAGGCAATATCAGCGGTTTGGTTTTTGTCGATATCAGGTAAGTTCTTGGTTTTTTCTTAGTGGCGTCTAATGTCAATAGTAGGTACTGTTACAGGACATCTCTTTAAAACCTGTTCAATTGTTTTAAATAACATTTTCTAAGTGATTCCACAGCGGGGTGAGGGAGATCAAAAATCTATGCCCGACCCCATACTTGGTTCATGAGCCAAATCAGGATAAAAATGTACCATCGCCCCCATAAATAATTTTTTGTACTGGAGTATCGTAACTGGTGTTTTTAATTATAGCTGGTATTTCTATGTATAGTTCTAACGCCAAGGATAATTTTAATCCTAAATAATATTATTTGTACCTTTATACTACTAAAGAAGAGCAAATAATATCTTTAGAGTTCTTTCTTGGTTTTGAGTGTACAATTAGGTGTGTAGAACGAAATAAAATTACATAAATAACTGTAATACAGTGTTTTGGATTCTGGCAGTTAGGTCTGCCACCCCGACCAAGAAAATCCGATCACGAAAGTGATCGGATTTTTTGTTTTCCAATGCGTAGCGCCGTCAGGAGCTAAAGTGTTGGAAAACAAAAAAGACGCACAGGCGCGAGCCTGTGCCGGATTGTCTTGAGCAACGATCCATAAGCAGGATCACCGAACGCAGTGAGGTAATCCTGGATCAAGTCCAAAAGTTGGGTTTTTACCATTTTAAGAATATAATTTAATCAAGCGATATAATAAGTATGGTTCAAGCCTAATTTCTGGGTATTTGGATATTTACGCATTGGAAAACTAAAAAAGGTACAGGGCAAATACCACATTTTTGATGACATTTTCTTTTTATTCCGATAGAAAGGAAAATAACCAATCATGAAAAAAATAAAATACGTCAGCATTGCATTGATTTTGATAGGAGTACTAGGTTGTAGTAAAGACGAGGATGCGATTGATAATTTAAAAAATGTTCAAGCCCAATTTTGCAACAATTATTCGGGACCGGGCGCTGCTTATTGGAACATGGCCAATGGTATTTTCTTACCATTGAATGAAGTTCCCATAATTAAAAACCCAGGTGGCCGTGTTTCATTTATTGAACAGCCACTTCTAAGTCTTCAATATCCAGAGGGTTACACAGGAACCGGTGTAAGGGATGTACAAAATTTTCCGATTGGGATTGATATAAAGCGTCTTGACAAAAGGGTGTTTTTTCGTTGGATTCCTAATGTAAGCCTTGTTGGTATTTCAGATTTCAATCAAATTATCGCCCAAGAAATCAATACGATGTTTGCCGAGGTGGGGTATGATCCGAACAATGGATTTGAACCTATATGCGCTCGTAATGAAAGTCAAAATTTTGAAAGTTTATTGGTCAATTTCAACGGTAGGGTAATACAATTTGGGGAATTTACTGGGATTGTATGGGTGCGATCCACAATTGTTCCGGGTTTGGGAACGGTCAATTCAGCGATTCAAATCTCTGCGGCACCTTCGGCCGAGTTTGACTCCCGTACTTTAGATACCTTTTTACCTTTTAATTTTCAACTTTACGTCCGACCAGATGGCGGAGGCTTTATTGATAATGATGGAGATGGCAGTCCAGCCCATTTAGATCCGGATGACAATGATCCCAATATAAGACATCAGGGATAGTTTGGGTTGAACACTTACGATTGGGCCTTCGGTACAAGGGGAGCCTTGGTCTTTCTTTTCCAAATTATTAAGAAAAAAACAGCTGCTACCAGTAACCCTAAAATTATATACCAGTAATTATCCATTGATGATGATAGTTCTATGGGTAGGGTGTCTCCCATTAAAATTAAACCCGCCCAGTATTGTGGATGAAGTGTTCTTCCCTCCGCATGATTTAAATAATCCAACTTTGCATTTTTTAGTGCCTCATCTTTGGGAAGGCCGTTTTCTAGATATCCATAAAAGTTATCCAGGATGACAGTGCTTGATTGCTCATCAATTTGCCAAAGACTGGTTAAGATACTTTTACTGCCTGCGTAGTTGAAAGCATGTGCCAAGGAAATCATTCCCTCACCAGGTTGATAGCTGGGTTTTCCCGTTTCACAGGCTGTTAAGATCGCTAGATTGGAATTTAGGTTTTGATTATATATCTCATAGGTATATAGGTAATTGTCATTGATAAGGGTTGAATCGGAAATGTTCTTTGCAAAGACCAATCGCGACAGTTGGGGATTTACATTGTTTGATTCTGCATGAGTGCCGATGTGTATAATCTTATGCTCGTTTGCCGTTTTATTAAATATGGCTTTAGATGCCTGTTGATTTAAAAATGACCTACCCCCAAAACGTTTGGAATATCTTTGTGCAATATCGGCACTGAACGGTTGCGGTAATAAGGTTAGGTAGGTTTTATCAATATCAATTGAATCGTTAATGGCTATTACATATGCTCTCTTCATACTTTCATCAAAGGTAGGTGCGAAGGCCACAAAGTCATTGTTGAAATCCAGTGTATTTTGGTTATCATCCAAGAGAAGTAGGCTATAATTATATGAGATATTGTGTTTGGCCAAAAGACTTTTATTTGTCAGATCTTTAAAAGAATTAATTTTTTCAGCAGTAAGAAGTTCAAAATTTAAATTGAACAATTCCTGATCGGGGAATATTATAACATTGTCAGTTTTTATCTTGTTTTGAATAGGTTCCCAAAGGGACTTATATAAATGTGAGAGGCACTCAAAAATTTCAGAACTGTTTTTTTGGTAATCCGAAATGGTGGCAATACAATCCAACGGTAAATCGGAAGGTAGGGGAACCATCTCCATGTTGTCCTTTGTTATGATGACGGCAACGAGGTCGTGGTCAATGAACAGATATCGTACCGCTGTGTACAACCCGTCAATATTCTTCTGCAGATTGCCCAATGGCGTTAGAACAGTACTATATTTTAATTCATAATATAGCGGATACTCAGTTTTTAATTTAGCAAGGTAATCATCCCACTCCCGCAATTTGGCCTTCCAATCATCCACATCAAATTGAGTCCCTTCGGCCATGTCAAAAAAGGAATTGATGTTCTTGCGCAGTACATCTTCCTCTTCTCTGATATTTACAGGTGTGAGCTTATTTTCTGATAGGTTGAGCCTGGTGCGTATTCGATGGTATATGGAAGATTCGTGAAGTTCGATGATTTTTTCCAGATATTTTTTCTCGCCGGTTATATCAAATATTTTACGATATACCTTTTTGCCAAAATCAAATAATTCTCGACTATTCTCCAAGAGTACATTGATATCATCTTCGTTGGTGATCAATGATTTTTTTCGTTCAATTCTTTGAATGGCGTTCTCTATAACCTTGGTGATTTTACCCAAACTCTCGATTGTTTTGACCGTGTCCATTTCATATTGAGCCTTGGTGAGGTAAAGCAACAATCTTAGTTGGTTTGGGCTAAAAAATTCTTCAGAAATTATACTGTTGAACGATTGGCTTTTGTACGAGCCCAAAATTTGATTGCTCAGTTCAATAGTTCCTTTATAATCTTTTTGATCAAAAATTATTTTGACTTTGGCTATTCGCACCTCATTTGCCAAATAACTATCTGTTCCATGTACGGAAATAACCTCGGTAAGGGTGTTGTTGATAATACGAATGCCTTCAGCATACTCATTCAGATTTGAATAAGATTTGGCCAGGTTGATATTGGCATAAACCTCATTTTGTGAAAATCCTTGTTCATTACTGTTTTTATACGCTTGAAGCGTTCTATGGTAATAGTCCACGGCTTCTTGGTAATTACCTTTTTGATAAGCTAAGTCGCCCAATACTCCGTAAAGGTTAGCTTGGTAAGAATAATTTTCCCCTTTGATTGAGTTTAAAGAGGTTTTTGCTTCTTCCAGATAAATTTCTGCTTTTTCTAGGTCATTATTGTATAGTAATGATTCGCCAACCATCAAGGCGGCACCGAAATACTGTATCGTATTTTTTAAGAAGTATTTTTTTGCATGGTTATACCCTAGCATGGCAATTCTTTTTGCCTTTTCCTTCTCCCCTAAATCGGAATACAGGCTTCCCAAATTTCTATAGGAGATAATTAGGTTTCCGTGCACTTTTTCCGTTAAGGGATGGTTATTGGTTTTGTTCAAAAAAGAATTGTAATGGTTTATTGTTTTTAATGTGAAACGCATGGCTTCATCAAAATTGCCGGCAGACTGTTTTACCATGAACCAATTGCCGTAAATGGTGCCCGGAAGATAATCGGTTTGTTCTGGGTCGTTATCGGTTTTGTCCAAAGCATTGATGGCCTTTTTAAAATAGTAATCGGCACTGTCAGGTTTGGCATTAAAATGCATTAGGGCTCCTTTGTAATTGTATATTCTTGGTGCCAAAGGGAAATTGCCCGAACTGTTTTTTTGGATTAAATCAAGAGCGTTGTTGGTGTGTGCGATCAATTGTCCAAAATCTCCCATTTTAAGGCCCAACTCACTTAAATGAAATTCAGATTCAACCATTCGATGGACATCACCAAACTCTTTGGCCAAACGGTTTACCTTTATTAAATATTTTTGTGCTTTTGGGGCAGTACCTTGATCTATGTACAAAATACCCATCCCCAAATTGGCGTCATAAGCAATAGTATCGTCTAATTTTCTGGAATCTATTAGGGAATATAACTCCAAAGCCTTTTTAAAATTAGTCTCTGGATTTTGTAGGAATTCTATCTTTCCCAAGGGATAGACCAAGCGCCCCAATAACAAATTGCTTGGATTCTCAATTTCCGTTTTAAGAATCTCCTGGGCAACTAAGAACTCATTTGAGGCGATTAGGCTGTCTATTTTCTTTAAGACGTTATCTTGTTGCGCGTTTGCCTTACACAAGAGTAAAATACAAAGAATGGCAATCAATACATCCAACTTCATAAATTTCATTCTTGAATTTTTTTCAGAAGCTCCCCACTCTTTTCATCTGCAGCCATTTTCAAGTGCTTAACGGCTTCTACGGTATTATTATTCTTTAAATGCACAAGTGCTAAATAATAATGGGCTTCCTTGCTAAAAACGGACACTTCAGAGTTTAGGGTGTTTTTAAAAAAATCAATGGCCTTATTGGTATTCCCCTTAGCCAAATAGGCGCTTCCCAAGAAATAGTTCAAGGTGTCACTATCCTGATTTGTAAGCAATAACCTTTCCCATTTGTTGATTGCTACATCATAATTCCTTTGCTTGTAATCAACCATTGCCTCATAAAAGTCATAATTGTCATTGGTACCCATAACAGTGGGAAGTCCGGGATCAACTGAGTAATAACTTTGAAAAAGTTTCTCGTTCGGACTTTGTTTGTTGAAAAACCATATAACCGATGAAATCAATATGGCAATACTTGCGGCTATACGGTACCAATAGAATTTATTCTTTGTGCCGGCCGTTCTACTGGAATCCTCTTTTAGACTATTATGGAAGGTCTCCATCGAATTTCGGAGTCCTTCTTCCTCAATGGCATAGAACAGTTCTTTAAACTCCTCATATTGTTTTCTTAGTTCAGGATCGCCATACAATTTGCTGTTGAATTCCGCTTTCTCTTTAGAATCCATTCGGTCCAAAAGTACTCTTTCATACTCTTCTTGCTGTTCTTGAGTTATGTAATTTGGGTACTTATCCATTGTTTTTTGTTTCCAAGGCCAATGCCTTGAGTTTTTCCATACAACGGTATTTTTTATTCCGTACCGATGCTGGGCCAAGTTGAAGGTCTTTTGCTATTTCATCCATAGATTTTCGCTCAAAATAGAATTGGGTCAAAATCTTTTTGCAAGATATACCTAGTTGTTTCATGGCCCCATGTAGGGCATTCAATTTGCTTTCCTCTTCGTTTTCATCCGAAGGGTCTTCACTTTCAGGGCTCATAGCAATGACCCCGTTATCGGAAACTGTTTTTTTAAAATGGGCAGAACGTAAATAGTCAGTCCATTTATTTTTGGCTATGGTAAAAAGATAGGCTTCTAGATTACTATTTTCTTTAAGTTTATCATTTTTGACGTTTCGCCAGCAAGCAATAAAAGCTTCTTGAAATACATCCTTGGCCTGGGCTTCATCTCCATTGTTTTTGAAAACATGGCTCCTGAATTTAGGAAATATGTTTTGATATACCTCTTGCATAACCTTCTGATCATTGTTTTTAAAAGCGGTAACGAGCTGGTTATTGGTCTTTTGTAAGGTATTCCCCATATTTTTTTGAAAACATGGGGAATTTACAAATTTTCATTTGCTTTTGGAATTAATAAGATTAAAGTACATTTTATCTCGATATAGTTCATGCACTAATTAAATATTGGCGTAATTTCTATATTTAATGGTTCTACACTTATATTTTCAACTAGCTCTTGGGCACGTGTCTCTGCCTGGGCTTGATTGCAACTGTCAAAAATTATGATGCTTCCTACCCCTGATCTAAATCTTAAAATCCCGTTCCCCATATCTTCCAATTGCCTTTCATCAAGAACCCTTTCTTGGTTCACCACACCATTACTGGAGGTAATGATTCCCTTATAACCAGAGGCGCCTTCAACAGCAGCAAAATCTGCGGTATATGGAATGGGACTAAAAGCTTGATAACCAATATTATCGGTACACCCTGAGTTTGAGATTTCCTTAAGGTTGGGCTGCCTAGTGAATGACACTGTAAAGGACTCGCAACCTTTCTTGTTGTTCATGGTCATTGTGTCCCGCCCTGCCTCGGTTAATTCACCTGTATTTTTATTGCGCAAGTACAGAATGACGGTCACTGTCTCTTTATTGTCACCACTACCTAATTCGGACTCAAGTGCGGTACTGATATATGAAACATAATTCTTTTTTGTAATAATTGATTCACCAAAATTATTGGGGTCATCACCAATATCTTGAAGCCTTCCTCTGTACTCGTTCGATGTGCTCCAATGAAATTCAAATTCCTCCAATTCCGGCTCAAGGTCAGTGATTGCGGTTACCCGAAGCTCGGTGGCTTGACCCAGGCAGAGTTCAACATTATCACGTTGCATCTCAACAACCGCATCTATAGATCTAACGTTCCAATTTTCAAAATTAAAAGCCCTTGTGCGCAGACCACCAAAATTGGAATAATAATTTGTTGCTTTTATATTCCTATCTATGGCGGCAAATATAACTGTTGTTCTTTGATACCCTGTTTCAATTAATTCATGGTTCTGTATAAAAGTATTTGGAAAGTCACCGTTACCGGACAATATATTATAAACATCCTGTAACATAGTACGTAGGTCATTGCTCAATCGAATATCTTCATACAAGGCTGGAAGAAAAATGTTCGTTGCTTCCTTGAACTGGTTGTCTATAACTTCTTCAATAACATCGGGATATTGTTCAAGAACGGGGAGGACGGCATTGAGCAATGCATTTTCTTTATCACTACCGAATGGCGGCAGTAATGATTTGTTACCAGCTATATCCAGAAGAGTAGGTAAAAAATAGTCGATAACGTAGGTTTTTTTATTGATTTCCGCATAGGTGTTCCGTTCTTCTTCCGTCATGCCCCTTCCACCGGAATTGGGCTGACCAGAACCAATAACGACCACTTCGTATTCGGCCACAAATTCAGAGGCAGGGTTTACTGGCAATAATATTGGGTCTGTTTTTATGGCATTGTCAATTGATGCCTGCTGTGCGTTTATTTGTTGGACCGAATTTCCCAATTCCAAAGTTTCTATTTTGTTGGTCTTGCCTGTCTCCAATTCAAAACTCTCAAAAGTGCTGGAGGTATAGTTCGGTATATTATATACGTCACCGTTTCTATCGGTATAACTCTTTTTGTAAATGATGACGTTGGATCTTCTTGGCAGGGAATTTTGCAACATTATGCGGGTTGAATCAATACTGGATAGGGTTACACCGCTTTTTGTGCTTTCATCGTTAAAAAAAATCCGATTTTCAATTCCTGTTGAATTCTTTGAGGTTATTTGGTCCAAAAAGTTTTGTAGGGTTGGTTCATAATTGCCTTGGCTATAGAAGAGTGGATCACTTTTAAACAATGTTTGTATATCTTGTACAAAATTCGAAAAACCTGGGTTTGTCTTAATACTTTTTAAAAAGGCACTTTTTGCATTATCCGGTAACAAATAATAACCCAGAGCATAATAAAGTATGATTTCAGCTGTGGTTTCAACTGACAGTTCACTTCTTTCTTTAGTAATGAATCCGGCGAGTAAAACATTATTTTCCGTATCCAGAAAATATCCAATCTCTATGGTTTCACCGTTTAAGGGTAGGTTTCCGGTTCCATTGGCATCAATATCTGAATTGGCGCCAAGGGAAACCAATGTGCCGTTTGTGAAGTCCACGCTGGAATCCTCGGGCAGCAATATTTGTACATCCACGGTTTCAAACGTACTATCCATCGGGTTTTCGGTGTCTTGGGAAGTATCGTCATCTGTGATAAATTCATTTGCATCGTCATCTGACTTACAGGCTAAAATGATGGTAAAAAAAATTAGGGTCAATACGAAATTTATGTTTGGAATTTTCATATTTGGTTTGTTAAAAAGGTTACTGTTTCTTAATTGGTTTTTTTGGATTTTGTCCATTTTTCCAAGATGTGACCTATGGTATTTTTTAAGGTACCAGAAAATGTTTCTGTCCATGGGCTCCTTCAAATATTTCAGCGTTTTGTGTCAATTAACGATAGCCCTATAATTTTCATTGGTATCAGGATTACAGAATCGATCAAAATCAAGGTGAAAAATACATTTTCCATATTGTTGCAATTTTAAAGTTGTTAAATTTTTATAGGTATCATTTTAATGTTAAAATGTCATCAAAAGGCTTTCCCAACTTTGGTCCACTCCCTATTCCCAAGGTTTATACCTCCGTTGGGATTGTAGAATAGGTCGTCGTTTTTAATGTAGTTGCCTTCACTATCCATCCAATATTGGGTTGAACCGGCATCTACCTGATAATTTTTTCCATTTAGGGGGTTGTAAACGGTTTCCTCTTCGTTTATCATATTGAGGAAGTTTTTATGGGAGGTATCACTGCTCGAACCAAAAGTACGGTTCATGAATGAAGCATGGTTGGCATCCTGTGCGGCCCAAATTCCTTTCATTTTCTGTTGATGGGCATTAAATGCCGCTTGTCTGTTTTGCATGTTTATCTGGTGTTGTTGAGCAGCTTTTTGAGCGCGTAACTGATTTAATTGCGCTACATACTGTTTCCATTGTGGATTTTCTTTTGAGTTGATCAGTGCATTCTCAAAAGTTGAAATGGTCTCTGTAAAATGATCCTCATCAACAAACATATAATCGGTACTGTACATCCAGAGCGTCATGGTATCGATGTAACTCAATGGCTGTTGCATGTAAATTTTACCTACTGTGGCTAGCGCTTTTTGGCCGTTATTGTTTTTCCAGACCGTTGTTGTGATGTCCAATTTTACTTGACCTCCACTTTCGGCATTTATTTTTCCTCGGAGGTAGTCTTCTAATTTGGGCAGTCTAATATTCTCCATAAAACTGAATCCACTGTTTTGCATACGTGGCAATACTTCTTCTTCAATAATACGCTGATTACTTATCATTGGCCGGTGCAAGTTGGCGGCAGTAGAATTTCTCATAAACTGATAAGTCTGAGGGTTTTGATATGAAATATGTGCCCTTAAGGGGGTATTGAACGATTTTAGATTATTCGGACCTTGGATCTGTGTCAAAAAAATTGGAATTTTTTGGTCCATAGTGTAATTAGGCTTGGATATAACCGTCCAATCTGCTGGATAGTTTGAACTGCTCACGACCAGACCGGTTCGAGCGTCCCGAAATTGATGGGTCTTCAACTTCTTTTTTCCTAACTTTTCAAAGAACCCCAGTTTTGATTCGGTTTTGGAAGGTTCAGTTTCAAAATTGGATTCGGTTGTGAAATCTTCTTCGTACCCATTATCGTAGGCATCAAAATCTGTATTGGCATGGGGTGAATTTTTATTGCCACAAGCGGATAGTAGTGATAGAATTAAAATAAATCGGATGGCATATGCTTTCATTTGATAATTTTTATTGGTTTTTTATAGGATATCGTTTTAATGCTAAAATGTCATCACTTTTGGTTATAACATTTAGGGTAGGGTAGTACATTCATACTTTTGAATCTATGGAAAGTTCAATGATGGATTGTTCAAGATACCTTGAATACATGGCATTAAGGGATGATTCATGGCCTGTAGTTTTTATTTGAGGTTTTTTCAGTAAAGGCTATAATTAAGGGAACTTAATGTCTGTTCCATAGCTTATTTCGCATTTGGATTAAAGGTGAAAATTTATTAGTAAAACTCAATTTTGAGAAGTTGGTAAGACGCACTTAAAATTGCAAGTTGAACTAATCCCGCCTTTTTCGGCTGGATCTAGGTTCGATACCTCGACCCTAGTGTCTATTCCTATTATTGGGTTCAAGGTCTGCCGACAAAGGCAGACTTGCCCTGAGGTTTAATACCTTGTGCAAACCTATTTATGGCAGTAAATTGAAACAATTATAAAACATCTCCTGAGCAGTCTAAGGGATGTATTTAATTTAGGCTTTTAAGATGGCAATCTTTAATTTCCGGCAAATGAAATTGTGTTTGCCTGTATAAATTCAAAACCAAAATTTAGTAAAGGAAAAACTATAACTAAAGAGACTGGGTAGTGCAGGGAAGAAATTGTTAAATAGTGGCTAAATATTTCTTTGAAAATCAACAATCGGATAGTATAATTATTGGTCATGGCCAAGTTATAGGAAATGTGGATGATATGCCTCTTAGGAAAGGCACAGCACAGGTTTTAGTGGGAGGTTACGTTGTGTGATGGCTATTGAATCGTTGAATAAGCAATACGTTGTTTAAAGTTAAACGCTTATTCCCCCAGATTTCTCTAGTTTCATTCTGTCCGGCTTATCCAGAGGAGGTCACATATATAAAGGTTCGGTGAAATGTCAGTATAACCTCTACAGATACAGAAAAGGATACAATTTCAACCCCTATATTTGTTGAAACCTATTATAGATTAAAAAGACATGCCATAACAATAGATTAAACTTAATAAGGGTTCAGCCTAAATTTAAAGGTTTGTTTATATACATAAGATCTGCATAATCACTGGGACTTTGTTTTTCCAGCATTTGCCAAAATAACGGATCAGAATACATCAAACTATGTTAGCGGTAATGCTATGAACCATTTAGAGATTGACTCCCAGGTTGTAAGGTGAATATTAAAAACAATTATACTGTGAACAATAATGTATAAACCCAAGATTAACGGAAAAACCCATCTCCCTTTTTTTTGTTTTCGCTCTTTTATGATTAGTATGATTATTAAGGAATATAGTATAAACATTGCTACTGCATAAGCTTCAGGCAGTGGTATAATGGCATAGTTAATGAACCTTACCAGTGCAGGTTCTATAAATACAATTCCGGTCGCAATCATTGCCCGTGCATGAATTTCCATGTTTTTCCTATAAGTAATTGCTATTAAATATGCGGTACCTAGAATTATTAAGTCCTTAAATGGTACAAATAATGCCATATCCAAATTTTCGTTATTTAATTTATTCCTGCTATGCATTAATAGCAGGATCGATATAAACATAAGTGGAAATAATATATAAGAACCCTTACCGATCCATTTATGAATCGTCAATTTCCTTCTCCTAATTAGTATTGGTTGTAGGATTAGTGTCAGCATCCAAAGAGACATCAATATGGTGTGGAAATGAAAATAAAAAGTAAAGTCGCCCGTGCCATTAAAAAATTTAGAAAAATATGAAGGCCAAAAACCGAGGATGACCAATGCTATGAGTCCTATAAAATAGTAACCAGATTTATCAAAGCGAGTAATTGATTTTGTTGATTTCATTGCTGTAGACTTTTTTATGCTATGGGAATCCGTAGAAAGATTTTGGTGAATAATGGATGTATTCTTTATAAAATAAATTACTGTTGCTCGAAAGCTATATTTTAAGATAGATTATATCTGTATTATACACTGTGAGCCAAAGTTGCGGATAATTTGGATTTTTTAGGAAATTGTATTTCCTATAAACAGTGCCCTACATTTTTCTATTGAAATATACCTAGGTGAATTCTGATTTTTGGTCCCTTTAAAAAAACATATTCAAGTAAGTAAGGAGCCGTCATATTTTGCCTATTTCTTACATATAGATACTTTTATGATCAATATCCAGTTCATCAACTACGAGATTCTGAAGGGTTTTAAGTTCTCTTGAATCACGGATATGTTGTTCTTGATTGTATTCCATTTCCGCCAAAACCTCAAAGACAAAATTCACTTCTCCATGTTCGTTCCAATCTTTTTGCAAACTTTTATTTCTGTGTTTGCCCCATTTTAATTCCATTTTGTGCCTATTCCATTTGGATACCATATCGATACTGTTATCGATCATAACCCTGTTGTTGATGTTGTTTCTAATTTGAAAAACGCCCATCGGCTTCTTAATTTGCCTATATTCTTCCCTGAGTTCTTTTTTGGTTTTCATGCCAACTATTTCAATTGTATTATTGGTTTTGCAAATCCGCACAAAAGAATTTTACCAAATTCACTATATGTAGATTCTATTTTTCCTTTTCCTTTATTTCACATCCGTGCGGTAAACTTTTAAGCTGATTTTCTATGGACTCCCCATCGATTAATGCCCAATGTTCAATAATTTTTCCTTCTTTAATCTTAAAATATCTAAAGCCGGATATGCTCAATTCCTTGCCAGTTGCCTCTATACCTCTCCAGGTTCCGATATGTTTTAGGTTCATTATAATTCTTAAAACGCTCTTATGACCTTCCGTTATTTGGTCTTCTATTACGGTATTATGTTTAAAGGCCATATCCGTGGCCAAAATCCATTTTTTAAGTCCTTCCTTGTTTGCTAACATGGAGGAAGGCAAAGAATAATCTTTAAACTCGGGATGTATGAACTTATCCAATTCATCAAAATGTTTATGATTCCATATTTGCTCAATAAAGCTTGTGGCTATATTCGAATTTTCCATTTGTTTTGATATTATTTAAAATAATTGAATCAATTTTCCGTAAAGTTTTTTGCAAAACACAAAAAAGAAAGTATCGGAATAAATACTTGCAAGGTTTAATTTCATATTCGTTCCTTGACGATTATTTGGGGTTATAAAGTTTCACCACTTAAAATCAATTGATATGCTTGTTCATAACCTGAGGCAGTCGAGTCTTCATCGTGACTAATTTGGGCAAGTCTATCTATTGATCCAATAATGCTTTTTTCTACTTGCAATAAAGATAATTCTGTATTTGTCCCATCAAATAGGTTACTTAATTCACCATTCAAACGATGTCCATTGGTAGCTAAAAAGGATCGATAATCGGAAATGACCTCGCTAATGATGGATTTTAATTTTTTGTGTTCTTTTTGTACTTCGGAAAGTTCAATTGTTGCTCTAATTTTATGTTTCAAAGCATAGTCTTTTTTTAACTGTTTTACTTTTTCAGGGTCAGGATATTTTCCCCAGTAATCTGTTACTATAAGGGGGATTTTTTTATACAGTTGATCATAGCTTTCATTCAATTCCGCGTGATTTCCAGAACTGCTCTTTGCTTGGTGGATTCGTGTACTGCATGTTTCATTGGCCTCGTATAATCTGGACGTGGTCTTGCTAACAAAAGTGTTAATATCCTGGGTGTTATTATTGATCTTGGTGTCTTATAATCGTTTTATATGGGCTTCATGGGAATCGTCCAAATCGCCTGCAACTATTTTTTTGTTGACAATATCTTCTTTTCCCTGAGTTGTCATGTTATTGTATTTGACCGCCATTTGCTTTGCATATTCGGGATCATTCATCATCCGTTGCAGGTCCGCTTCCGTAAAGGGGCTCAAACTGGAAGAGGACATATTGGATGCCATTGCTTTTTTAGCGGCAACCTCACGTTCCCCATCGCTCATTTTCATAACCCTATCCATGCCTCCCATGCGTTGGATCATTTCATTTTGGTTGGCTTGATTTTTATATCCATCCCCACCAATCTTACTGTTATATGCGTGGACTTTTGAAGCGTAATGGGACTCAATCTGGTTTGCATATAATTCCATTTGCTTAATAAAGGCATCATATTGCAATTTAAGTTGGGAATCACCTTCGCAGTGGATACTTTTGTTGCATACATATTGAAATGCGGCTTCTGGACTGGTTTGTAATACTGGTACTGCATTCAATAGCGCATAATAATCTGCATTTCCAAGTACCGATGAGGTGGATTTTTGGGAAAATATATGACCTGTTGATAATAAAATTAGCGTTAATAATGTTGTTTTCATTTGTTTTTTTTTATTGTTATTGATGATATTAATTGACAAATCCAAAAGCAAGGGCCATAAAACCAAATGCACCAAAAACAGTATGGATCAGTATAGCAATGGTGGTATTCTGTCTTAATTGGGCAACAGCGGGCAAAATGAAGAAGATGGGAAAGGACACAAGGATTAAATCGAGCCCCATGGGTAGATGCCAAAAAGTCCAGAATATACCTTGAACAAACCATGCCCATTTTCCCAGTTGCAATTCCTGTCTTGGTAGTATGTATCCTCTCCAAAGAAATTCTTCACCCAAAATATTGAAGAAGAAAAATAACGTCCAAACATAAAGAATCCACATGTTATGACTCACAAGGGGCATATTTTTAAAAAAAAATGGCATTGCATCAATCCCCATCTTTGGCATTATTATTTTGGCTGTCAAATAAGAGGAGGTGCATAGTATAATAAAGGTAACAATGGTATATACCCAGTCTTTTTTAGATAATTTATTGATTCTCATTCTAAAAAAAATAGCTTTAATTTTATTGGAAGTACTTTCGTTTTTAGATAAGAAAATTGACATAATAAACATTGGAATTAACGCAATTCCACCAACGCTAATGAAATAGATGACCTCAATGGGCAATAGACTATTGGTTTCAAATAGGGGGATTATCAATTGGCAGGCTATATAATTCAAAAGGGTTGGTAAGCCACAGAAAAAAATATAATCCTTCCACTGTAGAGGGTTTACAACTTTCATTAATTACTTATATTTTCAAAGTCAACTTCTTCTATTTTTTTTATTTGATTTTTTCCCAATGCGTCTGGCATACATCGCAATAGGGTATTTCGTATTGCTATGAGATTATGCGCTTCCAATTGTGCCAATTTGCCAATTTGTCTTGACTTATCGATAATCCATTTTGTTCTTTTGAGCCTATGTTTTTCGAACCTTAAAAAAGCATGTTCATAATTTGAAATCTCCGACAAACTTTTTGCAATTATTACCGCATCTTCTATAGCTTGGCATGCCCCTTGCCCCATATTGGGTGTTGTAGCATGGGCAGCGTCCCCAATCAGTACGATACGTCCAAAAGCAAAATGGTTCAATGGTATTATATCACTTATATCATTCTGAATTAAGTTGGCATTAATGGATGCCTTTAGAATTTTAGGTATGTGCCCATGGTATTTTTTAAATCGATTGTAGATATCCACAACTTGATAGGACTTAAAATGAGGGTCCTCAGCGGCTGCATTGACGCAGGCAAACCAATACAGGTAATTATCTGCAAGGGGCACTATACCGAACCTGCCATTTGCGCCCCAAGTTTCTGATGCTTCGTTTACTAGCAGCTGGGGATTTTTAATGATTGCTCTCCAACAGGTATATCCCGAATATCTGATTTTGGCGTCAGGGACCAGCTGTTGCCTTATAACGGAGTGTATGCCGTCTGCAACAATAACATAGTTGGAAAGATATGTGCTTCCATCTTCAAATTTTAGTTTAACAGCAAAATCCGTACTCTCAAAAGATTCTATTCGTTTGCCCAAGTGAATTGTTGACGGATCAAGTTTTGATAATAATAACTGATGTAGGGTGGCCCTATGTATTGAAAAAGTTCCACTGCCTAATTCCTTATCGAAATTTGTTTTTGAGATTATTTTTCCAAATGGATCATAAATGGAAAAAGAGGGCAAAAGTTTACCTTGACCTAAAACCTCTTCATATATGCCAAGTGCCTTAAAAGCCTTCATGGCATTTAGTCCCAACCCTAATCCTGCCCCTACAGGCTCTATTTTATTGGTTGCTTCAAAAATTTGAGTCTCAATTCCGATTCTGTTGAGTGCTATAGCGGTGGTAAGTCCGGCTATACCTGCTCCTATAATTGTTACTGTTTGATGTTCCATAGTGAATGCAAATTTGGGTTACTTCCGTAAAACATATCTTTACATATGTTAAAATACACCTCCCTTACTGCGAACTGTTTTATTGTTGAAGTCGTAGACAATTAAGGGTGAACTTAAAAATTACCGAAAGACTTGCTGAATATTATGCGGTATAAAGGCATTCTACAAAAAAGTAGCTATCCATAATTAAATTGTGTAGCTGCTGTTTATATGGTTGGAAGCTAGAGAATGGCAACATTGGTATAGTAATCGCCGTGAAATAGGAAGAAGGAGTACCAAGTTCAAAAAATGATCGGTTGCGGAATAAGTACCTTATGGAATTCCGGTTAAGTGGGATATATCATTTTTATAAGCACTATTGAATACCGGCCCTAATTCTACTAATACTAACCTGGGTAGTGCCTAGGTAGGAAGCTATGTAATGAAGAGGGCATCTGTTCATAATCCCGGGGTATTTTTTTGCCATGATTTCATAACGCTCTTTCATACTGTAGAATCGAAGGCTTGCTATACGTTGTTGTTCTTCCAGTAAGGCCAATCCCATGAGTTTTCTCGCATTATGTTCCAAAGCATGGTGCTTTGCACATAGTTTTTCAAAATCAGCTGACAAAAAATGAAATATTTCTGAATCCTCAAGTAATTGGATGCCTTTATCACTCGGAAGCCCGGTCAATAAACTTGGAACTGCCCCAATAAATTGGCCGTCTATTGCAAAATAATCTGTTACATCTTTATCATCATGAAAGTAAAATGCACGTGCCAATCCGCGTTGAACAAAAAACATGGATTTGGCATACTTACCAATTTCCAATAAAGCTGTATTTTTTGGAATTAGGTCATATGAAATGATTTTTTCAAAATCCTCAATAACATCATTTTTTAATGGTGAAAGCGAGTGAAACAAACTGATTATTGGATTGGGATTCATAGGGCAATGATTTAGGTTTAGCATTTACAATGTATTATTTGCAAAAACTGTTTCAAATTATTTGTTATTAGTAATACTCTACTGATAATTGTTACATTCCCTGGAATAGAATGTTGAAGTTTGTTAAGGATGCCGCACGTTTCTAGATTGTAATATTACCTTTAATTTTACTTGTGTTCTAAAGGAAGCCCAAAGGAGGAAGTCCATCTATATTTTATAAGTGAGGGCTCTGCAAAGTGTATTAGCTTGGTTTTGGGGGTAGGGGGGGGTACAGTATGGTCCTGTTTCTGCCCTTTATTTACCGATTATTATACCATACTCTGCTGGTATGACCACTCCAGAAAATCCATTTGTAAACCCATAGAATATTACCAAAATAGTTATTGATCCCATAATTAAGATAAGGTAAGATTGTTTCCTTGGCTCAACGCCGAGTATATTCCTTTTCAAATTTTTTATATGGATAGCCGAAATATGAAGGAAAAATGAAATTATGGCCAGACCATAATACGGTATGAAAAATATATTTACCGGGAACGCGTTTATACCTGCTGCACCGAAATAAAAGTTAGTATCCAAATTCATTAAAACTTTTGATTACTAATGTATTCCTTTGTACAGGCGTTTGATAATAATTTTTGAATACAAATACTCTGATAGGTATAATTATTTTTTTTCCAATACACATTGGAGCTGTGTACCTGGACAAAGTCAATAAAAAATAGGAAATTCAATAAATCAAGGACAATTCATGCCGTTCTTAGGGCCTGTATGGACATGGTTTTTATACCTTAGCACTTTTAAGCCATTGAAATATTGGCTTTGGCAAATCAACCACGCTATTTTGTTACATTTTAAATGGAGTAAATCTACCGGATTGGATTTTAAAAAGGCCGTACTTTTTATGGTCATTAGTACCTTCTCGTTTGCCTTGATGAATGTTTCGGTAAAATATTTGGCGCGTATCCCTACATTTCAAATTGTATTTTTTAGATGCTTTGGTTCGCTGGTATTGGCTACGACTTTCATCGTGGTAAAGGGGATTCCCATATTTGGGAACAAACGAAGACTAATGTTGTTAAGAGCTATACTGGGATTAACGGCTATGAGTCTGTACTTTCTTTCCTTAAAGCACCTAAATGTTGGCACCGCAGTTTCATTACGTTATATAGCGCCGATCTTTGCTGCCATATTTGCGGTTTTCCTGTTAAGGGAAAAGTTGAAAAATATTCAATGGCTTTTTTTTCTAATTGCCTTTGCAGGGGTATTGGTCCTAAAGGGATTTGATGGTAATATTAATACCACTGGACTGACATTAATCTTAACTGCTTCTGTTTTTAGTGGAATGGTCTACGTGGTTATCAGAAAAATAGGGGTTTCAGATCATCCTGCCGTTGTAGTAAATTATTTTATGTTCGTAGGAACCATTATTGGTGGCCTTTTGGCCATTGCAGTTTGGGTACGGCCTATGGGTTACGAATGGCTATTTTTATTTCTGTTAGGGGTCTTTGGTTTTATGGGGCAATTATATATGACGAGGGCGTTTCAAATAGCCAAAACAAACCTTGTTGCTCCGTTAAAATATATTGAGGTGATCTTTACAATTTCCATAGGTGTTTTATGGTTCCAAGAGGCCTATACTATTTTTAGTTTTCTTGGGCTATTTATGATCATTTCAGCATTGGTGTTGAATACTTTGGTGAAGAAGGATTGAATATACATGTTTCTCGACCAAGGCAGTTGCCATTGATCATTGTTGGATATGATTCAATAGAATTGCCAGCCTAAGGTCTTATATTTAATTGGGATAAAGCACCATTCTTAGAGTCGTTGTCTATGAGTCAAATATGGATCCAGAGGCGAAATGTGTAGCGCTTCAACAAACAGGTTCAATTAAATTATTATATTCTCCCTATCTAGTACTGCACAGTTTTTTTGAGACAACACATATCGTATTCCGTAACATTTCTAGCTTCGTAATTGTGAAACAAAAATTGACAATTGATTTCAATTTTCATTTCCAAAGATTCCCTAGTCCTTTAATATACATGCTCACTTGGAATTATTTTTTAAAATAACGCCAGGGGGTGAATAATTTTTAGAAGCATCGTCTATTACTAATACCCAATCACTACCGCCCATACTTTCTCGTATGCGTTTGTCCCATTTAGGAGAAAAGGATCCGGTATTTTTATAATTACCAATTAGGTATGCCAGACCTGTTCGAGGATCATAATACCAAGCCCTTATTTCTTCAGACCCAATAACAGCTGTGTTGATACCAATATCCCGGACAATTGGAAAATACGCCATAATATAAGTGGCATCGTTTTGGCCTTTAGTGCCATCGCGGGTAGCCACTTTAAAATCAGATTGTGATGCATTGTCACCCATTATTAAGGATTGATCTGGAATTCTTTCTAAAAAAGGTCTTGATTTGAAAAGTGATTTTAAATATCGCACTTGAAAGCTTCCTTTGGCATCTATCGCTTTGTCCCATGTTTGGATAGGGTATAATATTGGGGGGTATTCCTTGCGATTCATTTGCCAAACGGCATTATTTCCATAGGTAGTGCCAAAGCCACCAGCAAACACTGACCAATACATAGCCCTTCTGGCTTCATAATCTGTATTGTAACCATTCACAGGATTAAATGCAATAGGAATATCTTCATATACGGGCTCGCCATCAATAACCGGCTTGGTAGGTATAACATCATAGTCTTTTTTTATCATTTGGTAATTGGGATTTACCGCATTACCATGACCCGATTGCAACATATAAAAATCTAACTGTTCTGCAATTCCAGGGTATTCAGTGATGGAATGACCCCCATTAATATGGTACGTAATCAAGTGCTTACCTTGACTACCTGTTTTGAGTCCTTCTATCATATTTGTCCAGATACCTTCATTGCCTTCAGGAATTCTATCTCCCCCTGTAATCCATACGATATTCCAATTGTTTTTATAGCGATTCCCCAAAAATTTACTGTACTCAAAAGCGTTTTTTGGGCTGAATATGGAGAGATTATCAAATAACGCGTGCTCTTTGTCTTCTGCATGTGAGCCCCATGTGGGCAACAACGCCAAATAGAGGTTGTACTTTGCCGCTAATGCGACTACTTGATCTATTTTTTTAAAATAGGCTTCGTTTGGAACTAACGGATTATTTTTCTCAAGTGGTAAATATCCTTCTGGTGTGGGTTTTGTTAAACCATCACACTCTGCCAAAATTACTGCCTGTATAACCGTATAACCTTTAGCCGACCGGTTCATTAAGTAATGTTCTATTTCAATTAGATCTAGTTTGTGAAAAAGCTCCCATGCCGTATCACCCATCCAGAAGAATGGCTGTTCATTTTCAGTAACCAAATACCGTTGATTCTCACTTACTTTTAAGTATTGGGAAAAGCTGCTGGACCAACACAAAGTCAATATGACCATAATTACTATGTTCAACCGCTTACCTATAAAAAAAAATTCTTTCACCTTATAATCCATTTGCGAGTTCATTGATCTAGTTTTTTAAAGATTATTGTTTAACAGACTTAAAGATGTAATCGCCACTATCAATTTCATAAACTGCATAATCCCCTTTCATCTCAATAAATCTAGGACTTACCCTCCCTTCCATTTCAGATTTGGCCGTGACATCATTTTTATGGGCTGCTGGCACGCATATCGTTGCCCAACTCCCAATGGGTACAGTGACGTTCATAACAAAATCAGCGGTAGTATTTTTCCAAGAAATTCCAGCTTTACCATAAGGTGTATTATTGTAGTACGAAATAGTAGTGAGACCATCTACGGGCTGCGGCCTAAAAATAATGTGCTTGTATCCTGGTTCGGCGGGGTCTGGTTTCATCCCTGCCAAATAATTGTATAAATAAACGAGGCCACCACCAAACATGGGGTGATTATGCGATCCTTCTTCAGACCACTTTTCACGGGTGGTAGTTGACCCAAGTTTTAACCAATGGCCAAAACTAGGTTCATCTGTTTTGTTCAAGGCCTCATATGCCAAATGATTTAAACCGTTTTCTGCCAAAACCTCAAAGAAATATCGCGTTCCAAAAATACCAGTATCAAAATGCCCCTTGTTCATTTTTATATTCGATACCAAAGTTTCCTTTACGTCTTTATAATGTTTTTCAGGAACCCCCATTTTTAATGCAAAAATATTTCCGCCCCCTGCGCCATAGGTTTTTTCCGTTTCACTGTAAAATACCTTATGAAAAGCCCTTTGTGTTACATTGGCCATTTTCTTATAGCGCTCGGCCTCCTGGTCATTACCCAGTACTTTTGCAGTCTTAGCTGCAATATCAAGGCACATCCAATAGTAAAAAGTATGAACCAAATCATCTCTAATTAGTTCGCCCGGAGGTACCCAATCTCCCAGATTGTACCATTTTAAAATGGCCCCGTCGGCCCCTGTTCTTTTTGAAAACATTATACCCTTGTCATCTACCCACGTTTGCATATACTTTATGTACGCCTTCATGGGTTCATAGCTATCTTGCAGCACATCCATTGATCCGTATTGCAAATAGAATTCCCAAGGCATAATACTTACGGCTGCGCCCCATGCAACACCTCCACCACAACCCGGTTGCCATGGGGCGGCATTTGGTACATACCCTGTTTTTAAGTCTTGGGCATCAAGAATGTCTTGAATCCATTTATGATAAAAATTCTTGGCGTTATATGTTTGCATTACCATAGCACATGCTACTTGCCCATCTCCGGTATACCCCGAACGTTCTCTATGTGGACAATCACTTACTATACCTCCATGCATGTTGTCTTTTTGGCTTCTTTTCCATATAGTTACTATATCGGTTAGCATCTTATTTGAACTATTGAAGGTTGCTGATTCCTCTATTTCGGTATTTACGGCTTCAGCTATAAGATGTTCTTTTTTTAATATACCTGGCCAATTTGATATTTCAATACCACTAAAAACAAACCAATTAAAACGCGGAGCGTAGGTTTCCAAACCATCACCTTTAAAGGTGTAGCTGTTATCACCAGAATAAAGATTTCCATTAAATGAGATGTCGACCTTATGTCCAGCTGGGCCTATTACATTCTGAAGTTTTACCCAACCTGATATCTCAACTCCAAAGTCTACTTTGTATTTGCCTTCAGAGATCTTCTCTATGGATACCGGGGAAATTTGTTCCGTAACCTTATCGGTATTTGCTGAATGGGCAACCAATTCTCCTTCGGGGGCTTTTCTAATAGTAGCATTGGACCACGAGCTGGTATCAATTTTGTTTGTAGACCAATTAGCTATTTCTTTTCTAGCATCATAGGTCTCACCATAATAAACCATATTCATAAGTATTGGGCTTTTTGCAACCTTCCAAGAGTTATCCGTTACGATCACATCTTCACTGCCATCGGTATAGGTTATGTGTATCTGGCATAAAAAACGTGGGGTGCCATAGCCCTCGGTCCAAAATTTGGCGGGATTATAAAAACCATTGCCAAGAATGGCTCCGACCACATTTTCACCTTGTTTTAAACCATTTTTAATATCATAGGCTAGATACATGACTTTGTATTTTGTGAAATTGTCTTCTACATTGATCAAGGAATTGGGCAAATTAGGTCTTTTACCATAATTTGTTTGGTTGGGCACCAATACATCATCACCTATTTTGGAACCATTTGCGTAAAATTCAAAGTATCCCAATCCTGTGGTATATGCTATCGCTTTTGAAATTTCCTTTTCAATTACAAACACTTTTCGAAGCAAAGGGGCAGGAGGCCCAAAATCTATAGGTCTTGTATCTGGGCCGCCTTCCGGTTTGGGGAAATGCGCCTCACCTTGCCAAGGAGCACCTATCCATTGGGCCTTCCATTCAGAGGAATCCAGTATTCCCATACTCCATTTTGCAGGCGAACTCCATTTGGACGATTGGTCTTTTTCGTTCCATATTCGTACCTGCCACCAATAATCTTGACGTGATTGCAATGCTTTTCCATTGTAGATTATTCGAGTAGATTGGTCAGATGCAACCTTTTTACTATCCCACATATCTGGGGTTTTCAATAAGGCTTCCTTGCTGGCTACCCTAACCTGCCATGCCATTTGTTTTTTTATGTCATTTTCCTTAGTAGCACTATTTGTCCATGAAAATCGAGGGTGGGTCTCATCTATAACAGCGGGATTTTTTGAATACTCTGTAGAAAGCTCTATAGGTACAACGTCCGGTATGGTTTGTTGCTTTTTAACGCAATCGGTAAGAAAAAAGATAAATATTATGGAAATTATGCATTTCATTTTCAATTGACTTTACAAAGGTTAAATAGAATGGTATTGCACTTAAAAAAGTGATTGGGGCTATCTAAACTCTAAGAGATAATACATAGTTTTATGTGTAGCTCCCTCAATATTGATTTCATTATTATCAATCACAATTTCTTCACTTCTGGTTCTACCCATATGGTCCAAGGGCTTTAGAGTTGCTTTTTGCAACCTTTTTGCGCCAATGGTAAAATCTATTCCTTCCAATAAGATAGGAGCATTGCCTAATTTGGAAAGATGGGTATTTGTTTCGTCATATTCCATCCCTGTGTTCTTTACCCTTCCGATTGTAGTTATTAAAATTTTATCAGTTTTATCCAAGCCAGCTTTTTTATCTAAACTTGTTAGCAGAACAACTGCGAATTCATTTTTGATTTTCAATGTCCATTCCCCTAATTCTAGGTTTAAACCTTTAGTAAAACCAAGAACACCTTTTGTTCCATTCGTGTTTAGTGTTATATAGCCTTTGGAATTATAATCCCAAAAGAGTTCTCCTGTTGCTGAGGTAATTGTTTTTATACCCTTTTCTTCAAACCGACTAATTGTATATGGTTGTGTTTCTTTTAAATTTTCAGTGAATGCTATGGGGATTTTGCCGGCTGCCAAAAGTTTTGATGAAATGGATCCCGTAAATTTTTTATCGTCAAAACCTTGTTCGATAAATTCGGAAAAGCCTAATTTGCCTTCACTCAAAGCAGCTAGGTTTACGTTTCTTTCAGTAAGAATAGGTCCTTCACTAATATCATTTCGGTATAGCATTGCTGCTAATGCGGGATAAAGCCCCATTTGTGAAGGGCTATTAACATTATAAACAGAATGCGATTGCACTGTGGGGGAATAGGTAGGGCTATCTAGGGCAAATGAGTAGGAAGCATCCCAACCCTGTAGCCCCATACCATAAAACGCAATGAGGGGTGAGGCTTCTGCTGTCCATTGATTTGGAATTAAACTCATCCATTCCGAAAACGCAAATGGTCGGTCCAAAACCTGTTGCATGCCAGTGCCTAATAATCCGGAACCAGGAAGGGAGACCATGGCTTCGTTATTTACAAATCCTGTGGTTAGTTGATGCCCTCCTTTTCCGCCACCAAAATAATTATGTCGATCTATAGGTCCAACAGAATAATCGGTATGCAGGTTGTACATATGTGAAATCCCAGAACCAGCTTGCCAACCACTACTTACAATAACTCCTTTATAACCGGTATTTCTTACGGCTTTTTCAAATCGTTTGTAAAATTGTAATTGTTGTTCATATAGAAATTGCATTTTATCCAATAGATGTTGTGGTATATTTTTGTTTTCTTGTATTGATTTGATATAATGGGAGCTAAACAGTTGGTGATTTGGAGTTGGGTAAACATTTTCTTTGGCGATGGATTGCCCTTCGGGCAAATCGGACCGCCATATCTGTTTCAACTTTTCATCATTTAAATACTTAATTTTAAGCCATGCGCTAAATTGTTTGCATAGTATGGCTTTATAGGTAGGAGCCTGCTCTAAAGCTCTTTCAATTGCTGACCAAAAAATATCATCTTCATTTTGAAACTCCACAAAGCTCAAGGCAGGGTCATCCGCATAGCGTAAACCAGTAAATGGGTTTCTTCTATTTAGCATATTTACAGTAAGCCCAATATTCAAATCTTGCAGATCTGGAGCAAAGTTTACTAGGGAAGAGGTACTTCCATTCAGATGCTGCCATGGGTATTTTAAATTGGCAATTTCACTGTAGGCCTCCAGGTTTGCACTATCACCTGGTTTTACTTTATGACCATATATATGCGACCAACCATAGTAAATACCATTTTCCTTTAACTTGGATTGAAAATAATCCATCTTTAGGAACTTTAAACTATCGGGTTGACTGGAATTTATACTATCGGTTGCCTCCCAAGTAAACTTATGAAAACGAACCCCGTTCACGCCCATAAAGGTGAGGGTATTTACAAATTGATCCGCTTTTTCACGGTCAACAAAAGGTGTGTTGGAACATATATTAACACCCCAAAATTTAACTTTTGTGCCATCTTCAAAGACAAAATCCTTATCCTTTATTTGGACAAAACCATGCTTGCCAGCAGGTGCATCTAGCCAATCTTTCATATTTATGATGGAATATGATGAAAAATCGGCATTGGGCTTAAAGGCGAACCAATCTGCTTGGTATTCTTTGTTAGTGTATGAAAATAAAACAAATACAACCACAACAGCGATTGCCCCATATATGTGCTTATGTAACTTATTCACTATTTTATTGATTTATAAGCTATTTGTGCAAGTCTGCAGTAATAATTTGATGCTCATTAAATCTCTTATCATCCAGTACATTGGCAATAAAATTGACGACTGCTTCTTGTTTTTTGTAAAAATGTTCGCCTGCAATAGAATGATTCCCCCCAACATAGGTCATTAAGCGACTTGTACCCCCTAATTCTTGAATGTGATTGGCTATGGCGTGGGAACCAAAAAACATAAGCCAGCCCGGAGCATTCGGATTACAGTAATGATGCGCAGCAACCCCATAGGGTACCAATGGGTCTTTGTCCCCATGAAAGACAAAAAGTGGAATATGATTTTGCGTTGTAATTAAATTTAAATCCATGATTGCACCGGCACCGGAAATGACACCCTTATATAAAAAATCGGGAGCTAATTTTGGTTCAAATAACTGCATCTGTTTTCTGTCCCAAAAGGCGGCATGTAACACTGTTTCCGCTCCTGCGCTGCTGCCGGCTATAAAGATGTTTTTAGCATCTATGTGAATTTGATCTTGTTGTTCGATTAAAAAAGCGGTAGCATGCCAAAGCTGGTTTGCAGCTATTTGTATCGCCTTAATCTTTTCAGCTAATATACCGTTACACCCAAAATCTTTATTTTCCATATACAGCGTATAATCTATACTTGCACATGCGATATTGTTCTCCACCAAATGTTTCGCCAAAAGGTGACCGCCTTTTTTACCGCCAGTACTAAACCCTCCCCCATGAACATATATTACTAAGGGAGTTTTGGCTGAATCCTTTATGGGAGGTAAAAATAAATCCAACTCCAGGCTGATGGTGTCATTTTCAAAGTAGGTGAGGGTTTCAAATTCTTGTGTACTTCCAATAGCCATTACTAAATGTAGGACAATTAGAATAACATTGCGCTTTAGGGTTGGTTTTGGGTGTTTGGTATTATACTGCATTGTTTTTTTTTGATTTAAAAGCCCATAATTTATATTGGAAACCTCAATTTTAGTTTATTAAATTACGCAATTATGGAAGGTTATTTAGCCAATCTTCCAATCTATTTACCCAGGTCTGTAGATATTTATCTCCGGATGCCAATGAATAACCATGACCGCCACTTGGATATATATGCATTTCTGCCGCTACACCTTTTTCGTTTAGAGCCTTGAAAAAGAATAAACTATTTTCAATGGGAACCGCGGTATCATCGGCAGAATGAACAATGAATGTAGGAGGCGTATTGTTTTTCACCTGAAGTTCGCTGGAATATTCCATTATTACTTCATCACTTGGGTTTTGACCTAACAAATTAAGCTTGGATCCCTCATTTGCATATGGTTCTTTCATAGTGATTACTGGATATAATAGTATCATGAAATTCGGACGCGCACTCAAACTATCAATTTCATCTTTTTTTGAAAATGATTCACGGTCAAATTGCGTACCTAGGGTAGAGGCCAAGTGCCCCCCTGCAGAAAAGCCCATAACCCCAATTTTTTCCGCATTTATATTCCATTTTTTGGCGTTGTGCCGTACTAGCCTTAAAGCACGTTGAGCATCTTGCAAAGGAGCCTCGTTGCGTTGTGCAATAGATTTTGAATTGGGCAGTCTGTATTTTAAAACAAAAGCGGCAATTCCTCTAGAGTTTAACCATTTGGCGATGTCTGTACCTTCCCAATCATAGGCCAGAACTGTGTAACCTCCACCAGGACAAATGACCACGGCTTGGCCGGTAGCGTTCCTTTTACTGGGCAAGTATACTTCAATTGTAGGTTTTTGAACCTTGGCAATTAAGAGGATATCATCAGTTTCCTCAATAATCGTTTCCATTTCATCAGATTCTTTGGTGTTAACAACACCATTTTTCCATATAGGAATAATTTCTTGGGCATAACCATAACTTGAAAGGATTAGCATTAAAATACACCATTTTTTCATTTTATCTGGGCTTTGGTTAGAGGTATAGGTATTACTTGGTATATGTGTTGATTATTAGGTATTTGTGAAAATTGATAGCTAGTAGAGAGTGGATTCGGGTATATAAGCAATGGCCATTACAGTGTTGTTCGGTGTAAGTTGCAAGGTCCAAAAGCTTTATAATAACTTCCCATTGTTTTTGAAGTTCTTTTTCTGAGCAAAAAAAAAGGATGGCAGGAATTATACCCGCCATCCCTATTAAAAACAAACTAACTACATAATTAATATCCTGGGTTATTTTCTAAGATTTCGCTGTTTCTCTCTACCTCTTTCTGTGGAAGGGGAAACAATAAGTGCTTGCTCACATCAAAAAGTGAACTGGAAGAAAGGTTAGTGCTAAATTGGGCATCGTCGCCGGTCCACCCTGTTAGGTTAATGTCGCCGGCAACATGCCAACGTTTTAAATCCCACCAGCGCTGGCCCTCACCAGCCAACTCAATAAAGCGCTCATCCATGATCCATTTCATGATCGTATCAGGATTTGTTTCACTGGTGGAGTAATCAGCAGGTATTGTGCCATCATTTGTACCTGATGCCAGACCCCAATCCCTTGCTCTTTTTCGAACATTGTTAACCAGTTGAATTGCTGTAGATGGATTACCCGACTTTAAATGTGCTTCTGCTATTAAGAGGATAAGGTCGCCATATCGTAACACTCGTTCATTATTACTGGATGTATCAAAAACATTACCTTGTTGCTGGTCTAGTTCAGCTAGTGTATACTTTTGAAATAGCCTTCCACCTTCATTGTCATCAGCTCTAAGAAAGTAACTAATTCTAGGATCGGTACCAAAAGCATTAAACAACTTATCAGTTATGAGAAAACGTGTATTTGCATAATTACTAATACTGGTAGAACCTGCTACGGACATCATTCCTCTAAAAATACTTAAATCTTCAACACCCCGCCAAGGGCCATCATTCTCTAAAAAGATATTACTAAATGCACTTGGTTGCCCAGCTTGTATTTCAAATAAAGATTCTTGATTATTTTCGGTAGCTACGTCAAAATTATCCAAATATCTTGTGGATAAGGTTGCTGTAATAGCATTGAAAGTTGTGATTGCTTCAGTATAATCATTGGATCCTGAGTAGTTGGCTTTAAAAACCAACGCCTTGGTCAATAAGGCACGGGCCGAGTTTTTTGTAGCTCTACCCCTATATTCTGCACTCCAACTTTCCGGTAGAATGGCTAAGGCAGCTTTTGCATCGGTAATGACTTGTTCCAAAACTTCAAGATGGTCACTTTTTGGCGTATTTGCTTCATCTGCGTTTAGAAATCTTTGAGTAACAATAGGTACATTGCCATAGATGTTGAAAAGATTATAGTACGCATAGCTCCTTAAAAACAGCGCTTCCCCTTCCATGTAGGGTATCTCATCAGCCCCATCGTAAGCAGAAAAATCTACACTATTAACCTTGTCAATAATTACATTCGACTTGGAAATCATTTCATAGGTTTTGTCGAAAATCCATTCAACCCGAATATTATCAGGTCTTAATGTTCCGTCAAACAACTCTTCAGCGGTGCGTGAACCATTTGTTTCTGTAAGGTCATCACCAGGTAGTAACCAAAGGCTATTGGCCCAATTTCCATTATCCCCGGCATTGTAATGGTAATAATCATACAGCTTGGCGTATATCCCAAAAGTTATTTTTCTAAACTGGGTTACATCTGCAAAGTAATTTGCTTCAGTGTTTTTTAAGGGGGGGGCATCAACTCTATCTTTATCACAACCAGTAATAATAAGTATTAGAGCGCAAACGGATACTATAAATATTGTTTTCATTTTTATATTTTTAAAATTAAAATGACACTTTTAAACCCATCATAAAGGATTTGGGCAGTGGGAAATTATCGTTGGTAGGATCAATACCCCTCCAATCGTAGATGTAAATGTTATTTTGACCACTCACATAAATACGGAATGAACTAACAGGGTCTTTTAGCTTTCTTAAAAATGCACCTGGTACCGTATAACCTAACTGCCAATTATTCAATCTAAAAAAAGCGGCACTTTCAACGTACCTATCCGAGAATCTATTGTTTCCAGCAGGGTCGCCAACTACTGCTCTGGGCATGGTGCTGGTTGTGTTGGATGGTGTCCATCTATCCAATACAGAAATATTATAATTTGGTCCAGCACCTGACATACCCTCTTGTACCGCTCTATTATAATTGTACTTGTCAACATCGCCTTCACCATAAAAATTAAGTGATAAGTCAAAACCTTTGTACCCAGCATTTAAATTAAGGCCATAGGTGTAAGCAGGAATTGTATTGCCAATTTCTGTTTGGTCATTGGAATTAATTTGGCCATCAGGGATAGAACTATAAAATGGTTCTTCTTCGGTAGGATCACCCTGGACATCTTGAAAATACAAATCTCCTGGTGCTACAAAACTAACATCTTGGACTCCTGAATCAGGAGTGGCCGCATAAAAGGCGTCAATCTCTGATTGCGTCTGAAAGATGCCACCAACTTTATAACCCCATATATGCCCCAACGATCGGCCTTTTTCTACTCTATACGTACGTTGAAACTGATTTTGTGAGTACAACGGCTGATCATTGTATAATTTTGTTACTTCATTTTCAAGAAAACTTACGTTTGCCGTAACACCATAGGTAAAATTCCCTATGTTGTCATTGTATCCAATTTGTAAATCGACCCCTCTGTTCTCAAGCTCTCCAACATTTAGAATTGGATCATTTGTACCTACACTTAAAGGTAAATTAACCGTTTGTTGTATACCTCTTTGGGTACGGTTATAAATTTCCATAGTCATATTAAATTTGTAATCAAAAAGTGTGGCATCAAATCCAAAATAGGTGGTTTCGGCCACTTCCCATTCCAAAGCTTCATTTGGAAAATCATTTAAACTGCCAGCTGTATAATAAGTACCTAAACCATTTCCATCTCCCGATCCTAAACGAACTGAACCTCCACCACCATTAACTCCAGATAGGTATGCGTATTTCCCAACTGCTGCTTCATCATTACCTGCTTCTCCATAACCGCCACGTAGTTTTAGGTCATTTATAAAGCTTACGTTTTTCATAAAGGATTCGCTACTAACTCTCCAAGCACCTGAAAGAGAATAGAAACTACCCCAACGATAATCTGGTGCCAAACCAGAACTAGCATCTCTTCTAAAAGAACCATCTAAATAGTACCGGTCAGAAAAACTATAACTCAAACGCCCTACATAGCCAAACCAATCTCTTTCATTCCACCCAGCGAATGAACTATTATTATTGAGATCATTTCCGTAAGAAATTCTATCCAAATTTCTTATGTCTTCAATATTATCGCCAGATAAATCCCTATTGTGTGAACGTTGAAATTGATCTTGTAGCGCAGTGGTCAATACAAATCTGTGATCTCCAAAACTTCTTTCATAAACAGCACTAATATCGAACTGATAATTATAAAAATAATTGTTCCTTGACCCCCAGCTACCTAAACTGTTTGGAGCATTGGGAGAATCCTCTTTAGGATCTAAACCTGAAGGATTAAAAATATTGGTTCTATAGGTCCTTGTGTTATTACGATCTTGGGAAACATAGTCCAAATTAAGACTTGTACGCAAGGTTAACCCCTCTACCGGATATACTTCTACATATCCCTGACCAATTTGTCTCGAATTTTCAAAAATACTACGATTCAAATCAGCAAAAGCTAAAACATTTCGCTGACTACCTTGTCCATAAATTTTAGCGGGTTCCCAGCCATCGCTAGGGGGATCTAATACCTCGGCAAAACCAAACTCATTCGTAGAATCCAATAGTGGCTGCCAAGGGGCTGCTGTTGCTATTGAACCTATACCTGCTTCCTCGGTATCTTGTTCTTGATATGCATATTTATAATTAAGGCCTACTTTAAGCCAATTTTTAATTTTGGAATTGATATTAAAGGAAGCCCTGTAGGTCCTTAGTTCATTTCCTCTTAAGTTACTTTCTATATTGTCATATCCAATTCCGAGATAATAATCAGTATTTTCATTGGCTCCGGACACTTTTACAGAATACGATTCGGTAATGGCATTTCTTTTAACAAGATCGTCTTGCCAATCATAGGTCGTATTATCACTTATGTAATAGGGACTCTCGGGATCAAATTGTGGTGAAAAGGAGATTCGCCTCGTAACATCATTGGCGGCATCCCTACCATATAATTGATTTTCAATAGTTATATTGGGGTTTCGGTTGTTTGCATACATTTCTTGTACCAAGTCCTTGTACTGCTGAGTGTTGAGCATATCAAACCTACCTATATTTTGAAAACCATAATGGCTGGAGTATTCTATTTTGGCTCCGCCCAATTTGCCCTTTTTAGTGGTAATAAGAACCACCCCATTAGCACCTCTACTACCATAGATGGCAGCAGAAGAAGCATCCTTTAATACCGATATGGATTCAATATCATCCGGATTGATCATTGTGAAAAGGTTAGGTGGCGGTTGGTTGCCACTTCTACCTATTAGGTCCAAATTACTGGCCGTGGGCGGGGTTATGATTTGACCATCTATCACATACAGAGGTTGGGCATTACCTTGCCAACTACCAATACCTCGTACGTAAATTTCTGGCTGCGAATTGGGATCACCACTGGAATTAATTACTCGAACACCAGTGGTATTGCCCTGTAACGCAAACTGAGGCGATGCGAAGGCAGTTTTTTCCAATTCCGCACTTGAAACAACGGATACCGATCCTGTTAGGTCTTTCTTTAATTTAGACCCAAACCCTATTACAACAACTTCCTCTAGTGTGGAAGCCGACTCCTCTAATGTTATATTTATGGTACCTTGTTCTTGCACCGAAATTTCTTGAGTATGATAACCTAAATATGAGAAAACAAGTATTGCATCTGAACTTGAAACATTAATGGAATAATCTCCATCAAAGTCGGACATGGTTCCATTGGTCGTTCCTTTTTCTATGATGTTCACCCCTGCCAATGGTACCCCATCATTGTCGGTAATTGTTCCTCTAATAGGTTGTTGTACAATTTTAGTTTCGGGCCGGACGGGTTTTTCCTTTAAGAAAATTGTACCGTTTTCGGTAAAACTAAAATCGAAATTGGTTAGTATAGCACATTTACCCAAAAGATCGCCCACTTTCATACGCCCTTTCCTTACCTCAATCTTTGGAGTGTTTTTAAATAAATCCGATTTGTAAATGAAAGTGTAATCGGTCTGCTTTTTTACAATTTCAAATACTTCCTCAATAGAATATTTTCCGTTACTATCAAATGTGATTATTTTGTTTTGGGAAAAGCTCTTTTCGGGGTTTACTCCCAATGATATAACTGAAAATAAAAAGATAAAGATTTTCATGATTGTGATCAGGGGTCTAAATACCAAAGAAATTGGTACCCCGTTTGGTTTGGTTTTCATAAATTTGAATGTTAGTTAATGTTAATTAATTAATGTTTCGGGGATGGAGGTTCAAATTGTCCAAATTCAGACTCCATTCCCTTTTTTTTTAAAAGAGTTACTTCATAGTTATCGTTTTTTGGTTAATGATATAGGTCACTTCATTGGTACTTTCTATACTTTTCAATATTTCATTAATATCCTGTACCTTTTTAAATACACCGGTAAAGGTTATTTGTTTGATATCCTCACGGGCAAATATCACCTCAATATCGTACCAGCGGGATAACACTTTGGTAATATCTTCCAAGGATTTATTTTTAAAACTAAAAAAGCCCGTTTTCCAGGAGACCTCATTATATACATCTACCGGATTAATGGATATTTGTTTGTTTTCAATATTTAGAATTGCTTGTTGCCCGGGTAATAAATGGTTGGATGTTATACCGTTTTCAAGTGCAACCTTTCCTTCAACCAAAGTGGTAGCAATTATTTCTTCTTCCTGATATGCCTTGATATTGAACTCTGTGCCCAAAACATTAATTCTCTGTTCCCGATGTTCCACTATAAACTCCGAACCCTTGTGTTCCGAACTGGGGGTTACATCAAAATACGCTTCGCCATATACCAGTTCAACTTGTCTGGGTGCATTCTCCTTAAAGGTTTTTGGGTATTTTAATTTGGAATCTGAATTTAACCATACTTGGGTGCCATCGGCCAATACAATATAGAACTGTCCACCTCTTGGAATAGTCAATATGTTATAGATGGTGGTACTAATCTTGGCATCGGAGGCATTTTTGTAGACCAGTTGGGATCCATTGCTGAAAATGTTTGGTGTTTTATATTCTTTTCCTTTTTCCAATACCACATTGGAGCCATCTTCCAAGGTTAAAATGGCCCTATCCGTACCTGCCAAAATCGAATTTTGATCAAGCATGGGAGTAATGTTCACTTTTGGGTTGTTTGGCCTGTTATCCAACACAAACAAAATAGATCCCACCACCAATATGGCTGCAATGGCAGCTGCAATTTTAAAGTTTCCCTTGCTTTTTCTTTTGGGGTTGATCTTAGTGGAGATGGCATCCCAACCGGATTTAATGTCAACAATGGATTTTCCCTTCAATCGATTTTCCTGAACTCTTTTGAAAAATAATCGATGTTCCTCAGATTCATTATACCATTTGTTGAAAATGGCCATCTCCTCTTCATTAAGTTCCTCGTTAATTTTCTTTAAAATAAGTTTAAATTCCATCAATCCAATTTAGTTTGCCTTATAACTATGACAATCAAATAACTAAAATGGGTGACAAAATAATCGTAAATCCTTAGTATTATGTGAAAAAAATGTTTTAGATGTAAAAAAAGACAGTGTTTAATACAATACTGATAAAATGATAGCAATTGAAATTACCAGTTCGCCAAATTTTGCTTTGGCTCTTTTTAATTGTGTTTTAATGGTATTAACAGAAACTCCGAGCTCTTCTGCTATTTCAGAATATTTATAATTATTGGCAAAGCGCAATTTAACAATGGTACGCATTTTAGTGGGTAAGCTTTCCAGCACTTTAAGCATTAATGCAAGTTCCAAATTTTGTTCTTCTTGATGGAAGTAGTCCGGGTTGTAATCCGTTTCCAGCATGACCTGCATTTCCATAATATTGGCTGTGTCGGTAATTTTATTGGCCTTTAAAATATTCAAGCACCTATTGCGCACCATGGCATAGGTGTATCCTTTGAGGGTAGTTTGGATATTAATTTTATCTGCATTTTCCCATAAATAAATAAAAACATCCTGTACAACATCCTCACTTGAACTTTGGTGGAAGAGGTGTTTGATGGCGTAGTTGACCAAATCGGCATACCAATCCTCAAACAGCCGTTTAAAAACGAAGTGATTTTTGTTCTGTAATTCCCGTAAGATAGAAGCTGAGTCCAAATTATATTGCATTTAGTGTGCCCAAACCAAAAAAAGATATTGCATATAGTGAAAACAGTAATTAAATCAATAGCTATGTTTGGGAAAGTAATGGGATTCTTCCAAAAATCCAATCGTTTGTCCCCATGTCCAAAATTTTTTTACTGTAGAAAAATAATTCACCAAATAATCAAATTACGGCGCTACAATTTAGGTAAAATTATTAATCAAATGCGAATAATGCAAAATATCTTAAAATTCAAGATTAAATATGCAAAATAATCTACTGAATGTTGAGCTATAAATCCTTTCAATGTAAGTTTTATACTTGTGCATTCCTACAGGAACGGTTCCATAGCGGAGTTTTCAATATTATATGGGGGGGTGCAGAATCAAGGCCATAATATGAATTATAATAATCACCTAAAAGTATTCGATTCGTCCTAATTGTCAATGCATTGGTTATGAGTGCTTTTTAATGATGAGCCTGTTTTTTTTTATTACTGGTGAAGTAGGGTACGGGTATAAATTTTTATTAAGTGGGAAACAAATTGCGGTATAGGTGAATTGAAATGATATTGCCTTTTTTTTGTTCGAAACCGATATCAAATCATAAATTAGTTTTAGCTTTGTGGCATAAATGGGGTGCTTGCCATTCAAGGCAGGCTGAGATGATACCCAGGAGTTTTGGCTCCGAACCTGATCCGGATAATGCCGGCGTAGGGATTTCAGTTCGATGTTGCACTCTTGCATGTCGCTACTATCTTCATCTTCCCATTTCATAAATAAAAGGGAATTGATGGAGAATTTTTTTACACAGCTTACATGGTTGCAGGCTTTAGGAACAGTACTTGGTGTTGCCCAGGTGTTGTTGGCCCGGAATAATAATATCCACAACTATTTATTTGGAATTGTTTCCATTCTGATAGGCATTTGGGTATTGTACCAAACAAAACTGTATGCCGATATATTACTCCATCTGTATTATTTGTTTATGAGTATTTACGGCTGGCTTTATTGGAAATATGGGAGAAGCAAGGAAGAAGCGCCAATTACCTATTCGGACAAGGCAGAACAAATAAAGGCCATTGGCATTGTAATCGCCTGTTTTGCACTAATGGTCCACTGGTTAAGGAATTATACCAATTCGGATGTACCTATCTGGGATGCGGCTGTAAGTGCCTTTGCCTGGGCGGGGATGTGGTTGATGGCCAAAAGGAAGATGGAGAATTGGATCTATTTGAATATTAGCAATCTTATTTCAATTCCTTTGCTTTTTTACAAAGAGCTGTACATTTATGCCGGGCTGACTATTTTTTTGTTCATAGTGGGAACCTCGGGATATTTTAAATGGAGGGAATTAATTAATAAAGACACCAGTGGAGAACCTGTTAAAGCTTAGAAAATTATATGAGGGAGCCAATGTTTTTCCACAAGAAATTTTGAATTGGATCGATGATGGGAACCTCTGGAACCTTTGGGTTCCCAAGGCCTTTGGCGGATTGGAATTATCCCTTTCGGAGGGATTGACCAGACTAAAGGAATTGGCCAAGATGGATGCCAGCCTGGGATGGACCATTACCCTCTGTAGTGGAGCCAATTATTTTATAGGCAATTTACAGCCAAGCAAGGCTCGTGAAATTTTTAAGGGTAAGGACTTCAATCCATGCTTGGGTGGAAGTGGAGGGGTATTTGGTACAGCTGAGATTGTTGATGATCATTACAGGATTTCAGGACAATGGCGCTATGCCACAGGTGCTCCCTACCTTACACATTTTACGTTAAACGCGGAAATTGTGGAAAATGGAATCCAATTACGGAATAATGATGGGTCGCCAAGAGTGCAATCGTTTGTGATTCCGAAAGAAGCAGTGCAGATTATTCCGGACTGGAATACTATGGGCCTTAAGGCTACTGCCACCCATTCTTTTGCAGTTGATGCATATAGGGCCCATAAGAGTTGTAGTTTTAGTTATAATGATTGTTACCTGTCTCATCCTATTTTTAAGATTCCCTTTGCTCTGTTTGCTGATTTAACACTATGGGTCAATTATATTGGTATTGCCAAAAACTTATTGGAAGAAGCCAGTACGGTTATAGCGAAAGGGAGGTTGCAAGCTTTGGAGGATACGATCCTCGAGTCGGATTATAAACTATTCCTTTACGCTTCTCAAATAGAGAAAACAATCAATGCTGAAAAGGTATTTGAAGTGCACTATACGGAAGAAATTCACCATGCAGCTGTAATATCCGTGAAAGAAATCTCACGGAATATCATAGAAGTATATCCCAGTTTAGGAGTAAAGGCGAGCACAATGGGCAACAGGTTAAACCAAATATTCTGTGATTATTTTACGGCGACCCAACACCATATTTTTACAAGGAAATGAACTGTTTGAAAAGCTCGCATAATGTTCCGAAGTTGGTATTTTATTTTTGGACCAAAAAAGAAACTAGACAGATAATTGTTTTGTCTAATTTTTTTGGAGGGCTACCAATTCTTCCAAGACATCCTGTGCCTCTGCATATTTTTTGTCGCTTTCAGACCGATTAATGCTAGAAAGTGTATGCCACTCTTTCATAAGTCCGTTGTATTTTATTTGAAGTTTCTCTTCCGTGGATTTGTTTCTAAATATTCCGAACATGACTAATTTGGATCAATCCCAAAAGTTGTGTGTGAATTACAAAAAAATATAATTTACTATTTCAAGTTTGTATCCTGTTCATTTTTTGCATCGCCCAAAAAACGAACCAAAAAACGCTAGGCTGATTTTAAATTTCTTTAAATCTAAGCACTTTCCACGGCCCCGGCGTCCAGGCCGCTTTCACTTGGGTGAAATGCTCTATGGACGCCTACCTGAACCCAATGTGGAAACTACTTGATTTAATACGAAATTGAAAATAGGCCGTTTCTTACGTTCCGTCAACCTTCAAGTGAGGATAAGTCATTTTCCGTTATTATAAACCTTTGGACATTGCCCTCAAGGTCTATGGTTTGGTAACTCTTCTTCCGTCGTGGAGATGGCTTGGCCGTTAAGAATTATTGAAGCCTTGGAAATAATTTAGGCCATGGCATCGGTACTTAAAATCCAGAGATTTTAGGGACCACCTAGCTAAGAAGGGTCTTTTCTCCTGCCTGCCGGAAGGCAGGTTTGTTTAGCTCATGGCTGGTTATTTTCCTAATTATGTATTCTTGAACCTGCGGTTTCGTTTTATTCATTGCCTTTTTATTTTATAATAAGGTATTCATGAATCTCCTGCGTCGGTTTCATTGGACAAGCAAAGAAATCGAAGATTCACGAAAACCATTAAAAAACAATAAAAACCACTTGAGTAAAATGAAAGAATAATTTAATCATTGGTTTTAATAAATTGCTCCTATTAATTAAAACTATTGATCAAAAAACACGACTGATCAAATTAATCCTGATTTTTTGATAAACACAACAATTGGTCATGATCCACTAATTTTTTAAGTGTTGCGTAATTTTGGAACTCATGGGTTTGGTATTGGAATAGAAATAATCTATCAAATTACCCTTTTCGTCCACGAGATATTTTTGGAAATTCCATTTTACAGTTGAATTTTTATGGCCATTCATGGTTTTGTCTGTAAGCCACCTGTACAAAGGATGTTGGTCTTTCCCTTTAACATTGATTTTTTCGGTCATCAGGAAATTTGCCCCATAATTAACTTCACAGAATTTTTCAATGTCTGCAGCCTTACCTGGTTCTTGACCTCCAAATTGATTACAGGGCAAGCCAATAACCACTATTTGGTTTTTATGAGTTTCATGGAGTTCCTGCAATTGCTTGTACTGGGGGGTAAAACCGCATTTTGAGGCCACATTTACTAAGAGGATGTATTTGCCCTCAAAGTCTTTCATATTAATGGGCGTACCACTTAAGTTATTAATTTTGATGTCATAAATTGATGGCAAATGCATCTTTTCCTTGGGTTTGGAACTAGTGAATAAGGTTTCGGCAAATATTTTGAAGGGATTCATGCATTAAATTTTAAAGGTTACTATGCCATAGTCCATTTCAAATATTTGTCCAGAGATGGAGGATGCCTTTCCCGATAATAAAAATTCCGCCATTTCTGCTACTTCCTTGGGGTTTAGAAATTTCTTTAAAGGATGGCGCTCTTTAATATTTTCGATCATTTTTTCATTGCGCAGAAGTTTCGACGCCAATTGGGTATCCGTAACCGTGGGAGCAATGGCGTTAATACGGATATTGGGTGCCAATTCCGCTCCAAGGGACTTTACCAAACCTTCTACCCCGGATTTGGCCGTTGCAATACTGGCATGATAGGGCATGCCCAATTTGGCGGCAACTGTGCTAAAGAGTAAAATTGAGGGCCGTTCGCTCCGTTTTAATACCTCCAAATACTTCTGAATGGCCTTGACCGCACCAACAACATTTATTTCAAAGTCTTCCCGAAAGTCTTCCAAACTTAACCGTGCTATTGGTTTTAAATTGATGCTTCCTGGACAGTATACCAAGGCATCCATGTTGGTAATTTCCGGTAAATCGCCGCTCAGGATATCAACATTATAATGAGTTAAGTTGGCATGGTGCTGTTCTGGGACCGATCTACTAAGGTTGATCACTCTATGGGAATCCAATAAAGTTTCAACAATAGCCTTGCCTATGCCTTTACTACCGCCAATTATAACTACTGTTTTCATGTTAGGTATGTCTTATACTTGGCTCACCAAGTTTCGGCCTTTTAACCTTTTTTCCACTTTACGTTTTATAGCGGTTAGGCGTTTCATGATGTCCATAATACTGTCATCCTTCTTGCTTTTATAAATTTCATTCAGGCCTAGTATCAAGGCTTTTGCTTTTCTCGAAATTTCAATTCTGTCGCTAGTGGAAAGCGATTTTAGTTTTCTTTGTTCAAATTCCAATGCTTCGTTTATGATGTCCATAATTTTAGTCTTTAATGTAGTTTTGTAATTCTGTTATTTTTGATGTTGTATTGAATTTTCCTCCATAATAGGAGGTTACCGTCGTGGAGGATTCGTCCTTAATGCCCCTGGAGGAAACACATAGATGTTTGGCGTCAATAATGACGGCCACGTCCTCCGTACCCAAAATAGTTTTTAGATCCTCCGCAATTTGGTTGGTTAGACGTTCCTGAACTTGGGGCCTTTTGGCATAATATTGTACAATTCTGTTCAACTTGGACAAGCCTATTACTTTACCAGTGGAAATATAGGCTACATGTGCTTTCCCTATAATTGGTACAAAATGGTGTTCGCAGTTGGAATAGAAGGTAATGTTCTTCTCTACCAACATTTGATTGTATTGATATTTGTTGTCGAATAAAGCGATCTTTGGCCTGTTCTTTGGATTTATTCCAGAAAAAATTTCATCGATATACATCTTGGCAACACGTTCTGGTGTGCCCTTTAAGGAATCGTCAGTTAGGTCCATCCCCATAACGTCCATAATTTCCTGAAACAATAGGGCAATACGTTGTTTTTTCTCCGTATCCGAAAGTTCAAATGCATTTGCTTTCAATGGTGTATCCAAACCGGTATATAGATGGTCGTCGCCAATATCAGCAAGGGTAAAACCATTTAATTTATGGCCATTTATTTTATTTGGGGCTACAGTTTTTGTGTTCATTTTATCTTTTTATTGTGCTGTACCTATGTACGCTTCCCATAAGTCAAAGCACCGTTAGCGTTTTGTAATTGCGTTTTGTGTAATCTGGTTTTGTCCAGAACATTTAAAGTGTCCTTGAGCTGGTGTTCTTAATTTTTGGTGTGTGATGGCGCGGACTTCAGCAACTTGATGCCAAGTTTTAAAGCCATTTGGAGTCATTTCCAGGCCCATGGGATTAACCACTTCTTGCCCAAAGATTGAAAACTGATAGGTTATGGCTTCAAAAGGTGTTCTTTTTATCCAGGCCATTCCAATTATACGGTCAATATCCCCTTTGCTCAAACTCCTTTAAAATTTAAAAAATCATATTTGGATTCATATCCTGCTTTTTGTTTCAACAACTTATGTAGGAAAGATTTACTTTTTTCAAAGGCTACATCCCTTCTGAACCGAATAAATCGCCCTTGGGAATATAGACTACTACAGTCGTTGTTGTAAATTATCAGTTGGTAATATGGAATAACCCATGTGAAATTGGTAAGACCTTTAAAGATTCCCACCAGTATTCCTAAAGGCCGCAATTCAATATTGGCGTAAGTAGCGTCAAAGGAGCTATTGAGAAAATCTTTCATATTGGCGCTGTATTCCTCTATAATCATTCTATTGGAAACAGTCCCTTTCATCCTTATGGATTTTATAAGGTTGAATGGTTTCCCAACCAGATCATTTATAAGTAGGGAAATATCTTTGTTACTATGTGAAGTTTCTAAAATCATCTTACCGTTGCACTCTTCTCAAAGTTACAAAATGTTTAATGGATTTTAAAATTAGTTAAACAGAATTTGATTCTATTTTTCTATTATACTATAAGCTATGGTTATGGAAAACTCTATTTGGAAACCAGTTTATTGATCAAGCCATTGAAAATAAGACCATGAAAGGGGTAGACGCTGTACCAGTACAAACGGCCAGCAATTCCACGGGGCCTAAAGGTTGCGGTCTGTTTAAGAAGTCCATTCTCAATTCTAAATTCGAGCCACGCCTCTCCCGGAAGCTTCATTTCTGCATATAGTAATAATTTTTTTTCTTTCTTATCACTGAAAATTACCCGCCAAAAATCCAAAGCATCACCGGCATCCAATTCTGAAATATGGGTTCTTCCCCTACGTAGACCGATACCCCCTGCCAATTTGTCCAGATATCCCCTTATTTTCCAGAGAAAATTTCCATAGTACCAGCCCGTGGTACCTCCGATAGACCAAATTTTGTTAATCGTGTCCTCCTCATTTTGGATTTTACGTTCTTTATAATCCTTAAAACATCCGTATATGGGAACATTAATGTATTTGTGAAGGTTATTCTTTAGTCGGCCACTGCTAATCATGGAATCTTTCCAGCTAGACACAATACTGTTCTGTTCAATTTTTTCGAAAGCCAATTGCACCGCCTCTTTATATGTTATAGGGTGCACGTCCAGGAGTTGATTGATATTACTGGATTTTCCAACGATTTGCACGCCCATGCTATCCACTAAGGTAGTTGCCAATTTGTAGGAGGTAGAGGTTACAAAGTAAAGCCAATAGGAAGAAAGTTTTGGGGTCATGACCGGTACGGTTAAAATATACCGTTTTAACCCCCGGATTTCTGCAAATTTTAAGAGCATTTGCTTATAGGTCAAAATTTCTGGCCCAAAAATGTCAAATGAGGTGTTGTAAAGATCTTTCCTTGCTTTTGCTTTTGATAAAAAGGCCAAAACATCCCTTACTGCCAGGGGTTGGGTTTTGGTGTTGAGCCATTTCGGAGCTACCATTACGGGGAGTTTCTCCACAAGATCCCTAATGATCTCAAAAGATGAACTTCCCGATCCCACAATGATACCTGCCTTAAAAACGGTGAGTGCGTACGAATCCGAAGCTAGAATTTCCTCCACATTTTTTCTGGACTGTAAATGTTTGGAAAGTTGTTCCTCATTTGAAATACCGCTTAAATAAATTACTTGTTTTAAGTTGGTAGTGGAAAAATAGTTTTTGAAATTGGCCGCACAGGCCGCTTCCAAACGCTCAAAATTGTTCGAAGAATTGGACATGGAGTGTATTAAATAGTACGCCACATCAATATCTTTGGGGATATATTTTAAAGTTTCCGGTTTTAAAAAATCGGCCTCTACAATACTGATATTATCATCCTCTAGGTAGGTTTTGTCGGCTCTTAATGTATCGCGTACAACACAGACCACCTGATGCCCTTCGTTGGTTAAAACGGGAATCAATCTTTTGCCGATATACCCTGTGGCTCCTGTTACGAGAATCTTCATTTTTTATATTATTTTGGATACACTGTTCAACCTATTCGAAACATTAATATTTATTAAAGTTGTTGATCTTAATGTTGCTGGCTTTTAAATCGAACATAAGGTTATATAGTCCAAAAAAGGTCCTATTAATATAGATGAAATGTTTGGATCCCCTATTGCCGTTCATTTTACGCAGTTCCGTACTCTTTGAGTAGCGCTGTCCCAATTCCGTGATTTTACCGAAGAACCCACTATCTGAAAAATCGAAGGTTTCTGCCTGAAACGGCTGGGTGAAAAGGCTCAACAAATCATGGAACATTGCAGTGAAGAATTCCGTTTCCTCTTTTGAATCGTCTTTACGTAAAATTTCCAGTTCGTATAATTTGCTCACAAAAAAATTATGGTCCCTAATATTTTCCGGTTTCGCCAGTTCAAAATAAGGGACATAAAATTCCTCGGGAATAATTTTCATACAACCGAAATCGAGTGCAATCAATTTACCTTCCCTGGATACCAAGAAATTTCCAGGATGTGGGTCGGCATGAACTTTTTTCAGTCTGTGAATCTGAAACATATAAAAATCCCAAAGGGCCTGTCCCAATGTATTGGCCTTATCCTGATCGGTGTTATAGCCCGTAAACTCAGAAAGATGTTCTCCTTGCATGTAGTCCATGGTAAGAATTCGGTCGGAGGACAATTCTTCGTAATATTGGGGAAACAAAAGGTTGTGAATTCCTGAGCAGGCTTCGGCAATTTCCTTGCTTTGTTCCATTTCCAATACATAATCTGTTTCCTCTAGTAACTTTCCTTCAACTTCCTTGAAGTACTTGTCCGAATCTTTGCCTTTTATGTTAAACATTTTTATCGCAATGGGCTTAACTAGGGCAAGGTCGGAGGCTATACTATCGGCAACTCCTGGATATTGGATTTTCACAGCAAGTTTTTTCCCATCTTTTACTGCCTCATGGACTTGACCAATACTGGCAGCGTTTACTGAAGTTGTGTTGAAGGAATCAAATAGTTCATTGGGCAGTTTGCCAAAATAATTTTTAAATGTCTTGATTACCAAGGGAGGTGATAATGGGGGGACGGAAAACTGCGCCAAGGAAAATTTCTCCACATATGCTTGGGGCAAGATGCTTTTTTCCATACTTAACATTTGGGCAACTTTTAGAGCACTTCCTTTGAGCTGTTTTAGGCTGTCATAAATATCTTCGGCATTGTTCTCGTTAAGTCTTGTTCTTGCCTGAAGCTCGGTTTTTGTAAGTTTATCACCATAGTACTTCAGGTAATTTACCCCAACCCTGGCACCCGTGGACACCAATTTTGTGGCACGATGTATTTTTGAAACAGGTATATTGTCTATGGTTTTCATCTATCAATTTTTAGTTCTTGTGCATTCTTTCCTTGAAAAGAAATTTTCCAAAGTCGACCACACTTTTAAGTGGGGTAATGTTCAAAATATCAAAACTAGTATTGACGGATTTTTCTATAAAAATATCGGTCTTTTCAAAAGAAGCTGAGGTATCTTCCATCCAGAATTTAAGGGTCAATAACAATTGTAGCCAGGCCGATTCCTGTAGGGCCCGGCGTTGGATTTTATCTATTTGCTCCTGTTTTAGGTCAAGAGTCTCTATATTGAGACCCTCAACGAAGGAGACAAAGCTCTTTTTTAGCTCCGATAATAGGGCTAAACTTTTAAGACTGTTTTTATGCTGCTGCAAGGCATAAACCACATAACTTCGGTTGGCTGTCAAATTTTCGAAAAAGGTGAAGTAAAAACTCAATAGTTTATTACGCGCATCGAAAGATTTATAATCATCGCTTTTCAGCAAGACAGAAATAGTGTTGTTGAAAATAGCTTTAAATACATGTTTTTCAACAGCCTCAAAAGAACCAAAAAATTTATAAAATTCCGATTCTTCAAAATTGTTGGCTTTGGCGAAAGCGTTGACCGACTTTGGATTTTCATTATGTTCCAGGACAAAATCCATGTAGGATGCAATTATGTCGTTTTCTGAAATAGTTTTCTTTTTTGCCATGACTTTGAATTGTAGGGCACAAGGTACAAAATGTTTAACCTTTTTATTGAAATATTAAACAAACTTTAACTTGAATTTAGGGCGAAGAGCTTGCAGAAACCTTTAAAAGGCCAATTGTATTCCTTTATTACCCGTTTAAAGCGTTTTACCAATAGGAAATAGGTTCACATCCCTTTATGGCGATTAGGAGGGGTGACACCTCTTCGTTAAGGGGTTGTACATCAATAAAGGAGGTCAGCAACAGATGCAGCTTCTAAGTGGAATTTCAATGCTCATACGTTTGTCTGCCTCATCGGCAGACTGCCTCACCTAGGGTAACTGACTTAAACCTTGGGGTATCAAAGGCTTTGGACCAAATGATCTATCTTGGAAAAGGCAACTATGGATTTGGGCAAATCTTTTTGATTTATGTCTTGGAGCATTTTTCCCGATATCCAAAGCTCTGAAGTAGTATCCTTTAGCAGCAAGTCGTAAAAATCCTTAAGATAGGCCATAATATTCTCCCTGTGTGGTTGTACCGTAAAATAGGAAACAAATACAATATTGTTGTATAAGGGTAATAAATCCTTTAAACAGGGTATGGGGATGCTTTGTCCAAGAAATATGGCATGGTAGCCTTTGGACAGGATTTCATAATTCAGGAACATTAATCCCAACTCGTGAATTTCATTATCGGGAAGGTATAGCACAAAAGTCTTGGATGAATTAGTGGGCGTACTGAATTGCAACTTTTCCGTATTTACCAAAATCTTTTGTTTGATCAGGGCGCAAATAAAATGTTCATGGGAGGGTGTTATGGTATCGGTTTGCCATAACAGTCCTACTTCATTTAAAAAAGGGATAAAATCGTCATAGAAGATCTCCCTAAACGACTTTTCCTTTAAAAGCCCATTATAGGTTTTGGAGAATAAGGCCTGGTCAAAATTCATCATGGCCATTTTAAAGGAATTTAAAACATGTCCGTTATTGCTTTGATCGGAAACCAAATTTCTTACTACGCCGGGAATTTTATCCTCCCCCAACTGAGAAATCTTGGAAATTTTATAACCGTTATTGTAAAGGAATGTAACATTAAGAAGTTTTTGCAGGTTCTCTATATCATAGCATCTAATGTTGGTATCCGTTCTGTTAGGTTGAAACAGATTGTAGCGTTTTTCCCATATTCTAATGGTATGGGCCTTAATTCCTGAGAGATTTTCAAGGTCCTTTATGCTAAAATTACTTTTAACGTTGTTCATTTATTTTAAAAAAAGATTAAACAAAAATATGGTTTTTATGATTCATTTCAAAGTTTTGTTCGAGGCTTAATATGCCAGTATGTTGGTGTGCCTAGCCATTTATAGGTTGTGTAAGAAAATGGAATACCTTGAAAATACAGGATTTTCAATATTTGCCATAGCAATGGCAAATCGTATCTTTATAGCTGAACAAATAAGAATTGAAATCATACAGCCAACTCATTTTTAATAATCTTAGGGAACTGCTCTACTTTTTAAAAAGTACTAATTTCTCCAAGGCCATTCTGATTGCCATAGCTGTTACGGTACCTATTTTACTTTCCATTAAGTGGGGGCATTTGGAAATTGGATTGGCCCTTTGCTTTGGGGCTTTTTGGAGTTCACCTAGTGATGTGAGCGGTAATTTTCGACACAAAAAGTTTGGGATCCTATTTTCTGCGGTCCTGGTTATGGTGGTAAGTTTCATTGCAGGTTATTTGAAATTAGAAACTAGATTACTTATTCCCGTTTTGGGATTGTTAACATTTGCTATCGCTTTTATTTCCGTGTATGGGTTTAGGGCCTCCCTTATTAGTTTTTCCGGCTTACTGGCCTTGGTATTGAGCTTTGCCCACGAATCCCAGGAACTCGAAATTTATGAATACGCGATTTTAATAGGGGTTGGGGGACTATGGTATTTGTTTTTGGCAGTGCTTTGGTACCGTATAAACCCTAAGGCGCAAACCGAAGAACTTTTTGGGGAGACCTATAGGCTTACTGCTGAATTTTTGGAAACCAGGGGGCAATTGGTTGGTCCTAAGACGGACCGATTGGAATTGCAGTCCAAATTATATGAAATACAGAGTAAGTTAATTGAGCATCATGAAACCCTAAGGGAAATATTGCTTCTTTCGAGGAAAAGTTCTGGAAGATCAAGTTATCAGGCCAAGAGGCTGTTGATCTTTGTTGAATTGATAGATATGCTCGAAACGGCGATCGCCAATCCTGTCAATTATGATAAAATGGATGCGCTTCTTGGAGATCACCCAGAGTTTATAGAGAGCTTTCAGAATTTAATATTCGAAATGGCAAGTCAACTAAGGTTAATTGCCGACATGGGAACCGACCATAATAAGTTTCCCAAAAATTCCAAATTGGCACAATGTTTTGAAAAGGTGGAAAATGAAATCACAAGTTTCAGGAACGATACGGGTGCTGGGGATTTTGAGGGGGGACTAATGCTTCAAAACCTATTTCATTATCTGGAAAAACAATTTGAGAAGCTTAAAAAGATAAAATGGCTTCTTGGAAATCCGGATATGGGTTCGGTAGATTTAATAGACCAGGCTGCTGCCAGACGCTTTATAGTTCCCCAGGATTACGATCCCAAACTATTGCTGAGTAACTTTAGTTTTAGGTCTACCATATTTAGACACTCGTTAAGGTTGTCCGTGACCGTTATGGTGGGGTATGCCCTTGGTAATTTCTTCGATTTTCAAAACCCGTATTGGATACTATTGACTATTATAGTCATAATGCGGCCCAGCTACGGCCTTACTAAATCCCGTACAAAGGATAGGATTATTGGAACACTTTTAGGTGGTGCTATTGCCACCGGTTTTGTTTTTTTAATTCAGAACCCTTATGTATTTGGGGTTTTGGGAGTGGTGTCTTTGGTCGTAGCCTTTTCAATGGTGCAAAAAAATTATAGGGCAGGGGCTACCTTTATAACACTTACCGTAGTATTCGTTTATGCCATTATCCGTCCGGACATAATAACCGTAATACAGTACAGAATATTGGATACGCTCATCGGTGCTGGCCTGTCCTTTATGGCCATGTTGTGGATTTTGCCGGCCTGGGGGTTTATGGAGATCAGGGAACAAATAGAAAATAGCGTTAAGGCCAATAGGGAGTTTCTTGCCCAAATTGCCCATTATTATGAACTAAAGGGAAAGGTGACTACCACTTATAAGATTTCCCGTAAGGAAGCTTTTGTGGAAACTTCCAACCTTAGCTCGGCCTTTCAGCGCATGGCACAAGAACCTGTATCAAAACAAAAGAATCTGGATAAAATATATGAACTGGTTGTGCTGAACCATACTTTTCTGTCATCTTTGGCATCCTTTAGCACATATATCCAGAATAACCCTACCACTGAGGCTACGTTAAAATTTAAAAAATTTATTTCTCAAATTGATAAAAACCTAGAGCAGGTACTTCTTGCTTTGGAAGGTTCAAAATTGGACCAGGCCCTTGTTGACCTTCAGAACGGTCCAAACTCCAAGGAACAGCTACCTACCTTTGTGCCACAAAGGATAGAACTTTCCTCTCCCATGGATATAAAATTGGAGCGCGAGCTTCAGGAAGCCCATTTGGTAACCGAACAATTACAATGGTTGTATTCCTTAAGTGGGAAAATGTTAAGGTTGGTCTCGAAAATTGAGTTTGACTAGTAGATCTGTAGTACCTTTTTAGGTAGTGTTCTTGGAGGTCGTATCTATAAGTAGCACGGATAGCTCCTTATTATGAGCTATAATAATCGTGGTCACCAATCCTTTTATGATCAATACTTGTAAATATTGCTTGTCCATTACAATTTGAAGCATTTATGTATTTTTACAATTATGACATTTATGTACAATAACATCTTTAATTTATGATCAAAAGAATTATTCTTACCCCTTTCCAAAAATTCGTAAAAATTGAGAGTTTAAGTGGTGTTCTCTTGTTTAGCGCCACACTCATAGCCATGATTTGGGCCAATTCTGGGTTTAGTGAATCCTACAATTCCTTATGGCAATATAAAATAGGCATTGGTTCCGATGCGTTTCAGCTTACAAAACCCCTTTCTTTATGGATCAACGATGGGCTCATGGCCTTGTTTTTCTTTTTGATAGGATTGGAAATAAAAAGAGAATTGCTGATTGGGGAACTCAATGAATTTCGAAAGGCTATATTTCCATTGTTTGCTGCTCTCGGGGGAATGCTTTTCCCTTTGGCTCTGTTCCTTTTTTTAAATGATCGGCCCCAAACGGCACCGGGATGGGGAATCCCCATGGCAACGGATATAGCCTTTTCATTGGCCATACTTCAGCTCTTGGGAAATAGGGTTCCCTTAAGTTTAAAGATATTCCTTACGGCCTTTGCCATAGTGGACGATTTGGGCGCAGTCTTGGTTATTGCAATTTTTTATAGTGGTGGGGTTGATTGGTTTTTGATCTTGTATTCATTAATTCCCTTTCTAATACTTTCTTATCTTGGATTTAAAGGTATTTATTCCAAATATATGACTGTAATTCTTGGATTTATTATTTGGTTGCTATTTTTGAAATCGGGAATACATCCAACGATAGCAGGTGTACTTGTGGCATTTACCGTGCCAATACGGCAAAAGATCGATATGAATTATTTTAAGGAGAACCTTTCCAAAATAATTGAAGGTATTTCCCAATCCAATAACGAAAAGGTTCCGATCTTGTCCAAAGAACAAATAGGGCATATGGACGACCTTGACGATTTGACCGATAAATTTACCTCACCACTTCAGAGGTTGGAACATCGACTTCACGGCTGGGTAGCTTATTTTATTATGCCGGTTTTTGCCCTGGCCAATGCGGGAGTGGTTTTCAGTACCAATGTGGATTTTGATATCCCTTTGATGATGAATATCGCCATAGCTTTATTTCTTGGTAAATTGTTTGGGATTACATTGATGTCTTGGTTGGGGGTTAAACTCCGGTTGGCGCTATTGCCCGGTGATATGAACTTTGTTCAGGTTACTGGAATAGCTATTTTGGCAGGGGTAGGCTTTACCATGTCCATTTTTATTGCCAATCTGGCATTTTCAGATAATGCAATACTGATAGATTCGGCTAAGGTGGGTATCTTGATAGGTTCGGTTGTTTCCGGTCTGGTGGGGTATCTGGTACTAAGGTTTAGTGGTGGAAAGAAAAAGGATCAATAAGGGTTGGACTTAAATACGGTCTGAAAATGGGTCATGGTATCGGCTCCCACATGGATGCAATGTGTTTGGAGTGCAAATCTTTTTTACCTTATTTGGCTTGAAGGGTCAGTGCTTCGAGAACAATTGAACAGGCAATCCAAGTAATCCTGCATCTATTTTTTTTCGTGATTGGCGGGGTCAGTCGCAAGGCTGCGACCAAATTCAAGCTATAGCACCTTTCTTGGAGGACGGTTCCCATTCTGTGCTGATTTCTAGTAATTCTTCTAAGATTTAGCAGGAATTCCATGTTCAAAATGGCCGTTGTTTGTATAAGATATTGATCACCTGATATATGTCATTTTCAAAGATCCCTGACTTATTTATTTTTAATCCCGTAAAATTAAAATTTATGATCTGTGCACCTACAGAAAACTACAAGGAATTTTATTTGGTAAGGGAAGAAGCGTGGATCGAACTTTATGTGCTGCCCGATTAGGGGAAATTGAACTTGGGATTTTATGGCGGCAGCCGCCAGTTTTTATATCGGTTAATGGATAAATAATTTAGGTAGAAATCTAAAATGACTTTTTGTACTGATTTAATGCTGAAATAATTCAAAGAATAGAAATATGCGAATTGCAGTTTTAATTATCTTGATTATTCACGGTCTTATACATTTGATCGGATTCGCCAAAGCTTTCCAATTTGGGGAGATGGCACAATTCACCAAAGCGATTTCAAGACCAATGGGCATACTTTGGTTTTTGGCAGCCATAATGTTCATTGTAACCGCTATAGGATTGTTCTTAAGAAAGGATTGGTGGCCTTTACTGGGCCTGGCAATGGTAGTTCTTTCCCAAGGCTTGATTTTTACTAGCTGGATGGATGCCAAATTTGGAACCATTGCGAATGCCATTATTTTGTGCGCAGCTATCATAGGTCAAGCAACTATACTATTTGAAAGAAGTTTTAAAGATGATGTTGTTTTTGCTATGAACACTGTTGCCCCAAGTAAGGAAGTTTTAAGTGAAGAGGATTTGGCACCTTTGCCCATTTGCGTTCAAAAGTATCTGGGTTATGTAGGTGCAGTGGGAAAGCCAAAGGTGTACAATATGAAAATTGTATTCAAAGGCGAAATGCGGGACAAAGGCAAAGATTGGTTCCCTTTTGAATCGGTTCAATATAATTTCTTTGGGGTGCCAAGGCGCTTGTTTTTTATGAAGGCCAAGGTAATGGGCCTTCCTACCAATGGCTATCATAAGTATACCAACGAAACTGCCCGCATGCAAATAAAACTTTTATCGCTTTTTCCTGTAGTGGACTTGGAAGAACCGGAATTGTACCCTACGGAAACCGTCACCTTTTTTAATGATCTATGCCTATTTGCCCCAGCTGCCTTAATAGACGACAGAATTAGTTGGGAGACCCTGGATGCCTTAAGTGCAAGGGCCACCTTTCATAATAATGAAACTATAATATCTGCCGAATTGTATTTTAATGAAAAGGGGCAATTGGTGAATTTTGTGTCCAATGACCGTTATTCCGTAGCGGAAATGAAAGCATTTCCATTTTCAACACCTGTAAACAATTACAAAAATATAAATGGCTACCAATTGCCTTCTTATGGCGAAGCTACATGGCATTATCCTGATGGGGAATTTGTATATGGAAAATTTGAAGTAGCCGATATAATTTATAATGTTACCGATGCCAATAGGTAGTTTTAATTTGTGATAGGAAAGGTTTAGAAATTTCTGTGAGTGCGCTACGAAAGCATATTCTAATTTTAGGGCTTTAATTTACACTTGTAATGGTGCGCCGGATAAATTGGATCCTGTATGGTATTGGCTGTGGTTTAATTATTAATTTCGCAGTCATAAGGCTACCACCATTATTGTAATGGTCATATTATAAAACGGGGATTGACTATGAAATTTAAAATCGATGGGTTTGTCCTGTCTATAATAGCTGTCATTGGAATAGCTTATGTTTTTCCCTATTGGGGTACGGCAGACAGCGGTGTTCCGATCGATACGATTGGTACAATAGGAATTTCCTTAATCTTCTTTTTTTATGGATTAAAATTGAGTCCCTCTAAATTAAAGGCCGGACTTAAGAATTGGAAGTTGCACTTGTTGGTGCAGGCATCCACTTTTTTGATTTTTCCCTTAATCGTTTTGGCATTTTATCCACTTATACAAAATGAAGAGCAGCAGACCTTATGGTTGGCCTTCTTTTTTTTGGCGGCCTTACCCTCTACGGTTTCTTCCTCGGTGGTAATGGTTTCTATAGCCAAGGGCAACATCCCTGCAGCAATTTTCAATGCCAGTATTTCGGGTATAATTGGTATTGTCATTACTCCGCTTTGGATGGGATTCTTTGTTCAAAATGCCGGAACAGATTTTGATTTTACGGAAATATACACAAAACTTGTACTGCAGATTATTCTGCCTGTAGTTTTTGGGTTTTTTCTACAGCGATATTGGGGGGAGTGGGCACAGAAGTACAATAGAAGTTTATCCTTCTTCGATAAATCCATTATTTTGCTTATAATCTATAAAAGCTTTGCCGGATCGTTTGAAGAAAACATTTTTGGTACGGTATCCTTTGTGGATTTGTTGATACTTTTTATAGCGGTACTAGGGTTGTTTTACCTTGTATTTTTAATAACAGGTTTTGTGGCCAAAAAACTAAAATTTAATACCGAGGATCAAATTACGGCCCAGTTTTGTGGCACCAAAAAATCCTTGGTGCATGGTACTGTTTTCTCTAAAATTCTTTTTGGCAATATGGCTTCCATAGGTGTAATTTTGCTGCCCTTAATGGTATTCCATGCCACCCAGATTCTAATTTTGAGCATAGTGGCCGGTATTCGAGCCAATAGGCCAGTTGCGCCGAAACCTACCGAAGTGGTATAGCCTAAAAACAAAATGGACCAAGTTTCCTTTGAATTTTACAGCGGTTAATCCACATTTGTCTATTCTATATCCATCAGTTGGTCTTTGCCTTTTACCAATTTGGATTGGTGCTCCTTTACCATAGCATTGATTTCCGATATTATTTCTGGTTGACTGGCCCCTAAGTCAAAATTTTCAGATGGGTCCACACTTAAATTGTATAAGATCGGTACAGGGTGTACTATCTTTTCGCCGAACTGGCCATAGGAACCTTCAGTAATATAATGTGCCTTGTAATCTCCAAGTCGGGCTGCATATAATTGTGTTCCCCTATAGTAGAAAACTCCTTTTCGCGGGCTGGAAGCATTCTTAAAAAGGGTTCCACTTAGGTCAAAACCATCCATAATCCTGTCCTTGGGCATTGGTACATTTGCCAAGGCACTGAAGGTTGGGAAAAGATCCATGGTGGTACCCAATTCGGATATTACGGCTGGCTTAATGTTGGTAGGTGACCAAAATATACAGGGTTCCCTCATGCCACCTTCCCAGGTCATACCTTTTCCTGCTTTAAGTAATCCGGCACTGCCGCCATTAATTCCGTAGGACAGCCAAGGGCCGTTATCCGATGTAAATACCACAATAGTATTTTTGTCCAGGCCTTCTTCTTTTAGGGCGGCAATAATTTGCCCTATACCATGATCAATTTCCTCAACAACATCGCCATAAATCCCTCGTTTACTTTTGCCTAAAAAATCTTCGGAGGCAAATAGGGGTATGTGGGGCAGATTGTGGGCCAAGTATATAAAGAAAGGATTGTCCTTGTTTTTTTTAATATAGGCTATGGTCTCTTCTGCGTATCTTTTGGTAATGGTATTTTGATTGGCAGGCCTTTCAATGATTTCGGTATTCCTCATTAAGGGAACATTGAAATTTTCGGTGGGTAAATTTCCTTTTTTTTCCTTATAGGCTTTATAATCGCCTACAAAGTCCATGTCGTTGGAGTAGGGGATGCCAAAATAGTAATCAAAACCATTATTGGTAGGTAGGTATTCCTCCTTATGGCCTAAATGCCACTTACCAATACATGCTGTACTGTAGCCTACTTTTTTTAATTGTTCCGCCAAAGTTATTTCCGAGCTTGGCAAACCATATTTGGAATTAGGGAACAACACCCTTTTAACATCACTGGCCATTCCGCTTCTTACCGGTAACCTTCCAGTTAATAATGCCGCTCTACTTGGGGTACATACACTGGCCCCTACATAAAAATTGGTCCATTTTTGTCCTTCGGCGGCCATTTGATCCAAATGCGGGGTTTTAATGGTTGGGTGGCCATAAGTGCCAAGATCGCCATAGCCAAGATCGTCTGCAAAAATGATAATGAAATTGGGGGTTTTGCTTAAATTTTCCTGACCGTAGCTATTGCTGGAAATCGGTAGAACGAACAAAAGGATTATAAGTATTCTAAGAATTTGATCTGTTGCGGGTTTGGGAGTAATCATGAAATTGGCTATATTTTATATAGGTTGGAAGGTAAAAAAAAGATTGGACAATTTATTTTAAACTAAAATAAATTGTCCAATCTTTTTTTAGATATGGCCTGATTTGCTATTTCACCAAGTAGTTTTACCCCGTCAATTAGTTTTTCAAATCGGGGGTCCTGTGTAAATCCTTTTTTGTATCGGAAGTATATTTGTTGAACAATCACTGCTATCTTGAACAATCCATAGACATAATAAAAAATAATTGGGCCTACTACTTGGCCACTTTTTAGACTGTACAGATGTACCACTTCCTCACGGGAAAGGTTACCGGGCAAATGGGACGGGGTAAGATTTAATTGCTTCATAAAATCTGGGTCATTGGGATTTACCCAATATCCCAAGGTAGTCCCCAGATCCATCAAGGGATTACCAATCGTGGCCATTTCCCAATCCAAGACCGCATTTACTTTGGTCCAATCTTGTGAATCCAGCACCAAATTGTCGTATTTAAAATCGTTATGGATCAAGGAATAGTTTGTAGGTTCCTTGGGCATATTCCCACCCAGCCATTGGGCTGCAGCTTCAATTCTGGGTATTTCATCGGTTTTGGATTTGAAATATCGTTTGGTCCAACCTCCAATTTGACGTTGCATATACCCTTCGGGCTTACCAAAATCACCCAATCCAATATCGTTTACATTGAGCTGGTGAAGGTGTACAAATGTGTCTACAAAACTGTTCGATATGCCTTGCATCAGTGCTGGGGAAGGGGTCATTTCAGTTGGCATGTTGGCCCTTAAAATAACGCCCTCCACCCGTTCCATCAGGTAGAAGGGGCAACCTAAAATGGTTTCATCCTGGCAGTAATGTTTGGGATCAGGCACTTTACCGTAGTTGGGTTTTAAAGCCGTTAAAATGTCGTATTCACGCTTCATATCGTGACCGGATTTTATATTGGCCCCGATAGGTGGTCTTCGCAATACATATTCCGTATTTCCCCATTGTAACAAATAGGTGAGGTTGGAATAGCCACTGGGAAATTGGGTTATTTTTAAATCGCCTTTGTTGGTAAAGAATTGTTGCAAATAGGATTGTAAAATATCCACTGGCAATTCTTCCCCATCGCGGACGGTCGTAGGTTTATCGTTCCAAGTGTTCAACATAGCTTTTAAATTCTGTATTCTTTTAAAATTTGTCTGGCCAAGCTGCTTTTGTGCACCTCGTCTGCACCGTCATAAATACGGGCAGCGCGTTCGTGCCTGTAGTAAAAAGCTAAAATAGTATCGTCTGTAAGGCCCAAGGCGCCATGGACTTGAATGGCACGGTCCACTACTTTTTGGAGCACGTTGGCACAGTAAAATTTAATGATGGAAATTTCCTTTCGGGTTTTATAGGCGCCCTGTGTATCAATTTTTTGTGCAGCATCCTGGATTAGCAATCGGGCGGCATTAATTTCGGCCCGGGATTCGGCAATCCAGTTTTGAACGGTCTGTTTATCGGCCAATGTTTTTCCATATGCCAATTCCCTTGATAGGGCGCGTTGGCACATTAGGTCAAAAGAGCGTTCACATATCCCCATCCATCGCATGCAATGGTGGATACGCCCCGGTCCCAACCTTTTTTGGGCTATGGTAAACCCGTCACCATCGGCCCCCAGAACATTGCTCAATGGCACTTTTGTATTATGGAATTTAATTTCTGAATGGCTCTCCCAACCACTTCCCGGATGACCCATAACGGGAATATTTCTTATAAACTCCAGACCTGAGGCATTGGTGGGGACAATAACTTGACTTGCTTTTTTATGCACTTCTGCCGCTTCTGGATTGGTTATCAACATTACAATGGCAAAGGCAGCCCCGTCAAAACCTGAAGTAAACCATTTATGACCGTTTATTTCATAGTGACCTTCTTTTTTGAAGGCCAGTGTACCCATATTTACCGGATTGGAGCCCGCAAAATTGGGTTCGGTCATAGCGAAACAACTTCTAATATCTCCTGCTAGAAGAGGTTGGAGGTATGTTTCTTTTTGTTCCTCGGTTCCGAATTCGATCAATATCTCCATGTTGCCCGCATCAGGGGCCTGACAATTAAAACAATAATGTCCGTAGGGACTGGCGCCCAAAATCTCGCTGATTTCCCCATGCTGGGAATTGGTGAGTCCCAATCCGCCGTATTCCTTAGGAATCTGAGGTAGCCAAAGCCCCAAGGCCTTTACTTTTTGGCGCAGTTCATTGAGCTTTGGTAATTTTTCATCCCAGCTGCAATTTAAAATCCAGGGTTCCAAAGGAAATAATTCATCCTGAACAAAGGACTTTATCCTATTTTTAATTTCGGTGAAATTCATCTATTCTGTTTTTTACAGGTTCCGGTCTTTATGTGAAATGAGTTTGGAAAACCTGTGGGATTGGGTATCAATATTTACAAACAGTATTATTTACCTGTAAATTTAGCGGGACGTTTTTCCAAAAAGGCGTTGACACCTTCCTTAAAATCGCTACTTCCAAAGGTGGCCACTTGCTTTTCAGCTTCATAAGCAATGGTGTCGTACAAATCGTGTCCCATGGCATAGAACATATCCTCTTTGGTGACGCCAAGGGCTAGGGTAGGGCGTTTGGCCAATTCATGGGCCCAGGCTTTGGCCGTTTTAAGCAAATCCGAGTCGCCTTGTACCAACTTATTGGTGAGGCCAAGGTCTAAACATTCCTTTGCCATTATTTTTTTGCCTTCCACGGCTATTTGCAATGCCTTGCTATATCCGACCTGTCTTGCCAATAGCCAACTTCCGCCACCGTCGGGGCCAAGTCCAATATTGATAAAAGCATATAACAGAGCACTGCTTTCGGACATTACCCTTAAATCGCACGCAAGGGCCAAGGAAGCACCTACACCGGCCGCAGTGCCGTTAATGGCCCCGATAATAGGTTTGCGAAGTGTAAAAAGCGTGCGCATCAGTGGTTGGTAAGTACTGGTAATATATGCCCTCCCTTCCTCGGGTGTAATCTGACCAAAGACAGCCATATCCGCACCTGCACAAAACCCCTTGCCGGCTCCCGTAATGACCACGGCACGTATGTCGTCATCTTTTCGGATTAGGTTCATGGCCTGGGTGATTCCTTGTACCACATCGTCCGTAACCGCATTGTATCTTGAAGGCCTGTTAAGGGTAATGATTCCGATATCGCTTTCCTTTTCAAAAAGAACACTCTCATTGATCTTGCTTTCAATTTTTCTAGGTGCGTCTTTGTGGGTTGCGGGATCTGCTTTCCCGTTCTTGGAGTTTGAATAGGCTTGGGCAATAAATTCGGCTACACATGCCGGTTTCTCTTCGCCCTTAAGCTCAAATACAAGCTTCAATTTGTATTTGGCCCCACCTTGAAAAGGGTTGAATTCCATTAAAGACACTCGGGCCCTTAACAAGGCGCCTACAGGGGTGGCATTCATGAACCTTACTTTGTCCAATCCATAATTTACTCCCATCGCAATATCCTTGATCCTGAGGGTTTCAAAACAAAATTTTGAGGCCAGTGACAGTACTAGAAAGCCATGTGCCACCGTTTTTTTATAAGGAGAATACTTGGCGGATTTTTCAGGGTCTATATGAATCCATTGATTATCGTCTGTTGTTTTGGCAAAGGTGTCGATCATATCCTGGGTTATGGTCATCCAATTGGATACCCCCAATTCCTTTCCTTGGTAACGGGTCAGATCCGATAACTGTGGAATTTCTGTGGAATAAGCCTCATTGATTGGTTTTTCTTCTGCCATTTGGTTGGTTTTTGTCTAATTAAATTGTTTGGTGTTTGCAGGGCTCTGGCCTGATTGCTAATTGAACCCTCCAGCGATCATGTGGCCCCCGTCGGCTGTAAAAATCGACCCGGTACAATAACTGGATGCCTCGGAAGCCAAAAAACAGGCCAGGCCGGCCATTTCATCCGGAACGGCCATTCTTCCTGCCGGTAAATGGCGTGTTACTTGGTCCAATATTTTTTCGTTTTGCCATAGGGCAGAACTAAATTTGGTTTTGATAAGTCCTGGACAAATTGCGTTGGAACGGATACCAAATTTGCCCCATTCCACGGCCTGTGATTTTGTCAACATAATTAAAGCCGCCTTACTAACGCTGTACAGCCCCAATCCAGCACTCGGTTTCATTCCTTCAACTGAAGCAATATTGATGATACTCCCGCCTCCGTTTTTTTTCATAATGGGATAACAAAGGTTGGCCAATAGAAAAGGGGCCTTGGCATTTATATCCATTATTTTGTCAAATAAAGCATTTTCCATAGTATCCAAGGGGCCATAAAACGGATTGGTAGCGGCATTGTTCACAAGAATATCCACGCCTCCGTAAGCATTTACCGTTTCTTCCACCAGTTCCTTTAATTGGGTTTCATCACCAACATGGCAGGCTATTCCCAAGGTGTCGAAGCCTTCCGCATTCAAATTGTTGGCTACTTCATCAACCGCTTCCTGGCTACGGGAACTAATCACCACCTTGGCACCGTATTCGGCTAGCCCTCTGGCAATAGATGCACCTATGCCTTTGCTGGCACCCGTTACAATGGCCACTTTGTTCCTTAGATCGAATTTTTGTTTTATTCTTGTTTGCATCTACTTGTTTTATTGGAGTTCTTATTATATCATAAAGGTATGGGCATACATTAAACAGGCATGGCACCACCATTGGCATGTAGGGTATGGCCACTTATAAATCCTGCTTCTTTTGATGCCAGAAACAAATAGGCGTGTCCCATATCTTCCGGGGTGCCGATCCGGCCTACGGGAATCATCGAAATCCCTGCCTGTATAACATCCTCTGGCATTGAATCCGTCATTTCAGTTTTAATAAAGCCAGGGGCAACGGCATTTACCGTTATGTTGTATTTGCCAACTTCCCTACAAAGCGAATGTGTAAAGCCTACTATGGCTGCCTTACTGGCACTGTAGTTGGTTTGCCCAAAAGCGCCATGAAAGGCATTTATGGACGATGCTGAAATTATACGTCCATAATTGGCTACTTTCATGTGGGGTACTACGGATTTAGCAGTAATGTAAAGCGAATCTACATTGACACGCATTACCTGATCCCATTCCTCACGACTCATTTTTAGGATAGAACGGTCACGGATAATACCTGCGTTATTGATCAGAACATCAATTCTACCATATTCTTCAATAATCTTGGCAACCGCTCTGTCTACAGATTCTTGGTCGGTAACATCTACTTTTTGATAAAATATTTTTCCACCGGAGTCCGCAATTACTTTTGCGGTTTGTTGCCCATCTTGTAATACATCCCATAAGGCGACCGTGGCGCCTTCATTGCAAAATACCTTGCAGATTCCTTCACCAATGCCTCTTGCTCCACCCGTAACGATTACGAGCTGTCCTTCCAGTTTTTTCATTTTTATAAAAGTTTGACCGATTTTAATTCAGTAATTTAAAAAACTTTGGAGACAAACTCTAATGAAGTAACAAGTATTATTGGAACTGGAAAGCTTAAGACCCCCCTATTACCAACATGGGAATTAAAAGTATTGGTAGGCCATATGTGGCTATAGAACCAAAATACCCTAGAAATCAAGAAAATTGATACTAGGGTAAATGCTATCTTTTATTTCAATTGTTTTAGAACTGGTACCTGATACCCAAAGCGATATCCAAATCCAGATCATCGGAATAACTATCGTTAAAACCCAACTCTGGGCGTATGTCCAAGGACAGCAAAAGAGGAAAATCAAAATTACATTCTATACCTATATCTCCGGCAATAAGGGCAAAGGCACCGTCTCCACCAGGGGAATCGAAGGAGCCAATTCCCGCACCTGCACCAACATACCAGTTAAACAAACCTTCAATAGGCATTACCCACTGATAGAGTCCGACCAATTTAAAGGCGTCAACATTGTTGGAATCGCGCCAACCTAGGTCAAATTCGAGCCTGTTGTTATTGGATATAGCTCTTTGATAGGACACTTCCCCTCCAAATCCGTCATTGTCCCCGAGCCTTAGACCTAGGGCGTTTTTGGCAACTGATTGGGCATTGGCCGCTGCTATGGTCATAGATATAACTGTTAAAATACTCAGTATTTTTTTCATGATTTTGAAATTTATTTTTTACAAGATTAAATATGTTGAGGATTTCCCATTGTCCCCATCAAAACAAATTATAACTCCATTGATATTGAAAGGGACCGACTTTGGAAAAAGTCAATATTTAATTTTGTTGGGTCATTAATTAAAACTGTAAGACCGAACTTTGGGAATAATAGTTTTTAACTCTCCAACTGATTATGGCCGACCGCAAACCAAAAAACAAAATAGTTTGGATCATCGCTATTGCAATGGCCCTTATGCTACTTTTATTTGCCGTCCTGCAATTTAGCGCCAAGAGATATGTGGAGAATCTCCTGAATAAAAAAATACCAGACCACATTCATTTGGTATATGATAAAATAGAAGTAAACCTACTTACAGGTTCCTTGCTAATAACCGATGTTACCTTGGATATAAGTAATAGGAACGCTGGTAATGAACATAAGGAAATGCATTTGGAAAGCATAGGCATGGAAGGCTTTGGCTATTACAATTATATTTTGGGAAACACTATTGGGGCCGATAAAATAAAGTTGCTTAACCCCAAGGTGCGTTATTATAACGATAATACGACCAACAAAATTACTTCAGATAAGCCTTTGGAGACTGGAACAGAGAAGGTTTTTGTTTTGGACCATTTGGAAATTGAGGACGGTGAAATCGTGAATATTCAAAATGAGACAAACACCATAAAATTTACAGTGGAAAACTTCAATTTGTCTCTGGAAAATCTACAACTGGACAAGGAAACGGTAACTCATAAAATCCCATTTTCCTATGGAGATTACAAATTGAATACAGGAAAGGTGTATGCTGACCTTGGACCCTATGAAGCGCTTAGCCTAAGTGGTGCCAACATCGATAAGAGGGTGTTGCAATTGAGCAATTTATCTTTGAAGTCCAAGTATAACAAGAGAACTCTCTCCAAAAAATTGGATAAAGAACATGATTACATCGATTTGGAAATCCCTAAGGTCCGGCTGGTGAACATGGATTTCGGATTTAGGGCCGAACGTTTTTTCCTGGATACCAAATCGGTCGTCATCCAAAACCCAAAAATGCAAATCTATCGCGATAAGCTTGTACAGGATGATTTTGAACAAAAAAAACTGTACAGCCAAATGTTACGCGAGTTGCCGATAGATTTAAATATTTCCGAGGTTAGGATCAAGGATGGATATATAGCCTATTCGGAATTGGTGAAAACTGGAACGGTTCCGGGAGAGATTGTATTTTCCGATCTTAAGGCTTCAATGAGCAATGTTTCCAATATTTATGAAAATGAAGAAAAGACCGAGATTATGGCCAAGGCAAAACTGATGGGCGAAGCTCCGATAGAACTAACATGGAATTTTGATTCCAAAGTGGGAAACGATCCATTTTTTGTGTCTGGCGTGGTTACCAATTTTAAGTCTAAAAGTATTAATCAATTTCTGAGGTCCAATCTTCGTGCGGAGGCCGAGGGCGATGTAGAAGAGCTGTATTTTACGCTTAGTGGCGATGCGGTTAGTGCCAGTGGGGATATGAAAATGAGCTATGAGGATTTTCGTTTTACGGTCCTTAAAAAGGATAGGATGGGAGTGAACAAATTATTGACTTTCGTAGGGAATATATTTACCAATGATGGTTCCAAATCAGATAAAATGGGCTATAGATATGGGGAAATATATGCAGAGAGGGATAAAACCAAATCTTTCTTTAATTATTTGTGGCTCAATGTAATGGACGGGATGGTAAATACACTTACCGGTGATGGGGAAAAAGATTAATTTTTAACAAAAATAACCATGGCTAAAAATTGGATGGGAGATCCAGAAATAGGGGCTACTTTTTTGGATCATATACACGCTCTCCTTCTCTTTCTCTCTTCGGACTGCAATCCTATCTTGAAACAGGCATTAAAAGCACTGTAGAATGCCTCGCTATTCCTTTTCAAGTAAGGACTCTAAAGCTACCTTATGGCAATGGATTTTTGTTCTTTGTTCCATGTTAATCGGATTCCTATAAACCTTGCCCAAATAGAGCAAATGAAATAATCGTTAGCATCAAGGTTTCTGGTGAAAGCCCATTAACTTGTAGGTATTAACAAAAAATAAAAACAGTTAAGTATTATGGAAACAACACAAGCAACTATCGGAATAAAAAAAGACAATAGAAAAGCCGTAGTGGCAATGCTGGGCAAACTTTTGGCAGATGAGTATTTGCTATATACCAAATTGCGGAATGCACATTGGAATGTAGAGGGAATAGACTTTCATACCAAACACGTTTTTTTTGAGGAAGAATACAATAAGATAGAGAAAATTGTAGACCAGGTTGCCGAGAGAATCCGCATGTTGGGGTTTTATTCTCCCGGGACTTTGAACGAATTTTTAAAACTATCACATTTGAAGGATGAAAGCCCCAAAAAGAACGATAGTTCCAGTTTTATGGAAGTTTTATTGGAAGATCATGAGACAATTATCAAGTTCATTAGAAAAAGTATCAGTGAAAATGCGGAGGAGCACAATGACGAGGGTACCGCCGATTTTATAACCGGAATCATGCAATTACATGAGCAAATGTCCTGGATGTTAAGGGCTTCCCTCAAGACCTTTAAATAGGCGATTGGACTTTTTAAATTATTGAGAAACGGCGGGAATTTATCCTGCCGTTTTTTTGTAAAATATGGGAGTTTAAGCGCAGTCTCGAACATGCAGTAATTAATATTCCGTAGCCAGTGATGATGGGAATTGGTGAGTCAAATGGGATGTGTGGGTTGGGATCTATGTGTTAAAACAAAAAAACCAGTCTAAAGACTGGTTGTGTAAATAAACTTATTAAATATATCAGGCTGTAACAGCTAACGAATTTTGATGGTCCTGATAATGTTTAGGACTACAACTGTATTTTTCTTTGAATATTTTGGAGAAGTAGCTTCTGCTAGTTAGGCCAACACTATATACTATTTCTGAAATGTTGAGGTCGGAAGTTTTAATAAGGTGTTCTGCGGTCTCCACCCTTACATTCCTAATGTAATCAGTTACCGTTCTATCGAATAGCAGTTTAAAACCTTCCTGTAGTTTTGCTGGTGAAAGACCGGATTTGTTGCTAAGATATTTCAGGCTATATTGAATTTCCGGATAGTTCTTAATAAAATTGGACAGCTCTTTTATATCATCCATTTCATCTTTGGTCAAGGAACCGAAATTATTTTTTGCTTTCTTTTTATCTTCCTTGTGTTGTTGGATTTCCATGGCCAAAATAACGTGCACAATACCTTTTATCAATAGGTTTCGAACCAGTCCTTTTTGGGTGATGGCCCCTAACTGCTGCATTTTTTCGGCTATTTTAAGATTATAGGAACCGGTGTAGGCAAAAATGTTCTGTCCTGATTTGGGCATAAATGTTCTAAGTAACTGATTTCTCAGTAGGTCGGTATCATCATCATCTTGGGCAACTTCATGGGTGTCTACCATTATATTGGAAAGCTTAACCACTTCATTTTTCCTAAAGAACAAGGTCGTGGCCTTGCTAGGGTCACTGGAAAAGATTCCTGTTTGGAATTGGTTCAGAAGTCTTTTTTCTCCTTTGATACCGAAACTATGACTAATTTTTCCCTTGGCACAGTACATAAAGTGAATAGGGTTGGTAATTGGCATATTATTGATGAGAAGCATATCTTCCTTAAAGACAATGTCATATTCCATAAAGGAAATATTGTTCTTAAAGGAAACTCCGCTTATGACACCGCTGACCAAATTATTGTCAAGTTCTAAATTGTACTCCTGTGGGCGAATTTTTAACGTTCCCCCCAAGTCTTGTTGTAACTGATTAAATATGTTGGCTATGTTGTTCGTTTTAAGATATACAATTTTCATGTTTCCGTATTTTAGAATTATTACTTTATTTGTCTCTTATTACCCTAGCAATAAATAGTACCACAGCAAGTAGGAGGAGCAGGTGTATTAAAATGCCTACGTTTACTATAAAAAAGCCAATGGCCCATAGAAAGAGCAATAGTATTGCTGCGATTATCAATATTTTGGACATTTTCTTTTTTATCATAATTAAGCCACTTGGTCTTACCGATTAAATGGATATCTATCTCAGTTTGATTCTGATTTGCCATTGGTCATACCCATGATGAAATTATCCGGGAGGTCATAATTTTTGTTGTCCATGGAATCCAAAGTCCAGCTTTTTCCGATTTTTGAATTGAGTTGATATGGTTCTGATGTCTTTTTCATGTTGGTTGTGTTTATAGTTCTTGTTTATAGTTCTTATTGTTTGAAACAAAGTTCGTTACAGAGGGCTCCTTTTGTGTTATACAATTTTTATATTCTGTTATATAATTCCATTAAATCGACCTTATTTCCTTAAAAAAATGCAAAAATTTGGTAGGTTCAATCAATGACCATTAAGAACCATCGTTGTTTGTGTAGCGGAATTTCGCTTAAATATCAGGGAGCACAGGTAAGGATATTTCTTGAAGAACAGGCTAGTAATATGTTGGGCCCAAGCTTGGGGCGAGACAGAACTCGATACTGTTTTTAGGATATAGGTAAGAGGTGGGTATACAACTACCAATGAGCGTACTTAATGCTATTGGTTTTATTAGTGAAACTCAATTTTGAGAAGTCAGTTAGACGCACTTAAAATTGCAGGTTGAACTAATCCCGCCTTTTTCGGCGGGATCTAGGTTCAATACCTCGACCCTAGGGTCGATTCCTATTATTGGGTTCAGGGCCTGCCTTTGTCGGCAGACAGGCCTACCTATGTCGGCAGACAGGCCTGCCCTGAGTTTTAATGCCTTTTATTGTTGATGTGAAATGGGGGGAGAAGTATCCTTTGGATTCTATACCGTATTGGGATTTTAAACCGGTAAGTAGATGTTGAAGGTAGCACCTTTGTTTATAAGCCCATAGGCCGCAATATGCCCTTTGTGTTTTTCCACAATCTTCTTGCAAATAGCCAATCCTATTCCTGTGCCCGAATATTCGTTTTTTTGATGAAGGCGTTGGAAGAGTTCAAATATTTTATGGGCATTGGCCTGCTCAAAGCCAATACCATTATCCTTCACGGAAATGCAGTAATACTCCTTGGCTTTCTTGTGAAAGTCATCAGGAATGGAATTGCGTTCCATTTTCTCGCATTCGATTTCTATTTTTGGAGTATCGAGAATACTGTGATATTTGATGGAATTTGAAATCAGGTTGTTGAAAAGCTGTTCTATCTGAAAAGGGATACCTCTCACTTCGGGCAGATCGCCAAGAATAAATTCTACCCCGGACTCCCTAATTGGGGCCTCCAGATCTTCCTGAACTTTATCCAACACTAGATTCAGGTCTACTTGTACAAAGTCCTTTTTTTTCTTGCTTAGCCTGGAATAGGATAATAGGTATTTTATAAGGGTCTGCATACGGTTGGCGGAAGATTTTACTTTGTCTATGTATTGCAGTTGTTGTTCTGTAAAACTGGAGGAATCGGAATCCGTAATCCTTGATATGAACATCTGTATTTTTCTTAAAGGCTCCTGAAGGTCATGGCTGGCAACACGGTTAAAGGATTCCAATTCACTATTGGTGCGTTTTAGTTCCAGGTTCTTGTCCTTTAGCTTTTGTTCATTTTTAAGTTCTTTGGTAATATCCTTTACCACTCCAATAAACTCGGTCTTTAAAAAATGGCCCGTATTGTGAAGGTATTTTACCTTCCCTCCTTTGGTTATAATACGATATGTATAATTGCCGATTATTTTTTTCTCCCAGGCCAAGTTTAATTTTTCGTCGTAAAGCTTGAGGTCTTTTGGGTGCACAAAGTGTCTATAGTTATCAGGTGTCGGCTCAAATTCATTGGGTTCGCAATCCAATAACCTGAAAAAGTTATCGGACATAGTGGCTTCCTTGGTTTCTATATTCCATCGGTAGCTACCTATTTTGGCCACCGCTTCTGCATCATTCAGAATAGAATTTTGTACTGTTAATTGTTCATTAAGCTCCAATAATCGTTGTTTGGCATTAATTATTTGAGTACTGTCATAAGAAGTTAGTGTAATACCATCGTTTAGCTTATTGATGGTAGTATGGACCCACACGCGTTTATCTTTTAAGGGATATTCGGTTTCATGTATTTCAATGCTGCCGTTGTTGGCACATTTTACCATGAGGTCGTATAGTCCGGTTTCATGTACAAAAGGATAAATTTTGGAGATGGACTTTCCAATCACTTCATCCACCTGTTTTCCTGTAAGGTTCTCACTTTCAGTGTTGGTGAATAAATATTTGAAATCTATAATATGGCCATTTGAATCCCTTTCGGTAATTAGATGGCTAACGGTGTTACTGGTGCTTTCCAGGATATTGTTCAAGAAGGATTTGGTTTCGATCAAGTTGTGGTTCTGCTTTTCCAGTTGTTCGTTCAAAACCTTTAGATTTTGAGTAAACTTTCTTTCCGCAGTAGTATCCACAGAAGTTGTTAAAACCCCATTTTCCATTTTAACGGCCGTGGTCTTGAACCAAAACTTATTGTCATTAAATTCAAAATATTTTTCAAATTTACGGGTAGTTCCTTCTGTAATAACTTTGGACAATTCGTCAAAAATGCCGTTCTCAAAATTAATGGGAATTAATTCGGACATTTTACATTGCTCTATTTGGTGGGATTTTTGTCCGAGGACCGATTCAATTTTTTCGTTGGAAAATACAATGGTAAAATCTTTTACCTGTCCCGTAGTATTATATATAGGTAAAAAATAACTAATAATATTGTCTGTGCTGCTCAAAATATTTTGAAGAAATTTCTCCGCAGTAACTGTTTTTTTTCGCTGTCTGTTAATTTGTAGAAATGAAATAATAAAGATAAATAAGGCAAACATACCCAGGAGCAAGGTCATTAATGGCGTAAATGAAATTTGGGACCTATATTCCTCCTTACGTTGGGCAAGTTGTATCTGCTTTTCTTGGTACAATTGATTTCTGAGCAGATTCAATTGGGTAATGTATTTTGAAACCTTAGTGATTTTTTCTCTATCACTGGCAGAATAATTTGTTTTTTGAAATGGAATATCTGCTATAATTTTTAGGGAATTATAAAGGCTGTCCTGCCAGGATTGTACAGAAAATAGTATTTTCTGCTGTAGTTCATTGTCTTGGGTTAATCTTCTTAGTTTTTGAAAAGACTCCTGTACTTCCGGTTTGTAATTTTCAAAGGAAGAAATACCCAAGGTATCTTGGGACAGCAAGTTTTTAAGTTCCGTGGACTGCATTTGGGCATAGTAGGAAAATAGCTGATTTATTTCCATGTCCACCTCAAGGGAATGGGAAACCATATCTGCCGATTCCCCAAGTTGTACAATTTGTTTGTAACTGATGCTCCCGAGAAACATGAGAAGGGCAATGGCCAAAATAAGGGAGACGGCAAGAACTTTTGGAGAGGATGTTATTTTTCTTATTGGCATGCCGTAACTCCTTTAGATCCGTAATAAAAAATTATCCTTGTTCAAGGCCGAGGTATGGTATTGCCAGTTGAGCTGTAGAACCTTTTCTATAGCTTGTTTAAGAGCACCAAAACTAGTGGGCTTATTAATATAAATATTAGCCCCGTTCACAAAAGTTTCTTCAATATCGGCCTCTGATGAGGATGTTGAATAGATAGCTACCAATAGATCATGGAGTCTAGGGTGGTTTCTAATTTCATAGAGACACTGCATTCCGTTTTTAATGGGCATGTTTAAATCCAGAAAGACTATTTCAGGCAATATCACATTGGGTAGGATCAAATAATCCATTAACTCTTTCCCATTGTTGAAAAGCGATAATTTAGTCTTAATTTTTATTTCGTTCATAGCTTCCTTGAACAATGTTCTGTCATCATCGTCATCATCGGCCAAGGCTATGTTTAGCGTATGTAGAGGCATGTTTTGGTATGGTTATTTTTGGGTTAAGGCTCTTTCTTTCCGTTTCAGGATTATTTTCTGAAAGGCGGAAGGGGTAAGTCCCGTTGTCTTTTTAAATTGGGCCGATAAATGTGATACGCTACTATAGTTTAGCTTATACGCTATTTCAGTTAAGGTTAGGTTATTTTGTAGGATTAAACTTTTGGCGAAATCTATTTTTTTTAAAATCACAAAGTTCTCTATGGAAGAATAGGTAGCTTCAGAGAATACTGAGGATAAATAGGTATATGAATAATCCAGTTTTTCAGAAAGATAGGTGGAGAAATTATAAAGCTTAGGGTTCTCCACATCATTGATCCATTCTGTAACGGAATCTTTAATTCGCTGTACCAAGGCCATTTGTTGGTCATCCATAATTTCTATGCCGTAATTTCCCAAGAGCGAGGCCATTTCCTGTTCTTCCTTTGGTGTAGGCGGTCTACTAAATTCAATTTCACCAACACCATGAATGGTATATTTCATTCCCAAGGCGTCCAATTGTTCCTGAAGAACAGCTTTACAGACAAGGTTAAAATCAAATTTTAGATAAATTCTCATTAATTGCATATAATATGGGCCTGTAACATCGATTCCTCTTTATAGGGGAAAACGATAAAGGCGTTATACACAAAGATGATGAATTTTTAAATTGAATTAAACTGCTCAGGGAATTATTTAACAATTGAATTCCAAATTGATACCTAAGCCAAACTTTGCCCCTAACGATACCTTTAACCTTCCTAGCTGACGTAGCTTATTTAGGTAATATAAATATTAGTTTGTCAGGTAATTTTTTTCTGGAATTTCCTTAAAAAATTCAGCAGTTTCAATATTGCTCGATGGACTATAATTGGCCAATACCGTGCCTTTACTGCCGTCGTTTGTTTCCAAAATATATAAAATGGACATGTCCGATGGATTGCTCATCCCTTCGAAGCGATATTCCTCCAAAATAGTGACATTTTCCGGCGAATATCCAATTTTTGTCTTTAGATCTATAAGTTTCATTTTTTCTACCCGGTAGTTGCCCTTAAAGCCTTTTTTTTGATATTCGTCTATAATTTCTTTTTCGTTCTTTGCAAACTGATTCTTCATTTTCATATATTTTAATTATTCTCAAATAGTTCTTTTCATTGAATCCTTGGTAAAAGGATCTATTTTATGCAACCAAAAATTATTGGCAAAACTTGTATTGAAAGATGTTGTACATGTTTTATTTCTGTGGAGCGAAAAAAACGGACAAGCTCCGTGATGGAAAATGTCCGTTCAAAATAAAATCTAACCAACCAAAGAGAATTTCTTAATTGTCGTCCGTGGCATCGTCTATTTCATCCTCAATTTCTTCCACACCTTCCTCAATATCATCGCCCACGTTTTCTATGCCATCCTCAATTTTTTCACCTGTGGTTTTTTCTTCCCTACAACTGCTAAAGGTGGCTAAAGAAACAGTAAATAGGAGTGTGAATAGAAAGTATATTATCGATTTTTTCATTTTTATAGTTTTAGGATTACGTACGTTACGTACTTGATTTGTTTTTAATGTATTTAAAAAAGTGTCTTACTTAGATCTTACTTCTTCCTGTAAATAAAGAAATTACAAAGAGAATCAAGAAAATAAAAAATAGGATTTTAGCAATACTGGCAGCTCCAGCTGCTATTCCCCCAAATCCGAAAATTGCGGCGATTATTGCCAATATTACAAATGTTACTGTCCATCGTAGCATGATATATGTGTTTTTTAGGTTAATACTATAAATTGTTCTTTTAACAATCTCTGACACAAATCTCGGGATAATCAATTGAGTTGTTTAACGTTATCACATTAATGGTTAACACAAAAGATTTAATTGTAAATTGTTTTTAATCAATCATTTATGGGATTGTTGGATTTGAAGTAGTCTGGGAAATCCAACGTTCGAATAGGAAATGGAATATTGATGTTGTTATCGTCAAATGCTTTCTTAAGGGCTATCATGGCGATAGTTTTGGCTTTTAGTACCTCTAGGGAGGAGGTGGATTGAATCCAAAATCGAGTTTCAAAGTTGATGGAACTATCTCCAAATTCGGTATAAAGAAAAATTACTTCCCTGGTATCTTCCACACTGTCAAAATTGGAGATAATAGTCTTGCATACCAAATTGCGTACAAATTCCAAATTGGAGGAATAGGCAACACCGCATTTAAGGATTACACGTGACTGGGCTGTGGTAGAGAAATTTCTTATTGGGTTCTCCAAAACCAATTTATTGGGAATATAAACTAGATTATTGTCCGATTGCTTGATGGTTACGGCCCTAAGGTCAATATCGATCACCTCACCTTCATAATTGTTGCTTTCTATCCAATCCCCAAATTTTATATGTTTAATATAGGAAAGTACAATACCGGAATAAGTGTTGGCCAAAGCGCCTTGTAAAGCCAGACCTACAGCAAGACCTGCTACCCCTGCACCGGCTAAAATTGTATTTAGCGTTTTGCTAAGGTCCAGGATTCCTAGCACTAAAAATAATCCAGTTAGAATGATTAAAACTGAAATTAATTTGGCAATTACGTTCTTCATGGATTTTTGCAAACTACTTTTTTCCAAGAGTTTCCATGTGAGTTTTGCAAAATATTTCGATAGTAGGATTACAATGGTGAAAACGAACAGTGCTAAAATAATGTTGGGCAAATTCACTATTAAACTGTCTGCCCAGGATGCCAGTCTCTTGATCATTTTCTCCCAGGCTTCGTCTATCTTTAGATCCATGTCCTCATTTTTAGTTGTAGTTTCAATATTTTTGGGGATTAACTCAATTACCTTTAAATATACGGATATAATTGCAGCGGTTTCAATAAAAATGGTTCCGATACTTAAGCGTATCGGAACCATTAACAACCAACCTAACCATCTTTACTGAATTACTGTTTTTATTCGTAGTAATTCAATGAAAAATATGTTTATCCCTAAATGTCCCCAGAAATTTAGGATTCAAAAGATCACCAAATTTTGGCAATGCTTTTTTTTTTCTTGATTTCAAAGTTACCTGGTACACTTAAAAAAGTGGTGCTGTATTCTAAATTTTATTGACTCTTATGACAGTACATTATTAGCAGCTATTGTTCTCATGGTTGTTTTATTATTTTCCTTTATTAGCGTTTGGGATACTATTTGTCCGTAAAGGAACAGTAAGAAAATGAGTATTGACTATCTTTAAATATCGATTTATTGGGAGCAACATACAGCACCAATACTATTTTAATTTTATTATTAACTATATATAAAAAGGATATGGAATATGTGGAATCAGTGAACCCTTATGATGGCACGCGATTGGAAAAATATAAAATGTTTTCAGATGATGATATCAATAACGTTTTGGATAAGACCGAACGGGTCTTTCCGAACTGGAAAAATGAAAGTCTGGAGCATAAATCGGGGCTATTAAAAAAACTGGCCAAGGAATTGTTGAAAAATAAAAAATCCTATGCCGAGTTAATGTCGAAAGAGATGGGAAAACCTATAAGCCAAGGTATTGCCGAAATTGAAAAGTGTGCATGGGCCTGCGAATTCTACGCCAAGAATGCGGTTAGGTTTCTAGCGGATGATCTTATAGAAACCGAGGCTGACGAAAGCTTTATTAGCTACGACCCCATAGGTTGTGTATTGGCCGTAATGCCATGGAATTTCCCATTTTGGCAGGTCATTCGTTTCGCGGCACCAACACTCACTGCTGGTAATACTGTAATATTAAAACATGCCAGCAATGTCCCTGGCTGTAGTTTGGCTCTACAGGAACTGTTTCTATCGGTAGGCTATCCACAGGGCTGTTTTCAGTCTATTTTGGCGGACCATAAACAGCTTGAAACTATTATTGGAAACACTATTGTTCAGGGGGTTACCCTTACGGGTAGTGAGAAGGCAGGTAGGGCAATTGCGGCTCAGGCAGGAAGGCATCTAAAAAAATGCGTTATGGAACTTGGGGGCAATAATGCTTGTATAATATGGGAAGATGCGGATTTGGAAAAATATATGGATACCATGGTGATGGCTCGAATGCAGAATACCGGACAAAGTTGTATTGCGGCAAAAAGATTCATAGTGGTCGAGGCAATATATGAGGAGTTTCTAATGAAATTTTCCAACAGAATCCAAACCCTTAAATCAGGGGATCCATTGAACAAACAAACAGTTATTGGGGTAATGGCCAAGGAGGACTTGGCCAAAAGCTTGGAAGGACAAGTGAATGACTCCTTGGACAAAGGAGCAGAGGTCCGGATTGGGAATAAACGGGTGGGTGCCTATTATGAACCCACGGTAATTACCGGTGTAGTTCCTGGTATGCCAGCATTTGACGAGGAGTTATTTGGCCCGGTGGCAGCTGTGATTAAGGCAAAAGATAGGCAGGAAGCCGTTTCCCTGGCTGCAAAATCTACTTTTGGTCTGGGGTCCATGTTATTTACCCAGGATATAAAATCTGCCCGGAAAATAATTGGCGATATCCCCGATGGCGCGTTTTTTATCAATGAAATGGTAAAGTCCGATCCCAGGTTGCCATTTGGAGGGACAAGGGCATCGGGATTTGGTAGGGAGCTTTCCATGGAAGGTATATTGGAGTTTGTGAACAAAAAGACGGTATATATAAGGAAATAGTATTGGATAAGGCGTGTTATTTAGTTTGGTCTGTCTCCCAACAATTTTTAAATGCGAATTGGTTTTGAGGCATTCGTTGCCTTTCTTTAATTTCTATGTCCTGAAGATTTGGGGGCAGTTTTTCCAATTCCCCACCATAGTATCCTAGGGCAATGGCCGTAGCAATATGAAATTCTTCGGGGATACTGAAGGTGTGCTGGACTTTTTTATAATCCAGACCGGCCATATGGTGCATAGCTATTCCCATATATTGTGCCTGTACCGTCATAGCCCCAAGGCCCAGGCCCAGGTCGTGAAGGGCGTAGAAATTTTCTTTTCCATTAATGGTTTCCTTCTTATATGCCGTAAGTATTAAAAGGGGAGCGTTTTTGGCCCAGGTCTTATTGGAATTTGTTAGGTTGTCCAATATTTGTGCGTAGGCGTTAGAACCTTTTTCCGCATATAGGAATCGCCATGGCTGTTGGTTTTGGGAACTTGCAGCCCAGCGTACAGCTTCAAAGAGTTGGTGCACATGTTGTTCAGAGATTTTTTTGTCCTTAAAAACCCGAGGGCTATATCGCTGTTTTAAAAGTGCAAATATTTCATAATCGCAATCGGCTATATTTTCCAATTGTATTTGTTCCATAGCTGTCATGTTTCTTTTTTTAGCAAAGTTTATTAGTGAAACTCAATTTTGAGAAGTCAGTAAGACGCCCTTAAAATTGCAAGTTGAACTAATCCCGCCTTTTTCGGCGGGATCTAGGTTCAATACCTTGACCCTAGGGTCGATTCCTATTATTGGGTTCAGGGCAAACCTGTCTGCCCTGAGGTTTAATACCTTTTATTATCGATTTTTTTCTTCATGTAACAAATTGGTGCTGTCATAGTAACTTTTTCATTAGGACCAGTATGTAAAAGGTCCGCTCTAGGGTTTAATACTATTGGTTGTCCATTTTATAGAATTGACTATGTCATGTCTTGGCCCAATCCAATAGCTGCCTCCTGGGTTGTCTATGGTAAATGTGTCTTATTTACGCTATAATATTTTAGGAAGCATTTACCGGTGACACAGGGTAATCTGTACTTCAGATCCGTTCTTCTTAGGCAGCGTCCCCAAGGAATTACCAATTGGGCAGTTTAAACGGTGAAGGCTTTATATGTTATAACAAGTTTAATAACTTATGGAAGTACATGTTGACTCAAATCCTATAATAATTGATTCTTATCCCAATGTTTGATGGGGGTCAAATGTATTCAATTGGCAAGGATCACAAGGTCTATAAATTGTGTGTCCGGGATAATGTGGCGGGTTGTTTCCCTTCCTAGAAGCAGGATAGAGTTCTTTCTAGGGCGGGGTTAAATCCAAAATTTACGTTTCATTCTTAGAAATCCGATAATAAAACTAACATACATCAATACGATCAGTGTTAGGTGGATTCTTCTGGTATGAACAAACTCGTTCAATTGATTGGTGTAATTATAAAATCTTGAAGCCTTGATGGGGGCATAGCCCAAATAAAAAATTAATAGTCCAATGCTTATCCATTTAATGCCTGTATATCTATAGTCCAATTTTTTTGACGCATTCCGGTGCTCCAAGAAAAAGAGGATGATACAAATAACAAGGGCAAAAGCTCCAGCCAAATAACTGTATACCTGTGCTTCCAATTTAAAGTTTTGAAGAAAGGGATTTATAAGCGAAGCGAGCATATAGAACATCGCGGCAATTAAAATGTAAATTTTATATTTTTTATTCTCTATATAGCTCCAATAGACATAGAAAAAATAGTTAAAAAAAACTAGGTTGTAAATATTGTATATAAAAACATTGTGCTTCACAAAAGTAGAAAAAATGGAAATATGGAATACCTCATAGTTCTTAGTTAAATAGCCCAATAATTCGGTTAAGAAGGTGTACATTAAAAGTATGGGAAAATACTTTAAGGGAGTACTGTAATATTTGGGATATTTTATTAAGGCTATCAATAAGGTTACAACATAGAGAGGTTGATTGGCATTCTCCAATATAGTATCCAATATTTCCATTTTTGCTTAGATAAGGGGTTAATGGGGCTTGTTAATCCTCATGGTATGGAGGGGGAACCATATTGGCCTCGTTTAGCACCAGACTTTTATTTTTGGCATAGAAGGGTGCAGGGGATGTTGTAGGTAAAAAGGAGGCCTCGGATTTACTTTCCCCAGACTGCATATTGTCCGTTCCACCGTCCTTTTTTGGTTCCAAATTATCAGTAAGTAAAACTGGGACATTTTTACCATCGTCCTCTTCCCTAATATAGAACCCGTATTCCCTATCATTTTTGTCCTTAACTGCTGGAATGATAAAAAATGAATTTTGTTTTGGATGTTTTATTGCCCTACCATCCTCAAAGGTCTTTTTATCCGGGTAATTGGAAAAATAAAAGCGTAGGGAGGAAATTTCCACATTGGCCTTTTTTGCTTCTTGTTCAATGTAGTTCATATATTCCTTTATGGTATGGTAGTCATAATAGCCAAAACGTGCCACATCAAATTTTTTCTCAGGTGCAAGTTCATTTTCAAACCCTTCAATTAGGCGTACCCTGCGTTCGCCATAGGCATCGTACATGGTTTTTGCTTGGGAAACGCTTACAATCTGTTTAGGGGCGGAAACTTCCGTGGGGACAGGTTCGGTCACTGGTTTTTGTTCCTTTTTCTGTTCACAGGAAGTGAAACCAAAAGTAATGAGGGCTCCAACGCATAATATTGCGTAAGTTTTTTTTAGGTTTTTCATAATTTAGATTTTTACAATTAGTTGTTAATTAAAGTAATCATTTAGTGGTAAGTGTTGGGGGAAAACACTTGTTAAATTATTTGTTAAAGTACAGATTATTGTACATCTAAAAAAATTGCGTAAAAAATAAATGTATTTTTTTATTAGGTATAGGTTACAAAAAAATCCCATTTGGCCATAATGCCAAATGGGATTTTAAGACTGTCCCTAATTTTTAGGGAGTATACGCTCGGTGGATTATTGATTCATGGTCAACAAAAACTCTTCGTTGTTCTTGGTTTGCCTAAATCGTTGTTCAATAAATTCCATTGCTTCAACCGGATTCATGTCCGCTAAATACTTTCTCATGATCCACATTCTTTGAATTGTGTTTTCATCCAGTAAAAGGTCGTCCCGTCTTGTACTTGAAGAAGTAAGGTCGATGGCCGGGAATATTCTACGGTTGGAAATTTTTCTATCCAATTGTAATTCCATGTTACCTGTACCTTTGAACTCTTCAAAGATTACTTCATCCATTTTGGAACCGGTTTCGGTAAGTGCGGTTGCAATAATAGTTAAGGAACCTCCGCCTTCAATATTACGTGCAGCTCCAAAAAATCGTTTTGGTTTATGCAGCGCATTGGCATCTACACCACCACTCAAGACCTTTCCCGAGGCAGGCTGTACCGTGTTATAGGCCCGGGCAAGACGGGTAATGGAATCCAGTAGGATAACCACATCATGGCCACATTCTACCAAGCGTTTGGCTTTTTCCAATACAATGTTGGCAACCCTAACATGTTCTGTTGCTTCCTTGTCAAAAGTAGAGGCAACTACCTCACCTCGAACATTACGTTGCATGTCCGTAACTTCCTCAGGACGTTCATCTATCAAAAGAATAATTTGATAAACTTCAGGATGATTGGCGGCAATACCATTGGCGATATCCTTCAGAAGCATGGTCTTACCAGTTTTGGGCTGGGACACGATCATTCCTCTTTGGCCTTTTCCAATAGGACTGAACAAATCTATTATTCTTGTAGAAATGGTACTTTGTCTTTCTGCAAGATTGAATTTTTCCTGTGGGAATAATGGGGTCAAATGTTCAAAAGAAACCCTATCCCTAACAATTTGGGGATCTATCCCGTTTATCTTGTTCACTTTGATAAGTGGGAAATACTTTTCGCCTTCTTTTGGCGGACGTACATTACCAAGTACGGTATCTCCGGTTTTTAATCCAAATAATCTTATTTGGGACTGGGATACATAAATATCATCAGGAGAGGAAAGGTAGTTGTAATCCGAAGACCTTAAAAACCCGTAGCCATCCTGCATAATATCCAGGACACCTTCACTTTCTATAATACTGTCGAACTCAAATTCAGGTTCTTTGTATTTGTTTTTTAGGTCTTTATCAAAATTGCTATTGTTTTTGTCAATATTACCTTTTTGATGGTGTGGATTTTTTTTATGCTGAGGTTTGTTGGCTTGCGGGGGATTTTGCTGGGTCGAATTTTGCTGGGGTGCACTCTTTTGAAATTCCTTTTTTGCCGGAACAGGATTATTGTGTTGGCGAGGTTTTCTTTCGCGTTTAGGATCCTCTTTTTTATCTTCGACCACTTTGGTGGTTTCTTCGGGGGTACTCGATTTTTCTGTTGGTGCAACAGATTTTATCTCTGGTTTTACGGGTTCGGCAGTTTTGGTCTCGGCCTCTTTGGGCTTCGACTTGATTATCCTGGACCGTTTAGGCTTTGCAGTACTGCTTTCTTCTTTTGTTACTTCTTTTGTTACATCGGTTCTTTCTTGAACAATTTTTGGATTTGATGCTTGTACATCCAAAATTTGGTAAACCAAATCAAGTTTTTTTAAAGTTTTAAATTTGGCAACATTTAGGCCCTTGGCTATTTCCTGAAGCTCGGGAAGCTTTTTTGATTTTAAATCTGAAATCTCAAACATTAAGTTTTGAATAAATTATACTTATTACGAAAATTTTGAAGTGTATGTAGTTTTTGTTTTTGGATAATAAAGGGAATGAAATCCCCTGTTGGTAAGTAATCTGACTTATAACGTAGCAATATTACAAATTATTTTCAATATTAGGGTGATAATTTTTAAAAAGACGCTTATTTTTGTGTCTCAATTGTTTTGCAAAGCATGATTCAAAGAATTCAGACCATTTATTTAATCGTAGTTATACTTTTAGGGGCGGTTGTACCGTTCTTTGTAAATCTGTGGTCGGATGCTAAAGGAAATGAGATATTTGCGGAAAATGAAGTGTTTGTTTCCATTGCTTTTTATGCTGTTGCAGTCCTTGGGCTGCTGGCAATAGTTTTATTTAAGAATAGACAAAATCAATTTGTGGTAAACAGGTTGAATATGATATTAAATCTTTTTTTACTAGGATTTTTCGTTTACCGATCACTAAACTTATCCGGAGAAACCTTGGTTTCAGAGAAGGGTATTGGGATGCTGATTCCTGTATTTTCTATCGTTTTTTTAGTCCTGGCCAACAGGGCAATAAAAAAGGATGAAGATCTTGTAAAATCTGTTGATCGATTGCGTTAAGCCTAACATCTTAGTAGTATTAGTGCGTGAACCCGGGGTAGTGCCCGGGTTTTTTTGTGAAACTCAGTTTGAAAAAGTTACTTGTAACGAATTTAAAATTGCTGGTTGAACTAATCCCACTTTTTAGCGGGATATTGTGGTTTGTACTTTAGTATCTTATAGACCATGGTAATCATCCCCTTTTTCCAAGCTCAATAATCTCTAAATCCTTAATATTCTCTTTGTCTATTTTAAACCGTAGCATGGTCCTGATTTGGTGAAAGCCGTGTATACCGCATGCCCCTGGGTTCATATGCAGTAGGTTTAACTTTTTGTCCCACATTACTTTTAGGATATGGGAGTGTCCTGAAATAAAGAGTTTTGGGGGGTTTTTTTTGATCTCCTCCCTTATTCGCACATTGTATTTGTTGGGGTATCCACCTATGTGGGTCATCCAGACATCTACCTCCTCACAGGTAAATCTGTTGTCCAATGGATATTCCATCTGAATTTTGTTGTCATCTATATTGCCGTAAACACCCTTTACAGGTCTTAGTTCCTGTAAGATATCCATAACCTCCAAATTTCCAATATCCCCGGCATGCCATATTTCATCCGCGACCTTGGCGTATTTAAGGATCTTTTCATCCATATGGCCATGGGTATCGGAAAGGAGGAGTATTTTTTTCATGTGTATATTTCTTTTAATTTATGGCCTGGAAGGCACATTGCAAATGGAAAACCTGTTTTTGCCTATAGGTCTTGCATTGGAATTTTGGAGCTGTAAACATAAAGGAATTGTGTCAATGGATGTGGTATTATATTATCAGAATATTATATTAAAACATTTCAGCTATCTGTTTTTCTCCGTTGGAACAAGTATCTTTGCCTACCACAAAACTAAAACATTCATTTGAGATATTTCGTCCAATTTTCTTATCAGGGAAGGTCGTATCACGGTTGGCAAAAACAGCCCAATGCAATAAGCGTACAGGAGGTTTTGGAAAATGCCTTTTCCTTATTGCTACGGGAAACGGTGTCCTTGACGGGTGCAGGGAGAACGGACGCTGGAGTCCATGCCAAGGAGATGTATGCCCATTTTGATTCCAATATACTTTTTGAGGCAACAGAATTAATACATCGTTTAAACGCCTATCTTCCAGAAGATATTGCCATTGCTTCCATAGTTGAGGTTCCGCTGGAGGCACATGCCCGTTTTGATGCTTCTGAGCGTACATACGAATATTGGATTGTTCAAAAAAAGAATCCCTTCTTGCTAGAAGGGGCCTATTATGTGAAATATCCGTTAAATATAGAGCAGATGAACAAAGCTGCAGCTATTTTAGTGCAACATAAGGATTTTGAGTGTTTTTCAAAGTCCAACACCGATGTAAAAACTTATCTCTGTGATGTTAGGAAGGCCCAGTGGACAAAAGAAGGGGAGAAGTTGGTTTTTACCATCAGCGCCGATAGATTTTTGCGGAATATGGTCCGCGCCATCGTTGGAACCTTAGTAGATGTTGGTTTGGGCAAATCTTCCCCAACGGACATGAATTATATACTGGCCAGTAAGGATAGGGGGAAGGCTGGGGTATCGGTACCTGCAAAAGGATTATATTTGACAGCAATAAAATATCCAAAAAATATTATTGATCACAATGGATAAGGATACGGGGAAAGCATTTGATTATAGATTGTTTAAGCGCCTGCTTAGGCACGTTAGACCATATTTGATTACATTTTACGGAGTTGCAATCGCTGCAATTTTACTGTCGGGTTTTGCCGTACTAACTCCTATTTTGGTAGGGGAGATAGTTGATAACGCCATTACCAATAAGGATGGTCAAAAATTATTGACCTTGACCCTGGCTATGGTAGGGGTTCTGCTGGGGGAAGTTTTAAGTCAGCTATATTTTAATTATTACGCCAATTGGTTGGGAGAATCTGTAATAAAGGATATTAGAATAAAACTTTTTAACCATCTTATGGGCTTTAAGATGAAGTATTTTGATAATTCTTCCATTGGTTTATTGGTTACCCGTGCGGTGACGGACATGCAGAGGATAGGTGAAATTTTTAGCGAAGGTTTTTTCGTCATCGTATCCGATTTGCTTAAAATGTTGGTGGTGGCAATAGTGATGCTAGTGGTCAATTGGAAATTGTCGTTAATTGTATTTGCCGTATTGCCCATAATCCTATATGCTACAAGACTGTTTCAAAAGGCTATGAAGGTCGCTTTTATTGAGGTAAGGGCACAGGTTTCCAATCTTAATTCATTTGTTCAGGAACGTATCACAGGAATGAAAATAGTGCAGTTGTTCACAAGGGAAGAAATTGAGAAGGAGAAGTTCAGGGAAATCAATGAAAAACACCAAAATGCCTGGTTAAAAACAGTATGGTACAACTCCATTTTTTTTCCAGTTGCTGAAATTGTATCCTCAATTACTGTTGGATTGATTGTTTGGTACGGAGGTCTGCAGAATGTTACCAATATTAGTAAGGAGGAATATGGAACTATTTTTATGTTCATATTGTTGTCCAGTATGTTGTTTAGACCACTGAGGCAAATTGCGGATAAGTTCAATACCCTACAAATGGGAATGGTAGCGGCCAATAGGGTTTTTAAAATATTGGATACGGACAGTAATATACAAGATGTAGGGACCATAGATAGGGATGGGGTAAAGGGTGATATTGAATTTAGTAACGTACGTTTCGGCTATTTGGAAAATGAGGAAGTGCTTCACGGAATTTCCTTTAAGGTAAAGGCCGGAGAGACTATTGCCATTGTAGGGGCCACCGGAGCGGGAAAATCCACCATTATTAATTTGCTCAATCGTTTCTACGAAATTAATTCAGGGGCTATTTTTATTGATGGTATCAATATCAAGGACTACAAATTAAGTTCTTTAAGGTCAAAAATTGCCGTGGTATTGCAGGATGTATTTCTCTTTGCCGATACCATTGCCAATAATATTTCCCTAAAGAATGATACCATCACTATAGAGAATATGGAATTGGCGGCCAAGCAGATAGGGGTCCATGAGTTTATTTCCAGTCTTCCGGGAGGGTATTCATACAATATTAAGGAGAGGGGAACCATGCTTTCCAGTGGTCAGCGACAGCTAATTGCTTTTTTGAGGGCTTATGTGAGTAATCCGAGTATTCTGGTGCTGGATGAGGCTACTTCATCGGTGGATACGTATTCCGAACAATTGATACAACAGGCAACCGAGAAGATTACCGAGGGGCGTACTTCCATTATAATAGCCCATCGGTTGGCAACAATTAAGAAGGCCGATAAAATATTGGTAATGCAGGATGGATTAATAGTGGAGACAGGAACACATAAAGAGCTATTAAAGCAAAAAGGGTATTATCAAAACTTATATGAATCCCAATTTTTGGCTGAAGAGGTAGCTTAGGTATTCCAATTTCAATTTGCTGTTAAAGTAGATCGGATTTGATTAGACTGGCCAATTCATCCAAATCCTTAAACAGTACAAATTCCCCATTTTTAATATAGGAGATTAGTCCGGTTTCCTCACTAACAATTATTGCCAGGGAATCGGTTTTTTCGGTAATGCCAACGGCCGCCCTATGTCTTAGCCCAAAACGCAAGGGTATGGTACGTTCATTGGAGACAGGTAGAATTACTCGGGTAGCCACAATAAAATTATCCTCAATAACCGCCGCACCGTCATGTAAGGGGCTGTTCTTATAAAATATACTCTCCAGAATGGGCTGGGTTACTTCTATATACATTTTATCTCCGGTAGATTTCACGAAATCCAAGGAATTATTTCTGGCAATAACGATAAGAGCTCCCGTTTTTGTGCTAGCCATTCTCTCACAAGCCCCAATTATAGCATCTACATTGGTACCGATGGTAAGTCCATCTTCTTTTAAGAATTTAAAGTGTTTTAGAAAATTGCGTTTTGAAGCAAAATTAGTGGAGCCTACCATTAAGAGGAATTTCCTGATTTCTTGCTGGAAAACAATGATCAGGGCAATTAAGCCCACTTGCATAAACCCGCCTACCATGCTACTGATCATTTTCATTTCAAGAACTTCCGTCAATTTCCAAAATGCCCACACAATCACAATACCAATAAAGATATTAATGGCTACGGTGCCCCTAACCAATTGGTAAACATAATACATAAGTATAGCCACCAAAAAGATGTCTATAATATCGGTAACGCTATAATCTAAGAAGTTTAAAAAATCCAATCCTGTGGTTTTTGTAAAAATAGGAAATAAGCTATAACCTCAAATCAAATTCGAAAAAATGTTTTGGCCCTTTTTTGAACAATTTTTCAATGGTCGAAATTCGAAAATGGTCACAGTTGATTCCCGGTGCCATTAATGGCTTTAAACAATGTAATACATTCCATAGCCTCCTTAACGTCATGTGCCCTTAATATTTGAGAGCCCTTGGATAGGGCAAACATATGCAAGGCGGTGCTGCCGTTTAAAGCTTCTTTAGGGGAGGTATGGAGTAATTTATATATCATGGACTTTCTGCTGACCCCTGTTAAAATGGGTAGATTAAGGGAGTGCAATAGATTAAATTTTTTGAAAATTTCGTAGTTCTGTTCCAGGGTTTTAGCAAATCCAAATCCAGGATCAATAATAATGTCGTTAATACCAAACGTCCGTGCCGTGGCAACCTTTTCGGAAAAATAATAGCATATATCCAATAGTAGGTTTTCGTAATGGACCATGTCCTGCATAGTACCAGGAGTACCTTTCATATGCATCATAATATAGGGTGCCCGGTGCTTTCCAACTGTTGCCAACATTTCTGGATCCATTTCACCTGCGGATATATCGTTTATTATTGCGGCTCCCAGGGCAAGGCATTCATGCGCAACCCTACTTCTAAAGGTATCTATGGATAAAAGGATGTCCGGGAAGGTCTTGAGCAATAATTTTACGATAGGTGTAATTCTTTCCAGTTCGTCTTTTTCAGCAACATGCACCGCACCTGGCCTGGAACTGTAGGCCCCAATATCTATAAAACTTGCCCCATTGGCCAACATAGTCTCTACTTGGGCAATAATCTCCGATTTGTTTTTATACTTACCTCCATCATAGAATGAGTCGGGAGTAATATTGATAATCCCCATTACTCTGGGAGTACTTAGGTCCACTAAATTTCCTTTACAGTTAATGGTCATTTTTTTTATAAGATAAATGGGAGTAAAACTTTTGGTAGTTAAGTTTAAATCTCGATTTTTGAATAGTTTAAAATTTTAAGCGAAATTTACACAAATTAGAAAGATTACATGCATAATACCTCCGAGCAATACAATGCCGTTATTAAAATTTGTAGGGACCTATTCCTAAAAAAGATGCAAGATTACGGTAGTGCATGGCGAATTTTAAGGCTTCCATCCCTAACAGATCAAATTTATATCAAAGCACAGCGCATTAGGAGTTTGCAGGAAAATGAAGTCCGCAAGGTAGACGAGGATGAGGTTTCCGAATTTATTGGAATTATTAATTATTCCGTAATGGCCTTGATTCAAATCGAAAAAGGGATAGTGGATCAACCGGATCTTTCAGCTTCGGAAGCAGTGGCCTTGTTTGATAAGCACATTTCCATCACCAAGACCTTAATGGAGAATAAGAACCATGATTATGGGGAAGCTTGGCGGGAAATGAGGGTGAGTTCCTTGACCGATTTAATTTTACAAAAATTATTACGCGTTAAGCAAATAGAGGACAATAAAGGCAAAACTTTGGTAAGTGAAGGTATAGATGCCAACTATCAGGATATGATCAACTATGCCGTGTTTGCAATGATACATCTTAGGGAAAAGACAACATCCTAAGTGCTATTTTTAAAAGCTGATAAGTGATAATGTCAATTGAATAATAATCGGAATTATATTGGAATATGAAATATATAGTGACTCTGTGTCGTGTAATTGTAGGTGTTTTATTTATTATCAGTGGTTTTATTAAATTGAACGACCCCGTTGGCTTTTCCTTTAAGTTGGAGGAATATTTCAGTCCGGGAGTACTGGATTTGGGGTTTTTAATGCCCTATGCCTTGGGGATCTCTATTATTGTGGTAATTCTGGAGGTCTTGCTCGGAGTAATGTTATTAATTGGTTTTAGAACCAAGTTTACTGTGTGGAGCCTACTTTTGATGATCATTTTTTTTACCTTCCTAACCTTTTATTCCGCTTATTTTAATAAGGTTACAGATTGCGGTTGTTTTGGGGATGCCATTAAATTAACACCTTGGGAATCCTTTGCCAAGGATGTAGTTTTATTGCTGCTCATTATTGTACTATTTTTGAAAGTTAAATATATTGGCTCGCCTTTAGGTGATAGCGCCAATAGACTTATTGTTGGCTTTAGTTTATTGGTAAGTGCTATCTTTGCCTATTATGTTCTTAATCATTTACCGGCCTTGGATTTTAGGCCTTATAAAATTGGGGCCAACATAGAGGACGGCATGGGTGTTCCGGAGAATGCTCCGGCAGCGATTTTTGAGTACAGTTGGAAATTTAACGTTGATGGAGAGGAAAAGGTGGTGGTAACCAATGGGGACTATCCAACTGTAGATGGTGAGTTTGTAGATGTGGATACCAAGGAGATCCAAAAGGGATACGAGCCTCCAATCCATGATTTTACCATAGAACGGGATGGTGAGGATTTGTCGGCTTCCCTACTACAGGAACCTAAATTGGTAATGGTGATAGCATATGATCTTGCAAAAAGTCATTATAGCTCTTATAGTAAGATAAAGGAGATAACGGATAAGGCTATAAAGAGTGGGTATAAGGTCATAGGAATGTCCGCTTCAGGTAAGGATTATACCCAAAAAATGAAAAAGGAATATCAATTGGGATTTGATTTTTATTTCACTGATGAAACCACTTTAAAAACAATTGTACGCTCCAATCCTGGTGTGTTGGTGTTGAAGCAAGGTACCATTGTACAGAAAGTCCATTACAACGACTTGGAAGATTTAACGTTTGAATAATTTGGTAGCAATGCCTCTAAAATTAAAAGGCCAATTAGCCTCGATCATAAAAAGTGAACAACATAAATTAAAATCAAAATGAGAAGTAAAATAGTAGCAGGAAATTGGAAAATGAACAAAAATTTAGCGGAAACGGAAGTGTTGTTGGCAGAACTTTCCGCTAAACTTCCAGATACTAAGGCAGAAGTGATGGTAGCTCCTACATTTGTCAATTTGAACGCAGCGGTAAATAAACTAAAATCGTCCACCATTGAGGTAATTGCCCAGAACATGCATTTTGCTGAAAGTGGTGCCTACACTGGTGAAATATCTGCCAATATGCTGTTGGGAATAGGGGTAGACACGGTAATTATAGGACACTCGGAAAGAAGGGCATACTTTGGGGAAACCGATGGAATTTTGGCCAAGAAAGTGGTCGCTGCCTTGGCAAAAAATATGAGGGTGATGTTTTGCTTCGGAGAGGAATTGGAAGATCGTAAGTCCGGTAACCATTTTAAAATTGTGGAAAGCCAGTTGAAAAATGCTTTATTTTCCTTAGATGCCGCTGCCTGGAGCAAGATAATTCTGGCCTACGAACCAGTTTGGGCCATCGGGACTGGGGAAACTGCTTCCCCTGAACAGGCACAGGAGATGCACGCCTTTATTCGTAAGACTATAACAGATGCCTATGATGCAGGTATAGCCAACAATGTCTCCATACTTTACGGGGGCAGTGTGAAACCAAATAATGCGGTCGAGATTTTTTCTAAACCGGATGTGGATGGTGGTTTAATTGGGGGAGCTGCCTTGGTTGCGGACGACTTTATTGCTATAATAAAGGCAATAGCTTAAAAAGCTAATAAAAAATACTGGGATTCAAGCCGTTGATGAATGCTTTATTCGGAGGTTTGGGTGCTACAAGATAATTTAAAGGACCCCTTGATACTTCAGCGGGTCCTTTTACCCACTAAGGGGTATTTGAAAGCACCAACGCTTGGGTAGAAAAAAAGCAGTTTTCCATGGATGCCTAATAGGCATGTCCCAAGATAATTGATTGAAAAAGGGTGACTAATTAAAATGTTGGGATTAAATGTCGAATTCTATATATCTAGAGTATAATTTTAAGGTAAACCCAGTACAACCGGCTTCGGATATTCTTATTGCCGAATTGGGAGAGGTACAGTTTGAAAGCTTTGTGGAAACCAAAGAAGGGGTTCAGGCCTATATTAAAAAAGAAGATTGGTATCCAACGATCCTGGATGACCTACAGATTCTTACCAATCCCTTGTTTTCTATTGACTATGATTATTCGGAGATAGAGCAGGAGAACTGGAACGCTACCTGGGAAAGTAATTTTAACGCTATCCAAGTTGGGCAGCAATGTGTGGTTAGGGCGCCCTTTCATGAAAAGCCTAAGGTAGAATATGATATTGTTATTGAACCAAAAATGAGTTTCGGGACCGGTCATCATGAAACTACCTATATGATGTTACAGCATTTGTTGGACCATGACTTTGTAGGGAAATCCGTTTTGGATATGGGTAGCGGCACCGGGGTTTTGGCCATTTTAGCAGCTATGAAAGGAGCAGTTGCCATAGATGCTATAGATATAGATAACTGGTGCTACCTCAATGCCAAAGAAAATGTTGAACGGAACAATTGTAATCATATTAATGTTTACGAAGGCACTGCAGATTTACTGGTAGACCAGAAATATGACATTATTATAGCCAATATTAATAGAAATATTTTGCTGGAAGACATCCCTATCTATGTTAAATGCTTAAACAAGGGTGGATTTTTGTTCCTGAGCGGATTTTATAAAGAGGATATACCCCAGATTTCTGAAAGATGTAGGATGGCTGGGCTAAAATTTGAAAAAAATCTGGAAAAGAATAATTGGGTTGCCGTAAAATATGTATTTTAGGAGGTATTAAAATTGAATTCTATGAGTACAAAGGAAAAAGTCTCGGAAGAATTACTTTTGGAAGAGGAGACTGTTAAGCAAAATGAGATTGTTTTGTTCAATGATGAGGTTAATACTTTTGATCATGTTATTGAAACTTTAATTATGGCTTGTGACCATACTCCGGAGCAGGCGGAACAGTGTTCCCTAATTGTACATTACAATGGTAAATGTACTGTTAAGACAGGGGAATATAAAGATTTAAAGCCTAGGTGTGCTAAGCTTTTGAATGCAGGATTAAGTGCTGAAATTATTTAGTAAGCCGTTGCTTTAAAACCTTTTTACTTTATTTCAAGCAAACAATGGAAACGGACTTCCCAATGTAGAGAAGGCCTGGTTATTTCCATTCCTTACTTGAATTCATAAATTGGGGATCACGTCTTATTGTTGGGGACTATGCAAAAATAGTGGTCAATCTATACAGGAAGAATTTAAAGGATCAGGAACAATTGTTGTGTTTATGCAAATATTCTTTTGGAAAAAAATAGCTACATAAAAGGTATTAAACCTAGATCCCGCCGAAAAGGACGGGGTTAGTTCAACTTGCAATTTTAATTGTGTCTTATCGACTTCTCAAAATTGAGTTTCACTAATAAAGACACTGCATTTTGGCTTCGTTTTCCGCAAGGGATCCCAGAGCCTATTGTGCCGTCCATGAAAGGTAAAAAGTGGCTTGAAAAGGAGCTATTTTAGCGCGCCAAAAAGGGGTGGATCCAGCCTGTTTTCCCCTATTTTCATATACGGCCTAACTATGGACTATCTATGGAGTATCTATGGAGTATCTATGGCTTATCCCCGGACATGACCCGTCCTAAAATAGCTATACATGTTATGCATGAATGCTACGTATTTGGGCGATACAAAAAATGAACAGAACAGGAATTTGGGATAGAAAATTCTATCTTATTTCTATTCACACACAACTTTTGAGATTGATCCTTATCCCCAGAGATTTTTTTCCATAGCTCGGCTATTCAAAAAATAGTTCGAAAAAGCATGCATAAAATAAAAGGTATTAAACCTAGATCCCGCCGAAAAAGGCGGGATTAGTTCAACTTGCAATTTTAAGTGCGTCTTACTGACTTCTCAAAATTGAGTTTCACTAATAAAACTTAAACAGTTTCTAGCATGGGATTTATTGGGCTTCCCGCTATTGGTAAAATGGCCTCGGGTACGTGGCCTTTTGTATCATTTTAATGAGGTAATTTCTTCATAAGTACCCCATAGGCAAAAGTACCCAGCAAGGCACCTGCAATTACTATCAACATGCTAAAAACACCGGTACCTACTAAAATGTACATAGGACCAGGGCAAGCCCCTGCCAATGCCCAACCTAAGCCAAAGATGGTGCCGCCAAGAATATATCTTGCAACCCCTTTATCTTTTGTTGCCAAATCCATGGTTTTGCCTTCAATACTTTTCAACTTATATTTTTTAAAGAGCCAAATAAATAGAGCCCCTAGAAATACTGCAGACCCAATAATCCCGTACATATGAAAGGCTTGAAATCTGAACATTTCATAAATACGATACCAGGATACAGCTTCCGATTTTACCAGAACTATCCCGAAAAAGATACCTACCAATAAGAATTTTAAGAATTTCATTTTATTTATCTTATGTACTTTTTAATGAAAACAATTTCAACGGCCTTAGGCTTTTCAATTGTTGTTAGTTTTACTTGTGAACTGGAAATCATGACATTCACATGGGTCATGAATATCAATTCTTCGCATTTATGTTCCGAAAATAAGGGGTAAAATAAAGAAGGTCATTATGAGGCCCCCAATAAAAAAACCTATTACGGCTATGAGCGAGGGTAATTGAAGGTTGCTCAAGCCAGTTATGGCGTGGCCAGAAGTACACCCTCCGGCGTACCGGGTTCCAAAGCCTACCAAAAAGCCTGCAATGACCAAGATTAAAATCCCTTTTATACTCATCACATTTTCCCAACTATATATTTCTGGGGGCAAAAGGGTTTCCCCAACCTCACTAAACCCTAAGGCATTTAGGTCCGAAATAGTTTCGGCACTTAGTGCAATTGCCGATCCGTCCGATAAGAATTGGGTTGCTATAAAGCCGCCAATTATTGCACCCAGAACAACGGTCAGATTCCAGCGATGGGCCTTCCAATCCAACCTGAAATAGTCCGAATATTTTCCTGCCCCTCCCATACTGCAAAGAGTCTGTAAATTGGAGGACATGCCAAATGTTTTTCCAAAATACACCAAAATTAGCATTACCAGGGCAATCAAGGGCCCGGAGACATACCAAGGCCAGGGTTGAAGTATATAATCCATATTAATTCTTAAGATGCAAATATAAAGTTATCTAAAATTCTCTATGTAACAATTGTTACACAAGGGATTTTGGAGGTCTAAGGATTCCTTATTCTTAATTAAGTACTATCTCGTCTACAAATAACCAACTTTTTCCCCCGGGATTGTTATGCCAGGACGGGTTCTTGAGTTGGCTCATAACCTCCACTTTAACAAAAGTGGATTTGGTTGGGGGAATATTAAGGTCGAAAAATTGGAACTTAGTATCCGAGTTGGGTTTTTCCGTTGGGATTTTCTCTGTATGGACCAGCTTAAAATTATCGCCATCTTGGGACACCCATACTTTGAAACCCGTTGGATAAAAAATCCATTTCTCGGGTGAAGAAAATGCCCCTACCGACACTGTGGATATCACCTCTTCTTTTTGGAGTTTTAGAGTGGCGGAAAATCCGCTGCCCTCGTAACCGATCCAATTGCCATCAATGAAATTGATGGTCCCCCGTTTTAGATCTATCAAGGTATTTCCTCCATTGCCCTTGTATTTTTCGTTGGGTTTGTTGTTTAGGGTTATGGAATTGGGTAGAATATTCGTTTTTTTAAAACTTACCGTTTTTACAGGACTTATTTCCCAACCAGATTTATGGCTAACAGCTTTGAGCTGGACGGAACTGGTGAGTATAATGGGTTCAATATATTTATTGGATGTGGTGTCGGGTGTGGAACCATCCAAGGTGTAATATAAGTCTACCCCTTTAAAAAAATAATCCAGGGTAACTGCAACGGAATCCTTGAAGAAATCCGTATCCGCAATTATGGTTGGCGGTTCCAAACTAGAGGGGGTAAAGAGATCCTCCTGGATGCTTACTACAGTGACCTCCTTATACTTGCTGCTAAAACTATCCAGAGCTTCCTTGGTGATTTTGGAATTCCATGGATATAATGTTTTTAATCCATTCAGGGTTGTCAATTTTTGCAGACCCTGATCTGTAATATCGGTTCCATAAATATTTAGGGACTCCAGGTGTTTAAGATCCTTTATGGATTCCATGGACTTATCCGTGATCTTCGTATTCTGTAATTGAAGTTTGGTGAGATTCTTAAAGGAGGTTAGATATGTAGAAAGGGTGTCATTAAAATTGGAGTTGCCCAAATTGAGTTCTACTATGTTTTCGGCATGTTTTTTTAATGCTTTCAGATCATTTTTCCCTAAACTTTTATTGCCGGACAGGTTGGCTATCAAAAGTGGATTATTTTCTGCCAATTTTGTAATAATGGATCCGTTGTTGTTTATAGAGGCCAACCATTCATCAGGAACCATTGCCAATTCTTTCGCAATAAGGGCCCTTGGGGAGGTATCCTCTTCCAAGGAATTTAAAATATCACTGATCTTTTCTGTTTTATCCAAAGTCCCGGCCACACAATCAAAACAGTTTTCATGGCCTATCCACCATTCCAATAATTGAATTTCGTGATTGGTCAATTGGACCTTGCCCTTGGGTGGCATATGCTCCTCGTCTTCCATGGGGAGTTTTATATGATGAATTAGTCTGGGAGATTCACCTTTTTCGGCCATGAATAGACTGCCGGAGTCGCCCCCTATAAGCAATTGTTCTTTGTTGGTCATGATCAGACCTCCTTTAACCTTGTTGGGATTATGGCAACTTGCACACTTATCATCCAGAATTGGCTTTACAATGTCATTGAACACAAGGGCATTATCAACGTCCGTTATGACCACTTTGGTGTTCTCTTCATTTTTAAATAGATAATCCTCCCCATGGGTCATACTTCCACCATAATGACCAGTTAGGCCTAAAAGTCCCATAACCACGAAAAAAAGGGGTAAGTATATTTTCTTGGTCCAGGTCTTTGGATTCTTTTTAATAATATATAGCAATGAGCTTCCTATGGCCAATCCAACTGCCATCCATCGATGTCTAAACAACAAGGTTTCGTCATACCCGCCATTTTCGCCCAATAGCCATCCACTGCCTACAGATAATACTGTGCTTATAGCAGCAATGGCTAGGGTAAAGTTGATGATTTTTTGTTCCGTGCCTGAATCTTTTTTTCTAAAGTATAGTTCCATTAGAAAAGCCAGTACTAATATGCCTATGGGCAAATGTACCAATAGGGGGTGTAGACGGCCAAGGCTTATAATCTGTAATATCATTCTTTGGTTATAGGTTTAGGTTAGGATATCCTTTACAATATGGCCTTCCACATCTGTTAGTCTAAACCTTCTGCCTTGGTACTTATAGGTTAATTTCTCATGGTCTATTCCCAATAAGTGCAACATTGTAGCTTGGAAATCATGGACATGTACCGGATCCTTTACAATATTGTATCCAAAATCATCCGTTTCCCCATACACAATACCAGGTTTAACACCACCTCCGGCCATCCAAATGGTAAAAGATCTTGGATGGTGGTCCCTACCGTAATTGGTATCTGTTAAAAGGCCTTGTGAATAATTGGTCCTTCCAAATTCCCCTCCCCAAATTACCAAGGTGTCCTCCAACAATCCGCGTTGTTTTAAATCGGCCACCAGGGCAGCAGAAGCTTGGTCAACGTCTTTTGCCTGTTTGGCAATGGCTCCAGGGAGATTGTCGTGTTGATCCCAACCCATGTGGTAGAGTTGGATGAAGCGTACATCTTGCTCCGCTAATCTTCTGGCTAAAAGACAATTTGCGGCGTAGGTTCCCGGTATTTTGGCTTCAGGTCCGTACATTTCATAGATATAATCGGGCTCATTGGCAGTATCCATAACATTGGGAACGGAGGTTTGCATCCTATACGCCATTTCATATTGGGCAATCCTACTTTTTATTTCTGGATCACCTGAATCTTGATAATGCTTATCGTTCAATGCGGCCAAATTGTCCAGCATTTCACGTTTCACTTCCTTGGTAATGCCCTTGGGGTCGTTTAAATACAACACAGGATCCTTGGCAGCCCTAAATTGAACGCCTTGGTGCAGGGAATGCAAAAATCCATTGCCCCATAGCCTAGTGTACAAAGGTTGCCCGTTGGGCCTTCCTGTACCCCGCGACAATAGAACGGTGAATGCCGGGAGGTTTTCATTTTCACTGCCCAAGCCATAACTTAGCCAGGATCCAATACTAGGCCTTCCGGGTTGTTGGGACCCTGTCTGGAAGAAGGTCACCGCAGGATCATGATTGATGGCTTCGGTATACATGGATTTTATAATGCACAGTTCATCTACCATTTTAGCAGTATAGGGTAGAATATCACTAATGTAGGTGCCGTTCTTGCCGTGTTGGCTAAAATTATGTAGGGAACCGACCAACGGAAATTTGTCCTGTCCCGCCGTCATCCCCGTAAGCCGTTGCCCGTTCCTGATAGATTCCGGCAAATCTTCCCCACGTCTTTTGTTCAGAAGTGGTTTATAGTCGAAAAGTTCCAATTGGGAAGGCCCTCCGCTTTGAAACAGATATATGACCCTTTTAATTTTTGCAGGGTGATGCAGTGAATTTAAAATTCCTTTCACCCCTTCCAAACTATCATCCTTGGTAAGTATGCCATTTTTATTCTTTCTAAAAAGGTTGGCACCCAAAAGGGATGCCAGGGCTACCCCGCCTACTCCCAAGGCCGTTTTTCCTAAAAATGACCTTCGGTTTAAAATCAAGGATCGTTCTTCTATAATTTTTTTTTCGCTCATGATCAACCCCTGGTTATAGTTTCATCTAAGTTTAAAATGGTATGTGCCGTTAACGCCAATGCGGCCAATTGTTTTTTTGAATAGCTCTCGTCTATTTCATAATCGCCAATGGACAGGTAGTCCTGTGGGTCTATTCCTTCTTCATCCACTTTTTGGAGCATACTGGTGTAATAATTGTTCAGCATGGATAACTCATCTTCATCCGGAGATCTGGATGTTGCCAGCTTGAAAATGTATTTTATTTGATCAATTATTTCTGTATTGCGATCAATGGCATTTTTGGCAATTAGCCGCGATGCCTCAATTATTTGTGGATCGTTTAACAATACCAATGCCTGTAAGGGTGTGTTCGTTTCTTGCCGTTTTACCGTACAAAGATCCCTGGATGCCGCGTCAAAAGTCATCATGCTTGGCGGGGGAACGGTTCTTTTCCAAAAGGTATACAAACTTTTTCTGTATAGATCTTTTCCGGTGCTGGTTATGTAAGTGGCCGTACTTCCTCCACCTCCACCAGTGGTGGCTTCCCAAATTCCGGCGGGTTGATACGGCTTAACGCTTGGTCCACCAACCTCTTTGTTGAGCAGTCCACTGATCTTCAGGGCTTGGTCCCTAATTAATTCGGCTGTTAGCCTTAACCTTGGCGCACGTGCCAAGAGACGGTTTTCCGGGTCCAATTCCTGTAATTTTTTGGATACCTTGCTGCTTTGTTGATAGGTTGCGGAAAGGGCCATATATTTTAATATTTTTCTGGTATCCCAACCTTCTTCCTTTAATTTGATGGCCAGAAAGTCCAGCAATTCGGGATGTGTTGGCAAGGAGCCTTGGTTGCCGAAATCGAAGGAAGATGCCACCAAACCTCTGCCGAACATACGTTGCCAAAATCTATTTACGGTAACCCTAGCGGTCAAAGGATTGTCTTCGTGAAACAACCATTTGGCCAGTCCCAATCTATTTTTGGGATAGTCCTCAGGGAAAGGTAGAATGGACTCTGGTGTATTGGGATAGACCTGAGTAGTGGGTTGGTCATAGACACCCCTGTTCAAGATATAGGAGGGCCTAATTTCCTCCATTTCGTTCATGACCATAACGGGAACTTCCTTCATGGAGGATTTTTGGAGTTGAACAAAACTTAACACACCGTTTTTCTCCTTTTCGGTAATGGTCATATAGGGTTTTGGAATTTTTCCCGCCCCCCCGGGGGTCAGTCCCAATTCGTCAATATTGTTGAAGAAACTGAACAATTCAAAATGGTTTTTTTGACTTATAGGATCATATTTGTGATCATGGCAGCGGGCACATTCCAACGTTAGACCCAGAAAGGCGGTTCCAAAGGTCACCGCCCTGTCCTCTACGTACTCAATACGATATTCTTCGGGTATAACCCCACCCTCAAAGGTGATCTTGTGGTTCCTGTTGAAGCCGGTGGCAAGAATTTGTTCCGCATTGGCATTGGGCAAAAGATCTCCTGCCAATTGATAGGTTACAAATTGGTCATAGGGCATGTTCTGTTTAAAGGCGTGAATTACCCAATCTCGCCATGGCCACATGATACGTTCAAAATCGTCTTGGTATCCATGGGTGTCCGCATATCGGGCAATATCCATCCATTCGGCGGACATGTTCTCTGCATAATCGACCGTGTTTAGCAGGGAATCAATAATTTCTTCATAAGCAGTAGGGGAATCATTGTTGACGAAAGCGTTTATCTGTTCCACGCTTGGTGGTAGCCCGGTAAGGTCAAAACACACCCTTCTTAGCATTTTTTCCTTGGAAGCTTTTTCACTGGGTTCCAAGCCGTTTTGTTCCAGTTGTGATAAAACAAATTGATCAATTTCATTTTGGGCCCATGTAGTATTATTTGTTTTGGGGATGCTCGGTTTTTCTGGAGCAATAAAGGCCCAATGTTCTTTGTATTCGGCACCTTGTTCTATCCATTTTTTTAGGATTTCCTTCTCGTATTTGGTGAGGGTTAGGTTGGATTCCGGGGGCGGCATCAGCAAGGACTCGTCTGTTGTAAATAACCTATTGACCAATTCACTGTTTTCTATATCGCCAGGAACAATGGCGTAATGATCCTTCTTTTTGCCCAATGCCATATAGGCATCTTGGGCAGTGTTTAGGGATAGTCCACCCTCTATGGCATTTTTATCGGGACCATGGCATTTAAAACATCGGTCCGATAGGATCGGTTTTACGTGAAAAGTAAAGTCTATTTTATCGGGAATTCTTCCATTGGTATCAGCATTGTCGGTTGTTCCGGACGTTTGTGCCCCAGTGTTGCAACCAAAGGCAATTAAAACAGGAAGGAATGCCAGTATTGAATACAACCGCTTTGGGAAGCGGACAAAAAATTTTCTTACGGGATGGGACAACATTTTGACTTTAAATAAATTAATACCTTCTAAGATAGATGGTTTGCAATAATTTAACGTTAAATTTCGACAAATGACAATCCCGAGCAGCTAAATGCTGCCAAAAAAAAAGAATTAAGTGTATTTTGGACGGTTTATTCCAATCCGTCATGTAAAATTTTGCTCTTTACTTCGTTAAGATAGCTACGCCCAATGGTATATCTAATGCCCTGTACTTCTACACTGTTGCCTTCAATGGCATCGATCTTGTTAATGGCTATGGTATAGGATCTATGTATTCTGATAAATTTGTCCGCAGGGAGTTCTTCGGTAAAACTGCTAAGGGTTTTGTGGATGATATGTTTGCTAGCCTTGGTCTTTATCCTGATGTAATCCTTTAAGCTTTCTATTACAATAATGTCATCCAAATAAATTTTCTGCAATTTTTTCTTATCCACCTTTACGAAAATACTGGGATTATCATTGGTCGCAGGCGTTTCATTTTTGGCGCCTCCTTCCTTTAAATTGATAATTCTATTGACGGTTTTTAAAAACCTATGGAAAGGTATGGGTTTCACTAAATAGTCTATGGCCTCCAATTCAAAACTTTTAAGGGCATAATCTTCATGGGCCGTTGTCATAACTACCATGGCCTTAGAATTTACACTGCCTAACAGGTCAAGACCGTTCATTATGGGCATATTGATATCGAGGAATACGATATCTACCTCATTTCTTTGTAAAAAGGTAGAGGCGTCAATGGCATTGGTAAAGGTCTGAATCAGTTCCAATTCCTTGATTTGTTCTACATAGTTTTTTAATATGTTGATTGCCAGTGGTTCATCGTCAATAATTATTACCTTAAAACTCATTGCACTTTTAATTTAAGAATAACATTAAACATTTTGTCTTTTTCAAAGATTGATAAGTTGTAATCTTTGGGTTCATAACCCAGTTCCAAACGTTTTTTTACGTTGGCAAGTCCTATTCCGCCAACTTCTGGGTTTATTCTGTTGCTCGACTTATTTTGGGGGATGTTGTTGCTTATTTCAAAATTCAGGATGTCGTCCACAATTTCCAAATTAATTTTGATATACATACTGCCAATATTTTTACTGGCACCATGTTTAAAGCTATTCTCTATAAAGGGCATTAGGAGCATGGGGGCAATACCCTTTCCTTCAATATCGCCAGAAACGTTCATATCAATTTTTAAGGAATTGTCAAATCGGATACGCTCCAGATCGATATAGTTTTGGATACATTCAATTTCCTTGGTCAAGTCCTGATAGGGTTTGTCCGTAGCATATAGCAAATAACGCATTAATTCTGATAATCTTAGGACCACTTGGGGAGCCTTGTCCGATTTTTCTAAAGTTAGCGAATAAATGTTATTAAGAGTGTTAAAGAAGAAATGAGGGGAAACCTGTGCTCTCAGGAATTTTAATTCAGTGGTCAGCTGTCTTTTTTCCAGTTCATGGAGTTTACTGTTTTCATTTAACCAATCTACCGTAATTTTTATGGCCGTAACAAACGACATTACATAAAGTTCCCCCAGCATGGTAACTATGGCATAATTTAATGTAAGGCTTTCAACATCTCCGGCTTCGGGCATTACGTTGTTGCTTACCAAGTAGTAAGTAAGGTTGAATTTTACCAAAAGTCCTATAAGTAAAGATGTCAGAAGTAAAATAGTATAAGTGATATATCGTTTTTTATAAACGAACTTGGGCATTAAAAAATAAATATTGAGGTATGCCAGGGCCATATGTATGGGGAATCCCAACAAGTTGGTTTTTATGGAATAGGCAAAATCCTGATGCAGATTTCCCCAGCGGAATATATTGAATAAAATATATACGGCCCAAAAAATGATATGGTGCCTATAGTTGATGTTGAAATCACCGGAACTATTTCTACTGAGTAATTTATGATTTAGATTTTTAATTGTCATGAGAATTGATCACAGTCTTGATTTCTAAAAATTGGCGTTTGGCTTTACGGGTTGGTTGTTGGTCTAATTTTATTCCTCTTCCTGAAAAAAAATTAAATATTTAGTTCAGGTAAATGGAATGCCCATGTTGGTTTTTGTTTACTTTTTTGAAAAATCGCCAATACAGTCTTGAAAATTTGGGGAATTTATAAAAAAAATAAGAGTTCTTGTCGTTAGTAGCTAAAAAACACAAGGCTGTAATATTTTTTAACCGTTTTTATTTAAAAAAACCACGGGTTGACACGTTTTTGGCTTCAACCTTAAAAATAAATTAAATGAATGTAATTGATGTAGCCATAATTGTTGCCTATATAGTGTTGACCCTCTTTGTAGGTATTTGGGTTTCAAAAAAAGCATCCAAGGGGCTCAAGTCGTACTTTTTAGGGGGGAACAACATAAAATGGTATTATTTGGGGCTTAGTAATGGTTCTGGTATGTTCGATGTTTCGGGTACTGCTTGGATGGTAGGGATACTATTTTTGTATGGAGTTAAGAGCTTCATGTTCATGTGGCTATGGCCAATTTGGAATCAAATTTTTGTGATGATGTTTTTAGCCGTCTGGATTCGGCGATCAAATATTATGACCGGATCGGAATGGATACTTACCCGCTTTGGAGACGATAGGGCAGGGAGGGCTTCCCACAGTATAGTCGCTGTATTTGCTATTGTTGCTGCTGTTGGATTTATTGCTTATTTTTTTGAAGGCGTGGGTAAATTTTTGACCATTATCCTGCCTTGGGATATGACCCTGCATATTGGGGAAATGGTTTTGTTGAACTCAGAACAGTCCTATGCCATGATCATCATATTTTTGACCACGATCTATACGGTAAAGGGAGGGATGTTCTCGGTGGTAGCTACCGAAGTACTGCAATATATCATTATGGTCGTTGCCGGAGTGCTGGTAGCGGGCTATGCCTTTTTTGCTTTCACGGATGTAGAGATCAATTCGGTAATAAGTGCCGAATGGAAAAATCTGTTCTTTGGTTGGGAATTGGGAACCCATTGGGACAAGGATTTTCAGGCATTTAATAATTTGATCGATTCCGAGGGGTATAAAATGTTTGGAGCCTTGATAGGAATGACGCTTTTTAAAGGTTTCTTTGCGAGTATAGCAGGCCCTACCCCTAGTTATGACCTTCAGCGCATATTGTCTACCAGAACAGTCAAAGATGCTGCCTATATGAGCGGGTTTACCAATTTGGTATTGTTCATCCCTAGGTATTTGCTCATATCCGGGATAGTGGTCATTGCTTTGGTGGTACTAAGCCCGGAAATGATCGCTAACCCTTCGCTTACAGGAGCTGAACTGGAGGTGCTACTTCCCAAAGTAATTAACTTTCACGTTCCGGTAGGGATAAAGGGATTGTTGTTGGCAGGGTTGCTTGCAGCGTTTATGTCTACTTTCTCCGCTTTTGTCAACGCTGGCCCTGCTTATTTGGTCAATGATATTTATAAAAAGTATTTTAGACCCGAAGCATCGCAAAAGCATTATATTAAAGTGAGTCATATAGCGTCGTTTTTAGTGGTGATTTTAGGTGTTGTTATGGGCTTTTTCGCGGATTCCATCAATTCCCTCACCCTTTGGATAACAAGTGCTCTTTTTGGAGGTTACGTAGCAGCAAATTTTTTAAAATGGATTTGGTGGCGATTTAATGGCTGGGGCTATTTTTGGGGTATGTTGTCCGGCTTGATTGTTGCTTCCCTGCAATTTGTACTGGATAACAACAAGGGCAATTTTGTGGAGGAAGGTTTATTGTATAATCTTTCCCATGTTCACGCCATTTATCTTTTTCCGATAATTTTTGGAGTTTCCATGTTAGGATCGTTTTTGGGAACCTATTTTAGCCCGGCTACCGATAAGGAAGTATTAAAGTCGTTCTATAAAAATGTGAAACCTTGGGGTTGGTGGAGTCCGATATATAAAGAACTGAAAGCGGAAGACCCTGCTTTTGAAAAGAATAATGAGTTTTGGCGGGATATGATGAACTGTATCATTGGTATTATTTGGCAGTCCAGTATGATCGTTCTTCCAATATATTTTATGATCAGGGATTACCCAAAGGCAATTATAGCCTTGGTTGTTTTTGGCATTACCTCTGCAATTCTAAAATTCACTTGGTTGGATAAGGTTAGAAAAATACCCAATTAGGATATAATTGATATGCCCCAGATTAAAGTCTGGGATAGTTTAAATTAGTAGGATAAAGTTTAATTTTAAATATAAGATAAAGTGAGTAACATTCCTTGGCAAGAAAGGCCTGCCCAAAGTACTGATGTAGTTTGGCGATATACGGAGAACCCAGTGGTGAAGAGGGATGCAATTCCTTCTTCCAACAGTATTTTTAATAGTGCGGTAGTGCCGTTCAAAGATGGCTTTGCCGGGGTCTTCCGCTGTGATAACAAGGCGGTGCAGATGAACATTTTTGCCGGATTCAGTAAAAATGGGATAGACTGGGATATTAACCATGATCCTATTCAGTTTCAGGCAGGTAATACCACTATGATCGAATCTGACTATAAATACGACCCTAGGGTGGTCTTTATTGAGGATAGGTATTGGATCACCTGGTGTAACGGATACAACGGACCAACCATTGGTATTGGGTATACCTTCGATTTCAAAGAATTTTTTCAATGTGAAAATGCCTTCTTGCCCTTTAATAGGAATGGCGTATTATTTCCAGAAAAAATTGATGGCAAATATGCAATGTTGAGTCGCCCAAGTGATAATGGACATACCCCTTTTGGCGACATATATATTAGTTATAGTCCGGATATGAAATATTGGGGGGAACATCGTTGTGTAATGAAGGTGACCCCTTTTGTGGATAGCGCATGGCAATGCACCAAGATTGGGGCAGGGCCAATTCCAATACTTACCGATGAGGGGTGGTTAACCTTTTACCATGGGGTAATTAATACCTGTAACGGATTTAGATATTCCATGGGAGCGGCTATTTTGGACAAGGAGCATCCAGATAAGGTACTGTATAGGACCAAACCTTATCTGTTATCCCCACAGACCAATTATGAATGTGTGGGCGATGTACCAAACGTGGTGTTTCCATGTGCCGCACTGTATTCAATTGAAGAGGATAAGGTAGCCATTTATTATGGAGCTGCGGATACGGTTACCGGCTTGGCCTTTGGGCGTATATCCGAAATTCTAAAGTTCACAAAGGAGAATAGTTTGTAATCCGTGGGGACCTACACGGCTTTTGCTTATTAAATAGAAATAATAAAAATCAAAATATGAAGACCACATTTTCCATTCAAACCAGAACTTGGTCATTGGCACTATTGTTTTTATGCGCTGGCTTTACCGCAATAAAGGGTCAAGAGCTTATACCAAGAAACTATGTTGCATTTAAGGCAAGTGAAACACTGACTATAGACGGGAAAGGGGAAGACGCTTCTTGGCAAAAAGCACCTTGGTCCCAAGATTATATCGATATCGAAGGAAAATTGATACCTGATTATAGGACCAGAATGAAAATGTTGTGGGACAATGAGTACCTATATGTTTTGGCAGAAATGGAGGAGCCCCATGTTTGGGCTACCTTAAAACAACGGGACACCGTTATTTTTTACAATAATGATTTTGAGATTTTTATCGACCCCGATGGGGATACCCACAATTATTACGAATATGAGATGAATGCCCATAATACATTGTGGGATTTGTTTCTAACCAAACCCTATAGGAATCATGGCAAAGTAATAGACAGTTGGGATATACAAGGGGTAAAATCAGCGGTAAGTATTGATGGTACACTGAATGATTCATCCGATTGGGACAAAGGATGGACCGTTGAAATAGCTATTCCATGGACGGTGATCACCGAAGCAAGCAATAGTAATAATGTGCCGGAAAACGATTTTTGGAGGATCAACTTTTCCAGGGTAAATTGGAAATTTGATTTAACGGACGGGAGGTATTCCAGGAAAAAGGACAATAATGGCAAGTTTATGCCCGAGTATAATTGGGTTTGGTCACCTCAAGGAGTTATCAATATGCATGAACCGGAGCACTGGGGGTATGTTTATTTTTCTTCAGAAGAAGTAGGAGGAAAGGATAGTTTTTCCATTCCAAAGGACGATTATATAAAATGGTATTTGTATTCGGTATACAGAGGGGTTCTACAAGAAAAAAAGAATGCCGAAAAACGGGTGTCAGCACCTACGATTATATTGGGCAAGTCTATAAAACCCAATTTGGACAAGCACCGATTTGGATATGATATTTGGGTTAAAAGCCCATTTACAGGAAAAATATTGACGATAAGCGAGGATGGTAAATTTCGAAGTGTCGATGAATAATAGTGATGCGTTCTAATAAATTTTTGGGTGGTCAAGGGAAATGAATAAAGGGAGTATAATGAAAAAGACAGTAATTCAAAGCTTTAGTGTAATTCTTTTGGTGGTCCTAATGGGTTGTAAAGAGGAAAGCAAAACCATATTTACGGAGGGTGATATAAATATCGTTCCCAAACCTTTGGAAATGACATTTAACCAAGGGGCTTTCCGCTTTAACAAGGAAACCAAATTGGTGGCGCCAAAGGATCATGAGGAGACTCTGGACGTATTGAAGGATAGATTTACCGCGGCTGCCGGATGGGACCTGGAGGTGGTACCCACAGCACCAAGTAGTAACTTTGTCCTGTTATCCACGGATTCGTCCTTGGCGGAGGAAGGCTATAGTCTAAAGGTCACCGATAATCAAGTGGTTATTAGGGCCAATGATCATAATGGTTTTTTGTATGGCTTGGAAACAGTTAGGCAATTACTTCCAGTCGCCATAGAAAATAAAAGCGTGGTCACCAATATTAATTGGGATATTCCCACTGTTGAAATTAAGGATAGTCCTCGTTTTAAATGGCGAGGGTTTATGTTGGATGTTTCCAGACACTTTTTTGAAAAGGAATATGTTCTGTCTACCATAGATCAATTGGCCTTATTAAAAATGAATACCCTGCACTTGCATTTGGTAGATGATCAGGGCTGGCGAATAGAAATAAAAAAGTACCCTAAATTAACGGAAGTAGGCGGGTTTAGGGTAGACCAGGAAGACAAGCCATGGAATGCAAGACCTACACCGGATTTGGGTACGGAGACCACTTATGGCGGATTTTATACGCAAGAGGATATTAAGGAAATTGTGGCTTATGCCAGTCGTAAGGGAATTACTGTGGTTCCGGAAATAGAAATGCCGGCCCATGTAATGAGCGCTATAGCGGCATATCCTGAATTATCATGTTTTCAAAATCCGATCATGGTACCCTCTGGAGGGGTATGGCCCATAACTGAAATATATTGCGCTGGGAAGGATTCGACTTTTGAATTTTTGGAGAACGTTTTACGGGAGGTGATGGAATTGTTTCCGTCCCCATACATCCATGTGGGTGGGGATGAGGCTACCAAGACCAATTGGAAGATATGCCCTGATTGCAAAAAAAGAGTAGCCGCGGAAGGCTTGGACAATGTTGAGGAACTTCAAAGCTATTTTATACAACGTATGGAACGTTTTTTAAGCAGTAAGGGAAGAACCTTATTGGGGTGGGATGAAATATTGGAAGGCGGTTTGGCTCCGGGCGCCACTGTTATGAGCTGGCGCGGGGTAAAAGGTGGCTTGGAAGCCTCCGAAGCTGGTCACGATGTAGTGATGACCCCTAACTCACATTGTTATTTTGATTATTACCAAGGGGACCAAGATGTTGAGCCTTTGGCTTGGGGAGGAAACCTGCCCCTTAGTAAGGTCTATCAATTTGACCCTGTGGTTGAAGGGATGAGCGAGCAGCAGGCCAAGCATGTCTTAGGAGGTCAGGCTAATTTATGGACGGAATATGTCCCGACCAATGAACAGGCGGAGTATATGACCTATCCGCGTTTGGCCGCTTTGGCAGAAGCTGTTTGGAGTAGTAAGGATAATAAGAATTGGAATGATTTTTCCAATAGGGTAGGTAGTCTATTCCAGAGATATGGAATCATGGGTGTCAATTATGCCAAAAGTGTCTACCAGGTTACAACAGAAACTACCGTCAATCCCGAAAGTGCCGTTATTTCCATAGCACTTATATCGGAATTTCCGGGTTCGGAGATCCGTTATACCCTTGATGGTAGTAACATTACCACAACATCGGAAAAATACACCGATCCTATAGAAATCACAAAGACAACAACCCTCAAGGCACAAGTTTTTAAGGAAGATAGACCTGCCGGTGCCTTGTTTGAAAAAACAATTACCTATCATAAAGCTGTGGGTAAACCTGTAACCTATTTAAATAAATATCACGATAGTTACCAGGGAGCCAAAGAATTGGGGATGGTAAATGTAGTTCGTGGGTCCAAGAATTTTCACGACGGACAATGGCAGGGATGGTTAGGTGATGATATGGAGTTGGTGATTGATATGGAGTCCCCTACGGAAATGGAACAAGTAACGGTGGGAGCCTTGGAAAACCAAGGTTCCGGAATCTACTTTCCTATCCAGGTCGAGATTTTTCTTTCGGATGATGGCAAATCATACAGAAGTGCAGGAATTGTAAAAAGGGAATATACGGCAAACAATGGTTCGGAATTAAAAGATTTTATAATTGGACTAGGGAAACAAACCGCTAGATATATTAAAGTTAAGGCAACAAATTTAGGATCTCCGCCATCAGGAGGTGGCTCATGGATGTTTATTGATGAGGTGGTAGTGGAATAGTTTGGGGACTTGGGAAAACACACCCATAACCCCCACCAAAATTCAGGTGAGGCTTTCTTGATAGGGATTGTATGTGTAAATTTAAGATGGCACATATTCAGAACAAACATATATAGCAAAACATAAGGATGGGTTTACAGAATAAATTAGTATTGATATTGGTAGTTTGTGCTCTTGGAGCCTACGCCCAAAAGCAACCGGTAGACTATGTGAACCCTTTTATAGGGACTTCAAATTTTGGGACTACCAATCCCGGGCCTATAGCGGTAAGAGGTATGGTGAGTGTATCTCCCTTTAATGTGGCTGGACCTAAAAATTTGCCCTTGGAAAAAGACAGTCGATGGCTGTCTACCCCTTACGTGCAGGAGAATACCTTCTTAACAGGATTCAGCCATGTTAATTTAAGTGGGGTGGGCTGTCCGGAATTAGGGGTAATATTGGCCATGCCCACTACAGGGGGGCTTGAAGTTGATTATCTAAAATACGGAAGTTCCTATTCCAATGAGGTTTCCAAAGTAGGATACTATTCCAATACGTTGGATGATTATAATATAAAAGTGGAGGCAACCGCAACTACTAGGGTAGGGGTGAGCAAATATTTCTTTCCGAAAGGGGATGCCAATATTTTAATAAATCTTGGTTTGGGACTTACCAATGAACAAGGCGCCGCTGTTAGGGTAGTTTCACCCACAGAAATTGAAGGAGTTCGTTCTGTTGGTTCATTTTGTTATTACAAACCAGAAGAAGCATACCCCGTTTATTTTGTGGCAAAGTTTTCCAAGCCTGCGACCGAGTATGGGGTTTGGAAGAAACCAACTACTTATACAGGTACCGAAGCCGAATGGATGGGCTATAATGGAAAAACTAGGATAATGCCAGGGTATACCATGGAAGTTATAGGCGATAGTATAGGGAGTTATATGCGATATAATTTTAAAGAGCCCACGGTAGTGGAAATGAAAGTTGGAATCTCTTATGTCAGTATGGAAAACGCCCGGGAAAACTTGGAAAAGGAAACATCAACGCGAAGTTTTGACCAAATCTTGACAGAGTCCAAGGAGAATTGGAACAGATATTTGTCCAAGATTGAGGTAGAAGGGGGTGCTGAAGGGGATAAGGTTAAGTTTTATACCGCTTTATATCACACTTTGATCCATCCCAGTACCCTGAATGATTATAATGGCGATTATCCCAAAATGGGAACTAGGGAAATTTTAAGGACCCAGGATACCCGATATACCGTATTTTCCCTATGGGATACCTATAGGAATTTGCATCAGCTTATGAGTTTGGTTTATCCAAGACAACAATCCGATATGGTGAAGAGTATGTTGCAGATCTATGATGAGAGCGGGTGGCTGCCAAAATGGGAGTTGAACGCCACGGAAACGACTACTATGGTAGGGGATCCGGCCGGAATTGTCATCGCCGATACCTATTTGAAGGGTATAAAGGATTTTGATGTGGAAAAGGCCTATGCAGCTATGGTCAAAAGTGCAGATCAGATTGAAGATAATCCCCTTCGCCCTGGACTAAAAGATTATTTGAAAAAAGGATACCTCACCACCAAAACCACCAATAGTGGATCTGTATCAACCACCCAGGAATATAATATTTCGGACTATGCCATAGCCCAATTGGCCAAAATCTTGGGTAAAAAAGAGGACTATAAACGTTTTTCCAAAAGGTCTATCTCATACAGGAACCTTTTCGATAGGGAATTTAATTTACTGAGACCTAGAAATGATGACGGATCCTGGTTAAGTCCCTATAATCCGGAAGCCGGAGCCAACTTTGTGAAAAATCCGGGATTTATTGAAGGCAATGCATGGCAGTATTCATTTATGGTCACCCATGATGCCAAGGGCCTTATGAAACTTATGGGTGGGCCAAAACATTATGTAAATAAATTGCAGGATGTCTTTGATAAGGGGCATTATGATATGGCCAATGAGCCGGATATTGCCTATCCCTATTTATTCAATTATGTGAAGGGAGAGGAAAGACGGACCCAGCAAATAGTTTCGGATTTGCTAGATCAATATTATAGGGATGCGCCGGACGGACTCCCGGGGAATGACGATACGGGTACCATGTCCGCTTGGGCCGTGTTTTCAATGATGGGTATTTATCCCATAAGTCCTTCAAATCCAATTTACACTATAGCAACGCCACGGTTTAATAAGATAACCATACATTTGGATAGTGATTATTATCAGCAGGAAAAAATTACTATAATTTCAAACTTTTCAGAGCAGAACCGGTTTATTGAAAAGATAAGGATAGACGGAAAACCCCATATGGGGTATTTCATAGGACATGATGAATTGGTAAATGGCAAAACATTGGAGCTGAAATTGTACAAATAGGTTAAAATGACATTGAGAATGAATATTTTAAAGGCACATTTAAAAACCCTAAGTCTCTTATTAATAGTATCGATCCTATCGTCCTGCAATATGGATGGAATTGAATTGGTTCATGCGGGCCAGTCAGATTATGAAATTGTAATTATGGGTAGGGCCTCGGAAAGTAATCAGGAATCTGCCGAAATATTGCAGCGATATTTATATAAAATTAGTGGTGCAAAATTGGAAATAGTCGATAAAGCTTCCCAAAGTACTGAAAAGCATAAAATTTATCTGGGTATTGATAATGAAAGGAATTTGGAGGAGCAAGGGACATCCATAAGGACCATGGAAAAAAACCTTTGGGTAGGAGGAGGTTCGGATAGGTCTACAAAATATGCTGTGTACGAATTCTTGGAGCGTTATCTTGGTTGTAGGTGGTATGCACCCAAGGTGGAGAAAATACCCACTTCCAAAAATATAGATCTTCCCGCATTGAATTATACGTATACCGCTGATATTACTACCAGAACGGTCCATTCAAGATTGTTTTATGACAATCCGGAATATGCGGAACAACAAAAGGTAACGGATGAATCCTTTCCCACTTATGTCCCTAGTGCCAGGGTACATACGTTCCACAAGTTTTTGCCCGAGGAAAAATTCTACAAACCCAATCCGGAATATTATGCGCTGCGGGGCGACCAAAGGTTGCCTACCCAATTGTGTTTGACCAATCCTGATGTGTTGGCTATTGTAAAGGACTCTGTAGCTTCCTTGTTTCAGCAATTTCCCAAGGCAGGGGTAATATCCGTTAGCCAGGATGATAATCAACAATATTGCCAGTGCGACGATTGTAGTAAAATCAATGAAGAAGAAGGCAGTCCATCGGGCACCATGATTCGATTTGTAAATGAGGTTGCAGCTACTTTTCCGGATAAAATGATTTCCACATTGGCCTATCAATATACTAGAAAGCCATGCAAAACAAAACCTCTGGAAAATGTATTGATAACACTTTGCTCTATTGAGTGCGATAGAAGTGCGCCCATTGCAGAGAAGTGTACCGATTTTGCAAACGATTTAATAGGATGGGGTAAACTAACGAACAATATTAGAATTTGGGATTATACAACACAGTTTACCAATTTTTTTGCCCCATTTCCCAATATCCATACACTGCAGCCCAATATTCAATTGTTTCGGGACAACAATGCAAAATGGGTTTTTGAACAACACAGTAACAATCCTAGCGAACTATTTGAACTAAGATCCTATATAACGGCAAAACTGCTTTGGAATCCCGATCTAAATTTTGATGCCCTCTTGACGGATTTTGCCACTGGTTATTATGAAGAAGCCGGGGTGCATATAAAAAAATATATTGATGTAATCCATACCAAGTTAAAGGAAGACAAGGATTTCTTTCTATTTCTCTACGGAGATCCATCGGAGGCAATTTCATCTTATTTAAGTCCAGGGTTGCTATCCGAATACTCCCAATTATTTGACGCTGCAGAAAAGGCGGTGGCAGGAAAACCCGAAATTTTGGCCCGGGTAAAAGTGGCACGTTTGGGGGTGGATTTTGCCGAATTGGAGGCCAGTAGGAAGAATATTACCGACAATTATCGGCTTTTGATCCCCAATGAGGAAGGTAAAAAGATAATAAATCCGCTGGTGACCACACTACTGGATAATTTTAAGGCCACCACGGCCAAGAACAATATTACCTTAATGAATGAAATGGGTTTTACCGTAACGGAGTATCTGGCAAATTATATGTCGGCACTGGAAGTAATAAGGATGCCCAATGTTGCCATGGGCAAAAAAGTGGTTACCATAACAAAACCAAAAAAATACGCTAAGGAAGACCCTATGGCACTTACCGATGGGGCTCTGGGGGGAAGCAGTTTTTATGCCAACTGGTTGGGGTACGAAGGAAATGATATGGAGGTGGTTGTGGATTTAGGGGAGCCTATGAACATAAGTACCATTTCTTTGGCCTTTTTGCAGGTTACCAATCATATAGTTTTTTTTCCTGGGAAGGTTACCTATTCAGGCTCCCTGGATAATCGGCATTTTGCAAGTTTTGGGACTATTAACAATCCTTTTCCCTTAACCAAGGACAGCAAGGTCAACGATATTCAATTTTTTAAATTGGATTTTGAAAAAAGGAATGCTCGATATATCAAGGTTAGGGCTACAAACACAAAAACACCTTATTGGCACCATGCTGCTGGACTGCCTTCTTGGCTATTTGCCGATGAAATAATAATTAATTAAATCCGGAATAAATGAATACAAAAATTAGATTTAAAAATCTTATGACGGCGATAATCTTGGCCTTCATTTCCCAAGCAATGGATGCACAGGCCATCTATGAGGACGAGCGATATGTGCCCGAGACCGATCCCTTGGTGCTTGAGAAATTGGAACAATGGCAGGATATGAAATTTGGCCTTCTGATGCATTGGGGAACTTATAGTCAGTGGGGTATAGTGGAATCATGGTCGCTTTGTCCCGAGGAATATGGTTGGTGCGAACGGACCAAAGGTTCTAATCCCAGTGATTATAATACGTATAAAAGGGAATATGAGGATTTGCAAAAAACTTTCAATCCTGTGAAGTTTGACCCTGATAAATGGGCCAAGGCAGCAAAGGATGCGGGAATGAAGTACGTGGTATTCACTACCAAGCACCACGATGGCTTTTCCATGTTCGATTCCAAATACACAGATTACAAAATAACGGATCCAAAAACCCCATTTTCAACCAACCCTAAAGCCAATATCACCAAGGAAATTTTTAATTCCTTTAGAGGGCAGGGGTTATGGGCCGGAGCCTATTTTTCCAAACCGGATTGGAATACCCCAACCTATTGGGATCCTTATTACCCTCCTCGGGATAGGAATGTTAATTATGAACCAGAGGCCAATCCTGAGAAATGGCAGGCATACATAGACTTTACCCATAATCAGATATTGGAATTGTTAACAGACTACGGCAAGGTGGATATCTTGTGGTTGGATGGCGGCTGGGTGGCCAAAACACCTAAATCCGAAATTACCAGTTGGTACGAGCAGCAGCTAGTTAATAATGACAACGGATATTTAAAGAACCGTATCGTTAACCAAGATATAAAAATGGATGAATTAGTGGTCAAAGCCAGGGAAAAACAGCCGGGATTAATAGTGGTGGACCGGGCCGTTCACGGTAAGAATCAAAATTATTTGACCCCGGAAAATAGGGTGCCGGAAAAGCCGCTTCCCTATCCTTGGGAATCCTGTATCATAGCTGGCGGTGGTTGGTCCTATTCTTTTGATGCCAAATACATGTCCGGACGTGAGGCCATACATACTTTGGTGGATATAGTGGCCAAAGGAGGTAATTTGTTGTTGAATGTTGCTCCCAGCCCAGAAGGGGAGTGGGATGAAGGGGCTTACAAATTGCTGAGTGAAATTGGCGATTGGATGTCGGTGAACAAGGAGGCCATTTATGGTACCCGATCCATGGCTCCCTTTAAATTTGACAACGTTTGTGTTACCGCCAAGCCTGATGGAGCGATCTATCTTACGTATCTAGTGGAAAAGGGACAGACATCTTTACCTTCCGAAATAGTGTTTCCAAATTATGTTGCGTCAAGAGGTGCCAAGGCACAGCTCCTGGGGGGTAAACAGAAATTGAAATGGACCCAAAAAAACGAGGGCATGGCTATTCAGCTTCCAAAGGATTTGGGCGCTAAATTGTTGGACACCGAAGCATTTGTTATCAAAATTAAATAAGAGATCGTAATAGGTCGGGAGTTTATTGGATTGTAATGGAATAAGGGTCCAATAAGAGAACAGGCCAACGTTGAATGGAAGTTGTTTCCGGTGGTAATTGACCTATTTTATCATAAACTATTTTAACACCCTGATGGTAATCGTAACTATCAGGGTGTTTTTTTTGTAATAAAGATCAAAATAGTGTTGTTTAAGAATACTAAAACGTTTTCGAAAATACGTCATTAGGCTTTTGGCAGTTGTCATTAGTCGAATTAATTTCCTTACCTACCCAAGAATACGAAAATTTATGAATTAATTAACATTGGGGTAACTCCCTAAATTAACTTCTAACTAACTAAAAATTATTAGTATGATTAAAAAAATTCATTACTATTTATTACTGGCCTCGTTTCTCCTTGTACAGGGGATGATGGCGCAGAACAAAACGGTCACCGGTACAGTGTCCGATGATTTGGGTACCCCTCTACCAGGTGTAAACGTTGTGGAGAAAGGGACTACTAATGGTACTTCAACAGATTTTGATGGTAACTATTCACTTAATGTAGGTGATAATGCTACATTGGTTTTTTCTTCCTTAGGATATACCAAAAAAGAAATAGCTGTAGGTGTTCAAACTTCGATTAAAGTTGTACTTGAAGAAGATGCGGAGCAATTGGGAGAGGTTGTTGTAACAGCTTTGGGAATTAAAAAGGATGCCAAGGCTCTTGGTTATTCTGTAGCCCAAGTTGATTCGGAGCGTATTATGGCTAGTGGTACTCCAGTTAATGCCTTGCAGTCATTATATGGAGCAGCTTCTGGGGTTAGCGTGGCCTCAACGGCTGTTGGACCTTCTGGAGGAATGAAAATCAATATTCGAAATGCTGTTTCATTTGATTCGAACTCAACAACCAGACCTTTAATTGTGGTTGACGGGATTCCTATTCATGATGAGAATACCAATATAAGTTATAATGAGCGAAGCGGAAGGGATAACGGAACAGGGATTAATGACATAAATCCAGATGATATTGCATCATTTCAAATTCTGAAAGGGGCAAAAGCCTCTGTTTTATACGGAAGTGAAGGGGCCAATGGGGTTATATTGATAACTACCAAAAGTGGCGCCAAAAGTCGAGGACTTGGAGTTTCGGCTTCTTTTACCACTTCAATGGATAAAAGCGCATTTATGCCAAAACTACAAACTAAGTACGGTACAGGTAGAAGCGCAAGTAATAGTCAAACAGATGCAGAGGGTTATTATCTAGATGAAAATAACCAAAGAGCATTGGACGTATCGGGAGCTGCTTTTGGTCCAAAATTTGATCCCAACGTTATGTTGAACTGGTGGGATGGGTCCCAGAGACCATGGGTAGCAAATAAGCAATCCGTTTACGACCAATTGTTCAAAACGGGTATACAGCAAACTTCCAATGTTGCCGTAAGTTCTGGGAACGATAATGGGTCTGTACGATTTTCGTACACCAATATGAATGTGAAACCAATTATTCCAAATGCAGAGTATAAAAAGAACACTTTCAGTATAAGTGCATCCTACGATTTGAACGATTTCATAACTTTGAAGTATGTAGGGAATTATTATACTACAACAAATCTTAATTCTGCATACGCGGGGTCCTTTGATGCTCAAGGAGCCAGATCTAGTTTAGGAGCTTATTCAGGAGATATTGACGTTGATTTGTTGAAAAGTTATATGGTTACCGAAAACGGATATAATTATTTTGCAAATCCAGATTTAAGAAGCAATTTTATTTCAGGGGGTAGGTCTTCTGTAGTTGGTACTTTATGGGATTGGACTCAGAATGAATCAATCTTTGATAGAGTTCACAATATACAGTCGCTTACCTTGGACCTAACTTTTAATGATTATTTAAGCGCTACCGTTTTGGGAGGTTTGGATAATACCAATGAGCGTAGTGTTTATAAAGGTAAGCTACAGGATCCGAGTTTGATAGGGCCTAACAGTGGTTCGGTTTTTACAGATGAAAGTAGGGATATTCGTAAAACTTACGGACAGGCTACTTTAAATTTCGATACAGATGTTAAAGATTTTGGGCTTTCAGGTTTTGTTGGTGGTGCTATAAGAAATAATTATTTAGAGTCTAAAGGCGCCTCAGTGATAGGAGGTATGGTTATTCCTAATTACTTTTCGTTCTCCAACCTTCCTTCAGGTGTTCAACCTCAATATACATTCGATAATGGGGAAGACATATTGTATAGTGTACTTGGCTCTTTCCAAGTAGATTGGGATGATCAGCTATATGTTGAAGTTCAAGGACGTCAAGACTGGTCTTCAATTTTGCCACCAGAGAATAACAGTTATTTTTACCCTGGAGCCAGTGCAACTTGGATAGCTTCCAATTCTTTCGATTTACCAGAAGTGTTTAAATTTTTAAAATTAAGAACTTCTTGGGCCGATGTTGGACGTCCAGGACCACGTTATTTCAGTAATGTTAATTTGGGAATTTCCGCATCTGGTGGTGGTTTTATTCTTTCTCCACCTAGTGACCTTCCTCCAATTGATGAAAATTTTGTTCCAAACTTGAAGCCGGAGCGTAAGCGCGAATATGAGGTTGGACTTGAAGCCTATCTTTTTGAAAACAATAGATTGGGTGTTGATTTTTCATTATACCATTCAAATACTTATGATCAAATTATGAAAGTTACGGCTCCTCCGGGACTTGGTGTAAATAATATCAGGTTAAATGCAGGAGATGTAGCTAACACTGGATGGGAATTGGCTCTTAAAACAAAGCCTATCTTAAGTAATGATTTTCAATGGAATTTGGATATGACCTTTGCATCAAGTAAAACAAAGGTTGAGAGACTTGATGGGGATCTAACTTCTTTATCCCTTTGGAGTACAAATGGATTGAACGCCGTAGCCGAAGTTGGGGGTGAGTATGGGGTGATTTATCAACAAAGTGGATGGCAGAATTACATCAATCCTTCAGATGACAATGACCCTAATAATGGTAAACGAATTGTAGATAGTAATGGACAACGTTATAGTTATTCCACGAAGAGCAATAGAAAAGTAGGTAAATTGCTACCTGACGTAACAGGAGGGGTATTTAGTGGTTTCAACTATAAAAACTTTAGCCTTATAGTAAATATGGATTATTCATTTGGGGCTACTTTTATCCATGAAGGCGAAACTTATATGATGGCTTCGGGAGTATTGAATGAGTCCTTGAGCTATAGAGATGCGCAGAGTGGAGGAATAGCCTACCATTTAGATGGTAGTGGTCAGAAAGTGATTGGGGCGAATACTAGCGGTGGACCCACATTTAATGATGGTGTGTTATTACCGGGTGTAAATGCAAGTGGAGTAGCAAATTCTCAGGTTGTTTCGGCTGAGGAATATTATTACGCTTCCTATTTTTCTAACGGGTTTTTTCCAGAAGATCGCTTATTTAAAAGTGATTATATAGCCTTACGTAATGTTTCTTTGGGTTATAGACTACCAGATCTATCCGAAAAAATTGGATTGAGGGATATTGAACTTTCTGTATTTGCAAATAATCTTGCGTATCTTTATAAAGCTGCTCCAAATACGATTCCAGAGTCGTCAAACGGTACAGGTTGGTCCGATGGAGCTTCAGGTACAACTGCACTTCCGGCACAGCGTTCGATTGGATTGTCTGTTAAGGCTAAACTATAATTAATAAATAAAAATTATGAAAAATATTATTTTAAAATCAATCTTAGCAATCTTGCTTTTGGCGAATTCCGTTGGATGTCAGGATAATTTGGAGGATTTATATCAAGATCCTGATGGGTTTTCGAAACAACAAGCTGATAATGCAGGTATAAGTATTATAGCTGGTTATTTTACATCCCAACTTACTCGTGGATTTTTCTTACGAGGAGATTATGGCTCCGCTTATCATCAATTGCGAAGTGGATCTAGAATTATGGGAACTGGAGTTCAACTTTATTATACTGTGAGTGATTACGGTCTTTCTTATACTCTTCAAAATGTTGAAAATGATTGGGGTTCTAATTCTTTCAATAGGGGGGTGTTTAATAATGTTAATAGTGCTTGGATAAAACAAGTGCTATGGGCTCAAAAGGAATTTAATAAAATACCCGAAGAAGACCGTACGAACCTAGATGTGCTTTACATGAGATTGTTACATGTGATGAAAGCATACGGTTATCAACGTGCTACAGACTTATATGATGAAATCCCATTTTTTCAAACGGGTTCTGCAGGAGCACTTGATGGGGAAAAAGCCCAATATTTAGGGCAAAAGGATATATATCCTATTATTATTGAGGAATTGAAGGAAATTGAAGCTTATTTGGCGAATGTAGATTTAGGTTCTGCTGAATTGACATCTTTTCAACAACAAGATGTTATTTTTAACGGAGATATTATGCAGTGGCGTAAGTATATTAACTCTCTTCGTTTAAGATGGGCCATGAATATTAGTGAGATGGAACCAGGGATTACATCTACTGTACTTGCAGAGTTGAACGGAAAGCCACTTTTTGATCAATATACTGATGTAGCTGGTTTAGCTGATATTGCTATTGTTGAGCCTTACCGTTTGCAGGTAGAGCTTGGTATTACTAGGGCTTTTAGGGAAAGGGCGGATGAGTGTCGTGCTCCTAAACATTTCCTACAGGATGTAATGCATTGTACTCCTACTGAAAGTAGCGTAGTTGTAAACGGTGAAACTCTTTATTATTTCGATGGGGACAATTCTGAAGAAGGATTGTTAAACGGTACGGTTGATCCTAGAATAGCTTATATATATTCAAAAGATATACTTGGGCGCTATGTTGGAGCTGAAACTAGCTGGGATGATGGTTCGGACCCCAATAGTTATTTCAGCAAAGCTATGAGGGCTTATTATATTAATCATCCAATAATGACCGATATAGGAGTAACTGAGATATCTTTTGGTACTCCTGGCAATGAACAGAAGATAACCTTGAACGAAGAGGCTGCCGCTGACTTGTCCAAAAGGGAAGCCTTTCTCCTGAAAGCATTTCGTGAGCATTGTAGTCAATACAGTGATATAGGCTGGACAATTGGTACGGACAATAATATGATATCCGAATACAATGTTCGACCACAGTACAATTTTGATGTAAGATATCCTACGCTTCATGCGGTTGAGACCGAGCTCTCTTTAGCTGAAGCTGCCGTTAGGGGATTTGGTACCGTCAACGGATCGGCAGAGGATCATTATAGAAAAGCAATTGAACTATCTTGTCAATATTGGTACAATTTGAATACCAATAATAAGTATTCTAAGCAAACAACTCCATCTTTCCCAAGTAATATGGATCAGACTAGAATTGATAGGGATAGACCAGCCATGGAGATCGACCCTGGCGCCTATGCTAATTATGAGACACAGCGCTTTTCTGGATTGTCTAGTGAGGATAAGGTAGAGGCCATTTTTAATCAGTTACAGTTGCACTACAACATGTTCAATTTTGAGACTCCTTATGCGGCTGCACGTCGCTTGGTAAAATACCTTGGAGATAACCCAGGTTCTCCTTATGAAGTGTTTCAGTGGAAAGAACGTTTTCTTTATGACCCAAGCATTCAGGCGACCGATCCAGAAAACTGGAGTAGAATCAGTCAACATGATGATTACAATCTACCACTTTGGTTTACAGGTCGTCAAAACAAATGGAAAAATGTTTTGGAATAAACTATTAACTATATAATATAAATAAATGAAAAAGATACTTTTTTTAATAATGTCATTGGCCTTATTTGTTTCATGTAATAAAAATAATGAAGCATCGATTATTGGGTCAGCAAGTGCGGATAGTGGTGAGATTTTATCAGGAATAACAGTTAAGTTATATTCTGAAAGTACGGAATTGCTATTTGATACAACTACGGATGGTGATGGGAATTTCTCTTTTACCGGTCTCGATGAGGGTAATTATTATATTGGAGCGACAATTACCGTTGGTGATGTTGTTTGGGATACAGGTAATACTCCTCAAATTATTTATGTCAGTGGAGAAATTGTCAAAGAGGTTGCTTTAACACTTAATGCCAAATAAACATTAAGAAAAATTAAAAAAACCTGTTAATTTAACAGTTCTGAGGAAAGGCCAAGAATTTATTTAATAAATAGATTCTTGGCTCTTTTTTTTAGGCACTTTCAGGAGTTAGCTTAATTTTGTAGAACACATAGAATATTAACTGCCCTTAGATTTTATTTAGGGTCATTTTTTTATGCCCGATCATGATTTTTGGACAGGAGGTATGC